>JBFIPU010000014.1:0-37337 GCA_041609995.1 Acidimicrobiia bacterium
GCAGAGCGAGGCATACGGAGGGAACGCATGAGCATTGTGGTCGGCATCGAAAATGCTCCGCATTCTGAGGTGGCTGTCCAGCGGGCCATCCAGCTGGCGGAAGCGCTCAACATGGATCTACACGTGGTGCACGTCAAGCACATCCCCGCTGCCCTCTACATGTCGGCCCCGGTGCCCGCGGTGGACTTCGCTCAGATCGAGGATGAAGGGGCGGCCGCCACCTGGGAATTGATGGCGCCGCATCTCGACCGTTCGACCGCCAATGTCACGCGTGAGACATTGAGCGGGAATCCGGCCGATGCCTTGGTCGAATACGCCGCCCAGGTGGGTGCGAACATGATCGTGGTCGGTTCTCGGGGGATGAGCAGTTTCAAGTCGCTGATACTCGGATCCACGTCACACCGGGTGTTGCATCTGGCGCCCTGTGACGTGCACATCGCCAAGAGCTGATCCGGAACCGGATGAGCCGCCGGTCTCGGGCGGTGGTCGATCAGTCCGCCAGCGGGACCACCATGACGGGCACATCGGTCCTTCTGACAACACCATCGGTCACACTGCCCAATATCCAGCGACCGGCCCCCTTGCGGCCATGGGTGGCGATCACTATCAGGTCGGCCCACGTGACGGCCTCGTGGGCGATGGCCTCGGCCGTGTGGTCGGAGAAGACGACGCTCACACTGGCCTTGACCCCCCTCTCGCCCAGCTCGCGGGCAAGCCGTTCGAGATGAACCCGCCCCGCCTCTTCGATCGTGATTCCCTCGACGTCGGCGAACTCGGTGAGGGATCGGGTCGACTTCGGATCGATCACTGCCAGGAGCCGGACGTCGGCATCGAACATCTTTGCCATGGTGCTGGCCGCCTCCATGGAGCTTTCGGGGTCGTGGGAGATGCCAATCGGCACCAGGATTCGGTCGACTTCTAGCATGCCAACTCCTTTCGTGCACCGACGATGCTCGATCGGTTCCGGCTTTGCTAGGGACGGAAGGCCCCTTCGGTTCAGGCCCGCCGGCACAGGCCAGACGGCCCTGGGGACGGCTATCGTCACTGGTGCATGCTTGGATGAGCATCATAGAGAAGGGAGCGGTAGTGAAGATACGCGAGTTGGTCGGTGGCACTGCGTTCTTGTGCGGCCCCGACCTCACGATGACCCAGGCGGCAGAAGAAATGGAATCTCAGCAGATCGGCGCGCTGGCAGTGACCGAGAAGGGCGAGCTGGTCGGCGTGATCACCGAGCGTGACATCCTGCGGGCGGTCGCCCAACACGCCAGCATGCAGACCACAACCGTTCGCGAGTGGATGACAACGGACCCGGACACCATCGGAGCCGACGTGGATGTGGAGGAGGCGGCCAGCTGGCTGCTGACGGCCGGGTATCGGCACCTCCCGGTGATGGACAATGGGGACCTCATCGGCATGGCCAGCATCAAAGACGTCCTCTGGTCGGTGTTCGACGTCACGAAGACCTCCGAGGCCTGACCCAGCCACTCCCACGCACAGGCGTGGCTCTCGATGCTGTTGCTATGACGTTGCTGCCATGGCGGTCCCCTGTCGCGATCCAAGGGTGGCGGCGGCTTTTCCCGGCCACCGTTCGAAGTCGCCTTGGGGGCCTCGATAAGGGCTTCGACCTCAGGTCCGGCGCGGTAGGTTGACCGTGAGCATCGTGCCTTCTCCCAGCGTGGAGTGGATCTCGACCGTTCCTCCCAGGTCGAACGCCCGTTGTCGGATGTTCCCCAAGCCCATCCCCGGTGAGATCTCCTCGGGCTCGAATCCGGTGCCCCGATCGCTGACGCTGATTCGAAGATCAAGCGCATTGCCGGATACGATCACTTGCACGCTGTCGGCACCGCCGTGTCGTAACGCGTTGGAGGTGGCCTCTTTGACGATGTGCATCACGGCATCGGCCATCCGGTCGGAGATGTCGCCGAGCATGCCGCTGAACGTTAGGTCCACCCGGGCCCGGTAGGACTCGGCGAGTTCCTGGACCAGCTCCGATACCTCCGTCGTGATCGGCCGTTCCTCGTTGTCAGATCGCGTGAGGTCGAAAATGAAGTGGCGAAGCGAGGCAATCGATTCGTCGAGGCGCGATATTGCATTGGCGATCGCCTGGCGGGCGTCGGTGTCCGCGATCCGCTGTGAGATCCCTTCGAGCGACAAACCGACGGCAAACAGATCTTGGATGACGGCGTCGTGGACGTCGCGGGCGATGCGCTCGCGATCATCGAACACCGCCGCCCGCTGCAACCGGGCGTGCAGCAGGTTGCTGACGATCGCCGTTCCCCCGATCAGAGCGAGTGTCTCGACCACCGCCTGGTCTTCGTCCGAGAATCCGCCTTCTTTCTCGGTGAGGTACAGATTGCCGAATATCCGTTCCCCGGTTCGCAGCGGGACGCCCAGAAAGCCTTCCATCTGCGGGTGGTGAGGAGGGAAACCGACCGAATCGGGATGATCGGTGATGTGATCGAGCCGAATGGTCGCTCCTCGGCTCACGGTACCGAGCACGCTGTGTCCAGTCGGTGGGGATCCGATGCGAGCCACGGTCTCCTCGTCCATCCCCATGTGGAGGAACTCGTCGAGGCGGCCATCGTCGCCGACCACTCCCAACGCTCCGTAGCGCGCTCCCGTAACCTGCATGGCGGTTTGAACGACTTTGAACAGAACGTTGCGCAGATCGGCTTGCCCGGCAACGTCGGAAGCTGCTCCAAACAGGTCGCTGAGGTTGTCCGGTCCGAGGCGGGCTGTCATCATCAAAGACTACGCCTACCGCTCAACCGAGGTGATCGCAGTGGGTGACAAGATCCGGGTCCTGCTCGTGGACGACCACCAAGTGGTGCGCGAAGGCCTGTCCGCTCTCCTGTCGGCCCAGCCGGACATCGTCGTGGTTGGTGAAGCCGGGAACGCATCGGAGGCGATCCGGCGAATCGGCTACGACTCCCCCGATGTCGTGATGCTCGACGAGCGACTTCCCGACAAGGCCGGCAGTGCCGTCTGCTCGGACATATTGGAGCGTTTTCCGGAAGTCAAAGTGTTGATGCTGTCATCTCATGCAGACGAGGAAGCGTTGCAACGCGCAATCAAGGCCGGGTCCTCGGGGTTTCTGCTCAAGGCTTTGGACTCAAAGGTCATCATCGATGCCGTCAGGACCGTCGCGGCAGGGGGCGAGGTACTGGATCCCGCATTGACCTCGGACCTATTTCACTCGATCCGACACGAAGGCGAAGGGCCCAGCGAATTGGCGGGGCTGTCCGAGCGGGAAAAGCGAGTCCTGGAGTTGCTGGGGCAGGGGCTCAGCAACCGCCAGATCGCCGACGAGGTCTACCTGGCCGAGAAAACGGTCAAGAATTACGTATCGAACCTCTTACGTAAGCTCGATTTGCGGAGCCGGGCAGAAGCAGCCACCTTCGCGGTGCGGGTGTTCTCCGAGACCCGTCGGGATCCTGAGACCTGGTAACACTCTCACCATCTTCCCGGGCGGGAGCGAAACACAAAGGCGTTCGACGAGCGCCCCGTGACCGTGTCCAGATCAACGGCCACGACGACGGATCCTTCGTTCGACCGCCCCAGCGTCGCCGGAAAGCTGACGGCTGAGCGATATTTGGCGAGCAGCGCTTCTTCCACGCTGTGGATCACCGCTGCGTCGGTGACGATGGAGGCTTTCCCCCAGCCGATCACGCTCTTCCAGTTGCCCGAGTTCTCCTCGTAGCTGGCGACCTCGATACATACGCGAGGATGCATCTTGAGAGCCTGCAAACGCCTGCCCTCGTGCGTGCGGAACGCCACGCGTCCATCGTCGGTCATGACATACGAGATCGGTGTGACGTACACCTCGCTGTTGGCCCATACCCCTAAATGGGCCAACGGATGATTGGCGAGCAGCGCCGCACAGTCCGCCCATTCGAGCTGTCTCATGCTGTGACCGTACTTGCGGTCGGCTGCAAGGCACTAGGGGCGTTTGGCTATTGCCTCCCGGGATGAAGGCCGGCCCTATCATGCTCGCATGATCCGCGTTCTGGTGGTCGACGACCATGCCATCGTCCGGGCCGGTATCACCCACCACCTCGAAGGCACCGGCACGATGGAGGTCGCCGGGGAGGCTTCCACCGCGGCCGAGACGCTGGAAGTCGCCGCGTCCTGCAGGGCGGACGTGGCCGTGCTCGACCTACGGCTACCCGACGGCAGCGGGACCGAATTGTGCAAGCGCCTGCTGGCGGCGGATCTGGTTGGCGCCTGCGTGATCCACACCTCGTTTGCGGATCCGGCCAGCCTCAGAGCTGCACTCGATGCCGGTGCCAAGGGATACGTTCTCAAGACCATGGACACCGATCGCCTCATCGAGGCCATCGAGGGGGCGGCCGCGGGAGAAGCCCACATCGACCCCGATGCCCAGGCAGCACTCGAACGCTATGAGTCGGGAGAGAGCGGCGACAATCAGATCGACCGGTTGTCTCCTCAGGAACGGCGGGTGTTGGAGCTGATCACCAAGGGCCTCACCAACCGGGAAATCGCAGACGAGATGGCGCTGGCGGAAAAGACCGTGAAGAACTACGTCTCGAACATGCTGCACAAACTCGGGATGAAACGGAGGTCGGAGGCGGCCGCACTCGCCGCCCGCCTCGAGCCCTGAAACCGGCAACAACAGGGTGAGTACGTCGGCATCGGCACATGTGACACGAGGCCCTACTCGTCGTTCCGCCAACCCGCGATGGTTATCGGGTTGTCAATCTGGTCTCGTGAGGCAGCCTTATGGCGACAATGGTCACCCGCTCATACTCTCCCGAGAACGCTGCGCCGGGTAGTGATGTTCCGGGCACTTCGTCGGTTCGGTTTGTGTGGGCGACATTGCGCCTCATGTTGGGAGCGATCTTCCTCTGGGCATTCCTGGACAAGACGTTCGGTCTCGGTTTCGCGACCGAGGCCGAAGCAGCCTGGATCAGAGGAGGATCCCCCACGTCGGGCTACCTCGAATTCGAGACGAAAGGCCCCCTGCAGGGCTTCTATCAGAGCCTGGCCGGGAGCAGTTTCGTGGATTGGCTTTTCATGATCGGACTACTGGGAATCGGCGTCGCCCTGTTGGCAGGCATTGGCGTTCGGATAGCCGCCGTAACAGGAGCCATCTTGCTGGTGATGATGTGGACGGCTTATCTCGCTCCGGACCATCACCCGGTGTTGGGCGACCACCTCGTCTACGCCGTCGTGCTGGCCGGGGTCGCGATGAGCGACGCCGGAGAGACCTGGGGTCTCGGCAAGTGGTGGAAGCGATCCTCGCTTGCACAGAGACATCGGTTTCTCATATGACCTGGTAGTCGCGCGACAGACCCCGGGACCTCCCCCTGGCCCGGGGTCTGTCCGCGTCCGAACCCGAGTACGTACGCTTCAGGCAATATGAACGGAATCGACGTGCCCGGCCACTGTCGGATCCCGGAATCCGAGCTCGAGTGGGAGTTCACCACGTCCGGGGGACCGGGCGGCCAGCACGCCAACCGCTCCGAGACGAGGGTGACGTTGCGCTGGGATTATGAGCACAGCCCGTCTCTTTCTCTGTCTCAGAAGACGGTTCTCCGGCGGATGGGCGGATCCAGAACGGCCGGAGGCGTGATCACGATCACCTCCGATCGGACGCGATCACAATCCCGAAATCGCCACGACGCCAGGGAGCGGCTGGCAGAGTTGATCGCTGATCTGCTGCGACCGAAGAAGAAGCGACGAGCCACGAAACCGACGACTGCCTCGCGTCGCCGACGACTCCACGAGAAGCGACGACGGGGCGAGACCAAGCAATTGCGCAAACGCCCTGACTACTAACTGGTTGCCCGAGGCGGGTTCAGTCCAGTCGTCTCCAGCGAAGGCGGCTGACGACGGTCTTGCCGGACCGGCTCACAGAAGGGGGCGTACTGAGCACCATGTCACCGTCCTCGGTCATCGTGATGTGGCGAACTTGATCGGTTCCGATCCAGTTGGGAAACAAGCTCAGCTCGACGTGGTGGATCACAGTGCTACCAGTCACCGAATACGAACCGGCATACGCGAGATATCCCGCCGCCATCTGCGCCTGTTCCGCCTGTGGGGCGGCGGGAAGGTTGGACGCCGAGCTTGCAGGCCTGTCCGCTTTCATCAGCATCCCCGCCATCCGCCCTTCGAATGTATAAGTGATGAGGCCCCGGGTGCCCGGACCGAACGGTTCCCACGAAATCCCGTCGTCGGATTCGGCGTGCCAGCTGATCAGTCGGTAGGTGCCGGCGATTTCGTCTGGGGTCATCAACGGTTCTCGCGTGGCGTTTGGCGCCGCGCGTCGATAGCGTTCGTGTGTGGGGTATCGCCGCCTGAAACGACTGTTTCAAAGCATCGGTGGCGGCGCTCACAGATCGACTCCGGCCGGCCCTCCCAGATGTCCTGCGGGGTCACCATCATCTTCCTTCCAATGGAGGAGTATCTGCCCCCCACCGGCTGTCCTCGATCCGCCAGACCCGTTGAGGAGGATCCTTGATGCCTTCGGAGGAAAGGGACTGTCGTGAAGTCGTGGGGCGAACAGTCCTGCGAGTTCGAACCCCGTCCAGGTGGCAGACAAACAGGCCGATATCGACCGGGCTGTCGCCGAGCTCGCCGAACACCGTTGACTGCACGACGCTGAATCCTGCTTCCTCGAGCTCGGACCGGACGTCATCGATGGATCCGTGACTGGCCGCGTCTTCGACCTGTCTTCCCTCAGATCGATTCCACAGCGCCCGGCGACCTCGAAGGACGTCGACTGTGACAATCAGCTCGCCGCCCGGCACGAGTCTCGAAGCCACGTCGGACAGCAGGGCACGGCGGTCTGCCGCAGGTAGATGCTCGATGACGCTGATCGAGAAGAGCATGTCGAAGAGAACCTCGGACGGTACTTGGGCGAGTTCGCAGTTCCATGACATGTGTGCCCACCCGCGAGCGGCGTAGTCGAGGTACCCCCACTCATTCCAAACGCCTCTGGGTTCTTGGCGGATCAGCGTCGACGGATCGATCGTGTCGACGAGATACCCGAGTCGGTGGAGGTGCGGGACGAGTGGGTTCACTCCGGCCCCAACATCACCAATTCGGGACCCGATCGGTACCAAGCGCCGAATGAGATCCAGCACGATCGGGTATTCGAACAGCCGAGGCATGTGGTCGGGCAGGAATCCTACGGTCTCCCACGCGGTTCCCCGGAGAGATACCAGCGAAAGCGGGTCGGGGTGGTGCTTCATGGCGTCAGCGAGCGTTTTAGCGCTGAAGTCTCTCGGATGGCGGTCGTGCGGTCGGCGCAAAGCAAGGTACGTCGTGATCTCGTGCGCCACCCGTAGCGGGTACAACTCGAGCTCAGGATCGGCTTCAAGGAGCGACACGGAGAGTGGTTCGTGGTATGAGATCATCGCCGACGTGGTCGCCGGCTCCCTCTCGTAGCCGGCCACGACCAAGGCTCGCCCCGTGGCGTCGACCAGCCACTCGATGAGCGATCGATACGCGGTGAGGCTGCTTTGATGTATCAGTACATCGAGGCACAAGACAACCTCGGCACTACGCGACAACTCCGTCGGATCTCCGACCACGAAGTCGCCTGTTGGGCGTGTCTCCCTGGCAAGCGCCACTGCGTCGGCGGAGAGGTCGATGCCGGTGTACTTCTCGACCGCAAGATGGGCGGTGGCAGCACCATCACCGCAGCCAACATCGAGCAGTTCCACCGGCCTAAGGGTCGCCACAATCCTTCCCAATAGGTGCCGCTTGTCCTCTAAGGCCTGTCCCCGACTACCCACACCTGACCCGAGTTCAGGATCCGTCGAATACCGCCAGGACCAGAAGGTGGCGTTCGGGAAGAACTCCTTATACGTCTCCGCAATAGCCTCATTCGCTCGACGAATGGCCTCGTCGGTCGCGTCATGACCCGTCTCCGTGAGCATGCCGGTGTTGGTGAGCAGCCAGTGATAATGCAGGAGCTTCGGTTCTCCCGGATCCGATGGCAGCAGGTCCGGATGGTGGAGTGGAAGGTTCCACCAGGCGTCGAGGGCCTGGACGTGGAGATCGAGGTCGGCAATGGCGAGGCACATGGCAATTTGGTCGGTATGGAACATCTCACCGTCGAGGAGGCCGGGGTGTTCCAACTGCCACAGGGCCCATTTGCCCCAGGCATCGGCAAGGTGACCGAGGTCCTGTACGGAGAGAACGTACAGACCCCCGTTCAGGTTTCCTCGAAACGTACTCTCCGGGCGGTACGGAATCGGGACCCGAGGTGGCTCCGCCAGGCCGGCCGCTTCGAAAACGGCGGCCAGGGCCTCTGCCGAGGGGTTCGGAAGATCCACGATCTTGCCGGCGATCGATCGGGACGCGAGTTCGATCGCAGTGGGGTCGTGGAGAATGGCTACGTCGGTATCGGTCAGCGCCACAGTCCCGACGCCATCCAACGCAGCGGCGAGTTTGCGTGCACCGGCGATTTTGTTGCAGTGAGGAGACCTCTCGTCGAAGGGTTCGATCTGCTCGATCGTTACCCCTTCTGCCCGCAGGAAGTCGAGAACGTCGGACCTCGTGTCCGACACCGCATGGACCACCATGCGACCGGGAGGGATGGCCGCACAGCGGCTTGCGGTTGCATACCACCGCAGCAGCTCCATGTGGAATCTCGGACTCTCGTCCACGACGCACGTAATCACACCGGTGTGATCGGGCTGGCTGTCGGGATGCCCTCTCTGAGTCACCGGGCCAGACTACCGACCACCTCGCTCTCGGGGGCCGACACCGGGCGCTAACGGTCCTCCCGGTCCGTCAGAGGAAATCGGGACCGGCGCTCGAGCTCGTAGATCGGCATCGAGTTGCGGATGTACTTGCGGTCGGCATCGTAAGGAGGCGTGAAGTCCCAGCTCACCCGTCCTTTCATGGCCGGAGCCAGATACGATCTCCGCGCCTGGCTTTCGATCACCTGTGCCCTGAGCGTCTCGGTGTCGTATCGATCTGCCACCTCGGCCCGTAGCGATGCCACCGCCTCCGAGTGGCGGCGATCGTCGGCCAGGTTGGTGGTCTCGAGGGGGTCGTTGGCCATGTCGTACAGTTGATCCGGGTCGCCCTCGACCGAGATGAACTTGAAGCCGCCCCGCCGGATCATGAAGGCCGGGTGAGCGGTACCTTCCGCGAGGTACTCCCCGATGGCCTCGTCCCGCCCGATACCACCCTGAAGATGGGGCAACAGCGACGCTCCCTCAAAGGGGGTGACGATGGTTGTGTCTGGGCTGCCGCCGGCCAGGTCGATGAATGTCGGCATCAGGTCTACCAGGGACACGGCGGCGTCGACTCGGCCGGTTTCGATTCCGGGGCCGCGCATGATCAACGGCACCCGGGCCGAGTAGTCGAACCAGCTCATCTTGAACCACAACCCCCGCTCGCCCAGCAAGTCTCCATGGTCAGCCGTGAAAACGACGACGGTGTTGTCGGCGAAGCCCGTTTCGGAAAGGGTTTGCAGCAGCTCACCGATGCGATCGTCGAGATAGCTGATCGATGCGTAATAGCTGCGGCGGGCCCGGAGGGTCTCCTCGAGCGTGACGGGCTCTTGTTCGTTTTGGTAAGCATGTCGCAACCGGGCAGAGTGGGGATCGTCGACCACGTCGTCTCGGGTGAGGCGCGGCGCGTCGATCTCGACGTCTCGATACCGGGCCAGGTACTCGGGCCGGGCCAAATAGGGATCATGGGGCTGGATGAAGGAAACGGTCAGCATCCACGGAGGGGGCTGGGGCTGCTTCGCCACGTCGTAGAGCCACCGGTTGGCGGTGAACGCCACCTCCTCGTCGAAATCGAGGTTGGAACAACGCAGACACTCGCCGGCGGCCCGCACCACATCCATGTCGTGGTACCAATCCAGACGCCGGGTCGGGTCGTTCCAGTCCGGCGTCCAGGTGAAATCAGACGGGTAGACGTCAGTGGTGAGTCGTTCGTCGAAGCCGTGAAGCTGGTCGGGCCCCACAAAGTGCATCTTGCCGGACAGCGCCGTGCGATATCCGATATCACCCAGGTAGTGGGCGAACGTGGGGATCTCAGAACTCAACTGGCTGGCGTTGTCCCAGGCCTCGATGCGAGTGGGGAGGCGGCCGGTCATCATCGAGAAGCGCGACGGGGCGCACAGCGGGCTGTTGCAGTACGCCGCATCGAACACCATTCCTTCGGCCGCCAGCCGGGACAAGTTGGGGGCTTGCACCACGGGGTGCCCGTACGCAGGCAGGAACTGGGGTGCGAGCTGATCCGCCTGGATGAGGAGGATGTTCGGTTGCATCTGCACAGACTATGCCCGAGCCGCGTCGGCCAGGCTTGGGTCGCTCGCGGCGATCTGGAAGAATGCGTGAGTGCACTTTGGCGTCTATGTGTTCCCGACCGCGTCGATCACACCGCCGGCAGAACTGGGCCGGGCGGTCGAGGATCGTGGCTTCGACTCGCTGTGGTTTCCCGAGCACAGCCACATCCCCACTTCGCGACTCACACCGTGGGGCGGACGGGACGGGGCCCCGCCGCTTCCGAGCTATTACGCCGAGACGTTCGATCAGTTTGTCGCTCTCACTTCCGCGGCCGCCGCCACCACCACACTTCGCCTGGGAACCGGAATCACGTTGGTCGCCCAGCGGGACCCGATCTGGCTGGCAAAGGAGGTGGCATCGCTCGATGTCCTGTCGGGCGGCCGGCTCTCATTCGGAATCGGCTATGGCTGGAACAAGGAGGAAATGGATCAGCACGGAGTCGTCTACACGGAACGCCGACAGTTGGTGCGGGAGAAGGTGCTGGCGATGAAGGCTCTGTGGACCGAGGACGAGGCGAGCTTCCACGGCGAGTTCATCCGGCTCGAGTCCTCGTGGTCGTGGCCAAAGCCGTGGCAGCGCCCCCATCCGCCGATCCTGATGGGAAGCGCCGGGGGGCCGAAGACGTTCGCCGACGTGATCGAGTTCTGCGACGGTTGGATGCCGATTCCGGGACGAACAAACCTGGCGGCCAAAGTAGAGGAGCTGCACCGGCAGTCAGAGGAGGCCGGAAGGGATCCGTCCACCATCTCGCTCGCTGCGTTTGGTGCTCGTCCAGATGACGAGACCGTCGAGCGCCTTCACAGCCTCGGATTCGAGACAGTCCTGTTCCAACTTCGCCAAGGGGAACCGGCCGACGTCGAGGCTTCGCTGGACGAGTACACGACGCTCATCAGCCGATACCAGGACTGACCATGCTTCCTCGCTCGTATCTCTTCGTACCCGGTGACCGGGACGATATGCTCGCCAAGGCCACGGTCCGGGGGGCTGATGCCCTCATCATCGACCTCGAGGACGCCGTGGCCCCTGACCAGAAGCTCGATGCCAGGATCAATGTCTCACGGTGGCTGGCTGCTCAGGCGGGCGACGGGCCCGAGATCTGGGTACGCATCAACACCGGCACTGAGGGTTTGGCGGATCTGGCCTCGGTGATCCGCCACCCGCTGCGGGGGTTGATGTTGCCGAAAGTCAACGACGGTGCCACCGTGCAGCTGATTGCCGAGGCGCTCGAGCCATTCGAGGAGGCCGACGAGATGCCGGCGGGCAGCCTCGGGCTCATTCCCATCATCGAGACGCCGTTGGCGCTGCTGAACGTGTTCGGGATCGCTTCCGCGCCGCGAGTTCGCCAGCTCATGCTCGGATCGATCGACCTGGGGGCGTCTCTGGGCATTTCCGCCCAGTCGGAGGGCTGGCCCACCCTGCGCCTCCAATTGGTGGTGGCGTCGGCCGCGGCAGGCATCGAGCCACCCCTGGGTCCCATCAACCCGGATTTCGATGACCTGGAGATGCTGGAGGCCGAGACCCGGGCGCTCTACGACATCGGCTACCGCAGCCGTCCTGCCATCCATCCGCGGCAGATCGAGGTATTCAATGACGCATTGGCACCAACCTCAGCCGAAGTGGCCTGGGCGGTTCACGTGCTGGAGGAATACGACGCAGCCGTTGCCGAAGGGCGCGGAACCTTCAAGGACGCGGCCGGCAACATGGTCGATGAGGCCGTGGTGAAGGTCGCCCGCCGCATCCTCGAATGATGCTCGCCGGCGTTCGGGTCCTCGACCTCTCCAGGATCCTGGCCGGACCCTTCGCCACCCAGGCGCTCGCACAGCTCGGCGCAGACGTGGTCAAAGTGGAACCCCCGGAAGGCGATCCGTCTCGCCGCATCGGTCCGTTCATCAACGGACGCTCGCTGTATTTCTCCTCGCTGAACACCGGGAAACGGAGCGTGGTCATCGACCTCAAGACGCCACCGGGCGTCGAGCAGTTCCACCGCCTGCTCGCCGGCACCGAGATCGTGGTCGAGAACTTCCGGCCCGAGGCCGCACGGCGTCTCGAGCTGGACCCGCAGGCGGTCGTGGCGGCGTACCCGGAGATCGTGTGGGTATCGATCCCGGCGTTCCGCTCGAGCTCCGCTCGGGCCGACGATCCGGGATACGACCTCATCGCCCAGGCCGAGAGCGGGATCATGGCCGTGACCGGCGAAGCGGGCGGAGCTCCGCTGCGAGCCGGGGTGGCGGTGGGCGATCTCGCGACCGGGCTCTGGGCTGCTATTTCGGCACTGGGGGCCTACATTCGGAGGCTGCGCACCGGGGCCGGTGGCGTGGTCGAGGTACCGCTCATCGACGCCACCATGACGTTGCTTTCCTACGTCGGCACTTCGGGGGCGACGACCGGAGAGGAGCCGCACCCGGTCGGCAGCGGCCACCACACCCTCTTGCCGTATGGGGCGTTTCCGACGGCTGATGGTTGGATCGCCATCGCGGTCATCGGTGACAAGTTCTGGGAACGCCTGGTACTGGCACTGGAGTTGGCAGTGCCGAATGAGTGGGACCGGAACGCCGGCCGGGCAGAGGAACGGGATCGTGTCAATGAGGCGGTTGGGCGGGTGCTGTCGAGCATGCCCACCGCCGAGGCCGTGGCCCGCCTTCAGCGGGCCGATGTTCCCCACGCCCCCATCAGATCGGTGATCGATGCCATGACCAACCCCTACGGGGCCGGCGCCGTCGACGTGGTGGATACGGAGTCCGGTCCCTATCACGTGGTGAAGGCGCCTGTTTCGAATGGAGTGGTCCTCCGCCCCGCTCCCCGCCTCGGCGAACACAACCATGAGATTCTGGGTACCGGGGAAGGAGGATCAGGCTCGGGCTGAGAGAATCACAACCGGTTCACCGTCGACGGTTTCCGTGCGAATGTCCACGGAGGTGAATCCGGCACCGGCGAGATCGTCTTTCGCCTGGGCGTGGTCGACCGCCATGTCCATGTGCGAGCCGCAAAACCGGCTCATGGCCTCGTGCATGGTGTGGTCGGCGCTGGCGAATTCCTCTTCGAAGATGTAGAGGCGGCCACCGGGTGTCAGGACCCGGAAGAGTTCGCTCAAGCCTGCCAGCTGGTTCTCCCAGTGGTGGAACGAGTTGACCGCGACGGCGACGTCAACGCTGTCGTCGTGCAGCGGGATCGCCTCCACCGGCCCTTTCAGAACCTCGATCGGCCCGTTGGCGATCCAATTGCGCAATGCCAGGCCGGATCGCATGAAGCCCGACGGTTCGAGGGCAGTCACCCGCGCCCCTCGTTGGGCAGCGACCAGCGCTGCCGGGCCCACCCCGGCTCCGATATCCAGGCAGTGCTCACCCGGCTGGGGATCGGCGATTTCTACCGCGAACCGGTTCAGCGGTGAATCGAAGAATTCGGGAAAGGAACTGACCAGCTGCCAGAGCATGCCGATGACGTTCATCGTTTTCCTTGGTCGATGAGGTGCATCTTATGCGTGACCACCCTTTCCATCCATGAGGCGTGTGATAAAAGTTACGCATAGGGACTTGGACCCGTTACCGTGGAGTGTATGCGTCGCACAATCGCAGTGCTCACCGCCCTCGGCCTGGTGTTGGCCGCTTGCGGCGGTGGATCGGCCGACAACCGCCACATCGATTCAGCCGGCGAATCGCTCATCGTGCTGCCCTCCGATTGGGAGCTCTACTCCGCCGCCGAGGTGGCCAATCCGCCGTTTGTTCACTCCTCGGCGGACGTCTCCTTTCCGGTCATCTCCCAGATGGCGTTCGCCGGCAGCGATCTGGCGACATCCGACGTTTTCGCCCAGCCGATCGCCGCCTCGGCCTTTCCCATCGGCGTGACGACTGTGCGCGACATCCCTCTCGGCATGCGCGACCTGGTATCGCGCCGGGTGTTGAGCGACGTGGTCCTGCCCTATCAGGATCTGCCCTCCCAGGAGCTCGTGAAGCAGGATTTCGCCTTCGACGACACCTGGGAAGGCGTCGAGGTGGCGGTGATGTACACGGACCCGATCACGTCGAGCGACGGCGCCGCATATTTCATCTCGATCACCGACCCGGACGTCTCCCGGCACTATTCGATCGCCATCGGCTGTTCCATTGATTGCTTTGCCGACAATCAGACGGCCATCGAGAGCGTGATCAACTCCTGGCTGGTGGACACCAAATGATTGGAAAACGCGGCGCAGTAAAGGACAAGAAAATCAGGGCAGACGTGCGTCGGCGATCGCAAACGTGGGACCGGTTGAAGTTCCTGGTGTTGATCGCCTTCCTGTTCGGGTTCATGTTGTTGACGAGGATCAACCCACCTTTCACGACGGCGTTCGACGCGATCCAGGAGATCTGGGACTCCAACTTCGGACGATTCCTGATCATCGTTTTCCCGCTCGAGCTGCTCCGCCAGGCCCATTATCTGCTATCGGAGCGCGTACCGCGCTATCACGGCTTCTGGCACGAAGGCGTGTTTGGCGGCTTGGAACGCCAGACCCACAAGCGCTTCAAGCCGTGGACCCGTTTTCGGATCGGTCGGTACATCCGGATCGCCATCTATCTCTTGATTCTCGGCACGGTGCTCGACTACTTCGTCGCCGACGTCAACAACCCGCTCGAGGCGCTCATCAACTTCCCTCGCATTGCCGCCCGCAACCTCCAGAACTACTTCATCTTCTTGATGTATCCGGTCCTGTTGATCTCTCAGTTCGCGTTGCTCTTCTGGTTCCTCTCGCGCGGAGGTGTCGAAACGGTCATGCCCGAAGAGATCAGGACCCGCTACGCCGACGTGTGGGGCCAGGATCACGTGCTCGAATTGGTGTCCGAGAATGTCGGTTTCCTGGAGAAGCCGGACGAGATCGAAGAAAAGGGTGGCTACATCCCGGGCGGCATGCTCCTGTGGGGTCCGCCGGGAACCGGCAAGACGCTGATGGCCGAGGCGACGGCCGGTGAGGTCGGGGTGCCCTTCGTGTTCGTCGATCCCGGCGCTTTCATCAACATGTTCATGGGGGTTGGGATCCTCAAGGTCAAGGGATTGTTTCGCAAGTTGCGGAAGATCTCTCTCCGCCACGGTGGGGTGGTCGTCTTCTTCGACGAAGCCGACTCCCTCGGGTCACGGGGGGCCCTGGCCCAGGGTGGGCCCCCCGGTCAGCCGGCCGCCCCGGGGGCGGTGAGCCTGCACTGCAACGGAGATCTATATCTCAGCAGCAAGACGCTGGACATCGTGAACGCCGAACTGGCGGCAACGGCCGGCGATGAGACGGAATCGAGGGGCACCTGGATCAACCGGGTGATCATGGGCATGGGCGGCGGGGGCGGTGGCATGGGCACCCTGCAGGCGCTCCTCACCGAGATCTCTGGCCTGAGCAAGCCGCGCGGGATCAGCAACCGAATCCGAAAGTCGATTGGAATGAAGCCGCGGCCCGCCCCCAAATATCGGATCTTCATCATGATGGCCACCAACATGCCGAACGTGCTCGATCCGGCTCTCCTTCGCCCCGGCCGGATCGACCGGATCTACAAGGTCGGGTACCCGACCAAGGATGGGCGGCTGACGACCTTCTTGGGGTACCTCGACAAAATCGACCACAACCTCACCGACAAGCAAATCGACGATCTGGCCCTGAAGACGCCCTATTACTCGGGCGCAAAGATCAAGGACGTCGTGAACGAGGCGCTGATTCTGGCACTGCGGGACGATCGCGAGGTCGTGACGTGGGAAGACATCTGGAAAGCCAAGACCCTCAAGGAGATGGGGCCTGCCGAAGGATTCGAGTATGTCGACCGCGAAGAGTTCGCCGTGGCCATCCACGAGGCGGGCCATGCGGTGGCCGCCCATCTGTTGCGGGCATACGCCGACATCGACATCGCCACCATCGAACGCCGGGGGGAAACCGGTGGCTTTGTCTCCTCAATTGCCCTGGAGGACCGCTTCACCCAGTGGAAATCGGAATTGGAGCTGGATGTGAAGGTGTCGCTGGCGTCGCTGGCGGCTGAGCGCATGTTCTTCGGGGGAGACAACTCGATGGGTGTCGGAGGAGATTTGCGCAACGCCAGCACCATCGTAAGCCGAATGGTGGGCCTGTACGCCATGGGCGACGGGATCGCCTCCATGGCCGGACTTCCCCAGCACGCCCTCGATCAACCACCCGATCCGACCGAGCGGATCTCGAGCACGATGCGGGCCCAGATCGAAGGGCGGCTGCGCGAGCTGTATGACGACGTCTACGAACTTCTGGAAGAACACAAGAGCAGCGTGTATGCCGTTGCGCGGCTGCTCCAGGAGAAGAAGACCATCGCCGGCAGCGAAGTGGCCGAAATCGTCGGCACCGAGTCCGGCTACGTCACCAAGCAGAATCCGGTCGGCTTCGCCGCCGCCGATGCCGATTCCCACGCCCGGGCGCTGGGATTCGCCCAAGCCGAGCGGGCGCAACCCGAGGTCGGCGGCGGGAACGGTCAGGTGGATCAGCCACTGGCGTCTGATCCGGCCGACGACGAATAGGCGCGACCGCCCTCAGCTCCAGCCAACGTCGGTCAACACTCCGATTTCGCAATTGCGGGTCAGCGCAATCGGTTCCGCTCCCTGAACCGGCTCCAGGATCGCGATGTCATCGTCGACCTGGATGATCAGGTGCCGGCCGTCGCCGACCGGCTGCAGGCGGGTGAGACCGGGCAGCAACGGGAGCTGCAGCGTTTCGCTGTCGCCGCTGTCGAGGGAATAGACCACGACCCGGCGGTTGTTTTCCGGGTCGCTGAACAGGAGTGAAGTGCGGTCGTGCCAGCCGATCAGGCGACCGCCGGAGACGTCTTCCGGCGTCACTTCCATGCCGGTGGGCTGGCCGTCGGTGTCCACGATGGCCACCGTGCCCACCAACGATTGAGGATCGGCATTCGCCACCAGAGCGATCTCGGGTGCGTGCGGGTTGGCGAACGAGATCGTGCGCCCGGTGATGTCACCCACCCCCCGTTCCCACAATTGTGATCCGGTACCCGGATCGAAGGCGGCCAGCGTGTCGTCATCCTCATTCTCGAACATGAGCATCACGGCGCCACTGAAGGTGCCGACCACCGTCAGCACCCTCCGGCCCTCGAGCTCCAGTGTCGAGCGCTCGCCGCTGCCGAGGCCTACCGAGAAGAGATCGTTCTGGTCTGACGAGACCTCCAGGCGGTAGACCTCACCGTCGGATACGAACCAAATCTGCTGCGGTGCCACCTCGATGTCCGTTGCCTGCCATGCACCGGTGCTCGGGTCGACCAGGAACACTTCTCCCGCCAGTGAAATCGCCCGGATGAGCGGTCCTGCGATCGGATCCTCCGGTGCTGCGCTGGCCTGAACCGTCTGATGCTCGGTCACCACGATGACGCCGAGGCGGGGGTCGCCGCTCGAGCTGGTCCCGAGAGTGACGGAGACGGTCTGGTCGGAGCCGGCCCGGATCACGTCGACCTCCACTGTGGACCCGGCTTGTTCCGCCCGAACCGCCTGCACGAGCGAACCGGCCGACCGGACCGGAGAATCGCCGACCCGGGTCACGATGTCGTCTGGCACGAGGATGCCGGTCGAGTTCCCACTGACGGTCTGAACGCGGGCTCCCAGCCCCGTGTCGAGATTGAGCGAGCAGGTGGTGGGGGGCACCGGGAGGGGGGCGACTGTGGTCGGAATCTCGGGAACCTCCGAAACGGGCCGGCTGGGTCCCGAACATGCGCCTACCACGCAGGCGATTGCGATTGCGAGGATTCGTGAGCGCACATCTAGACGGTAGCCGGACGCCGAAAGCAACGAGACCTCCGGCGGCCTGGCGAAGCCGGTTGGGTAACGTTGCCGGTCTGATGGCTACCGCCTGTTGCTCCCCCTCCGCCGACCACCCCGACGCCGTCGGATCGGATGTCCCGTCCTCAGGCGAGGCCATTGACCTCTTGCGGCTGGCGGGCGGGGTCTTTCAGCTCGGTGCCGACGATCGTCTCGCCCGGGTGTTCCCTGATGACCATGAGGGACCCCCGCGGCTGGTTGAGATCTCGCCGTTTCGCATCGCCCCGGCAGCTGTCACGAATGGACAGTTCGCCCGTTTTGTGGCCGATACGGGCTATCGGACGCATGCGGAGCGCTACGGCTGGTCGTTCGTGTTCGAAGGCTTCCTGGACGCCGACCCGTTCGTCACAACCGAGGCGGTCTCTGAGGCACCATGGTGGCGGCGAGTCTATGGCGCCACGTGGAACCATCCCGAAGGCCCGGGTACCTCGATTGAGGATCGAACCGACCATCCCGTCGTTCATGTGAGCTGGCGCGACGCGGCTGCCTACGCCGGCTGGGCGGGCGGGCGCCTGCCCACAGAAGCCGAATGGGAGTTCGCAGCCCGTGGTGGCCGGGCCGCCACGGTCTGGCCGTGGGGCGACGAGTTCCAACCCGGCGGTCGGCCGAGAGCCAACATCTTCGAAGGGAACTTCCCGACCCACAACACAGGCGTCGACGGATACGTCGGCACCGCTCCCGTCACCGCCTACGAGCCCAACGCCTATGGGTTGTACAACGTGATCGGAAACGTATGGGAATGGTGCCAGGACTGGTTCGGCGATCGGGAGGGGGCCACCTCGGTCGACCCACCTGGCCCAACCCACGGGCCGGGGCGGGTGACCAAGGGCGGCTCGTATCTGTGTCATGATTCTTATTGCAACCGCTACCGTCTGTCCGCCCGCACGTTCAACACCCCCACCAGCTCGACGGGCCACACCGGGTTCCGATTGGCGGCCGATGTATAGCGGAGCGAGGTCTCGACACGACAGAGGGGTCGGACAGGCGTGGATCGGGGTCGTGGCAGCTTCTCTAGGGTGGGGCGTCGCCTCTCCCCTCGTCCGCACGATCATGGAACGCGGCGCCACCGCCTCCGGTGTCATCGCGGTACGGCTGGCGATCGTCACTGCAGTGGTGGGGCTGGCAGCACTGCTGCTGGGGATCCGTCCGTCACGCGAGGCGTGGAAGGTAGGCATCCTCATCGGGATCCCGCGAATCGCCGGCACGCCCCTGTTCATGATCTCGGCACTGGCGTTTGTCGGTGCCAGCTTCCAGTCGGTGATCCTCACCTTCATCCCGGCATTGACCAGCACGCTGGCCTGGATCTTCCTCAAAGAGCGACTCTCCGCCCGGCAAATCGCCGGATTGGTGCTGGGGTTGGCCGGCATCCTCGTGTTGATCCTCGGGGGTGACAGCGGTATCGCCGACGGATCGGGTGACACTCTCGTAGGCGGCCTCCTCGGCCTGATCGGGGTCGCGGCGGGCGCCGGGAGTGCGGTGTTGATGCGCAACTTCGCACCCCGCTATGACACTCGATCGCTGGCAATTCCGATGTTCGTGTCGGGTGGCCTGGTGGCGGTGGCGGCTTCTCCCTTGGCAGCCGGCAATCTGAACCTAGCGGAGCTCGACCGCATCAGCTGGATGGTGCTCGTCGGCCTGGCCCTGGGATCCAGTCTGTTGCCGTTCTTGGCCACGCTCTTCTCCAGCCGATACCTGCCGGCCGCCCAGGTGGCGATCACCGGCTACGCCGCACCGCTCATCAGCATCGCTCTGGGTATCGTCCTTGTCGGAGAGCGGGTGACCGCACCGCTCGTGGTCGGCGGCGCCTTGGCGATCGCCGGGATGGTGCTGGTCACGAACCGGTCGGTGGAACCTGCCAGGGCAACACATCCCGCCACCCGGGCATAGGGGGCTTGCCCTCGAAGCCTCCGGCGACGTTGTACGCCTCGGCGAAACCCGAAGCGGTCGCTGCGATGGCGGCCGATTGCGAACGGACTCCGGACCGGCACAGGAAGTAGACGGGCTGGTCATGGCGAACACCCGCTTCGATCAGCTGATTCATGAATTGCGGGTTGGCGGTTCCGTCGGCGAACTGCCATTGGACGAGTTTCAGCTCGGGATGCACCGGCAGTCCCCGGGCCCACTCCCCGGGCGTCCTCACGTCGACCAGCACCGCGTCCGGATCGGCCGTGAGGGCAGCGTCGGTCTCCTGCGGGCTCTTATCTCCTGCGTACATGGGAATCTCTCAGTGTTTGGGCTGAGCGGCAACATGCTATCCGACAGGACCCCGTTCGGGGGTCCTCGGTAGTCTTGCCATCGTGGCCACCCCCCAGATCTCGGCTCGGTTCGACGACCAGCGCGGCTCCTTTTCTTTTCGAGATCCCGTCGAAATCATCACCGCCTTCCGGCTCGACGACGTATTGCCGGCGTTGGAGGCGGTGGAAGCTGCAGCTGCTGCAGGCAGGTGGTGCGGGGGTTACGTCGCCTACGAGGCCGGGCCGGCGTTCGATGGCGCTCTCGTGACCCACGATCCGTTGCCCGATCTTCCCCTCGTCTGGTTTGGCGTCTTCCGCGGGCGCCAGGAGACGACGCCACCCGTCGGAAAGGCGTATCTGGTCGAGCGCTGGTATCCGAATATCAACGAACGGACCTATTCGGAATCGATCGATCGCATCAAGGCATATATCGCAGCGGGTGACTCCTATCAAGTCAATCACACCTTCCGGCTGCGCTCCGACTTCCGGGGTGATCCGGCCGGCCTCTACGCCCAACTGGTGAGCGCCCAACGGGGCGACTATTCCGCACTTCTCGGAACCGGCCGGTTCCACATAGCCAGCGCTTCCCCCGAGCTGTTCTTCAAATGGGTGGCCAATCGGATCGAGGTGAAGCCGATGAAGGGCACCACCCGGCGGGGCCGCTGGGCCGCCGAGGATGCGTTACAGGCCGATTGGCTTCTTGCGTCTGAAAAAGACCGAGCCGAGAATCTGATGATCGTCGATCTCTTGCGCAACGACGTCGGCAAACTCGCCGAAATCGGCTCGGTCCGGGTGGAGCGTCTCTTCGCGCTGGAGCGATACGAGACCGTCTGGCAACTCACCTCCACGATCTCCGCCCAGCTTCCTCCGACGACCAGGCTACGCGACATCTTCGGTGGCCTGTTTCCGTCGGGTTCGGTGACGGGGGCCCCCAAGGCCCGGACGATGGAGATCATCGAGGAGCTCGAGATCGATCCCCGGGGTATCTACTGCGGTGCCATCGGATGGGTGGGACCCGGCAGCACCGGCGTCGAAGCCGAATTCAACGTCGCCATCCGAACGGTGGTCATCGACGAGTTGCGCCAGGCCGCCGAGTTCGGTGTCGGGGGTGGCATCACGTGGGACTCGACGACCGAGGGGGAATACCAGGAGGCGCTGTGGAAGACCGCCATCCTCGACCGGCGCCGGCCCGAATTCGACCTGTTCGAGACGCTCCGTTGGGACGGCGACTATGTTCTCTCCGAGGCCCATCTGACCCGCATCATGGACTCAGCCGAGTACTTTGGCTTTCCGGTTTCTCGCGCCGATCTGGAGTTCGCACTCAAGGCCCAGGCCCGGCAGCTGGCCCACCCTTCCCGGGTCCGCCTCACGCTGGCGCGCAGCGGCGAAGTCACGACCGAGATCACCGGAGAATTCGAGACGCCCTTCTCTGACCAATACTCCCCCGACGCTCCTGCGATTTCGGTTGCCCTCGCTCCGGGTCGCATTCAGCCCCACGACCCGTTCCTGTACCACAAGACCACTCACCGGGAGGTATACGAGGTGGCATCGGCGGCCGTTGCGGCTGATGAACCCCTTTTGGTCAACGCTCACGGCGAGCTCACCGAAGGATCGATTTCCAACCTCGTGGTGCGGATCGACGGTGTGTGGTACACGCCGCCTCTCGCATCGGGCTGCCTCCCCGGTACATATCGAGCTCAGCTGCTCGATGCGGGTCGGATTCGCGAACGCGTTCTGCGCCCCGAGGATCTCCTGTCGTGCGAGGCCATCGCGTTGATCAATTCTGTGCGAGGGTGGCGCCGGGCCCGGCTCGTGCCTTCCGATCAGCTGAGCAGCAGGTCCACGTTCTCCCGGACGCCTTCTTCTCCCGAAAACCCGTAAACCGAGCAAGAGGCGAGTGAATCACAATCACCGGCAAATGTGCGGTCGGCGTTAATGAGTACCGTTATTGGCTGGGTCAGGATGCCGTATTGCTGCCACAGGCCGTCGTCGTAACCCCAGGAGACGTGTTCGTCGAAGTATTCGTCCGCAGCCGGCACCGACCGCTCGAACGACGCACGTCCGGCCACCGCCACCACATTGAGCTGGTCCGAGAATTCTGCTGTCACCCGATTGACCACCGGGAGCTCTCTACGGCAGACGCTTCACCACTCCGCCCAGAACACCAGATAGGTCGGTTGGGTGCTTTCGGCCAGCACGAAGGTCGACCCATCGGCCAAATCGAGGGAAAAATTGGGAGCGAGCCCTTGCTCTTGCCCAGTCTCGGTCCCGCCCGGTGCCGGGGTGCCGTCTGACGATGAGCCGCTGCCGCAGGCGGCGAGAGCCGTGGCCAGCAACAGCAGCGTGAGAATCCGGCGCATTGGCCGAGTCTACGAACGGCCAACGGTTATCTCTTAGCATGCGGCCGATGGAGATGACCCGAATCCCGGTCAACGGAATCGAGCTGGGGGTGACCGTGGAAGGGCACGGGCCGCCGGTCGTGCTCTGCCACGGTTGGCCCGAGCTGGCGTACTCGTGGAGCAACCAGATCCCGGCCGTGACGGCTGCCGGTTTCACCGCGATCGCCCCGGATCTGCGGGGTTTCGGCTCCTCCGATGCCCCGGATTCGGGCTACTCGGCCGACGATATCGCGACGGACCTCGCCGGGCTCCTCGATGCGCTCGGCCACCAGTCGGCAGTGTTCGTCGGTCACGACTGGGGCGGGGCGTTTGTGTGGCGGATGGCCCAGCGATACCCATTGCGGGTCCGGGGGGTGGTTTCTCTGAACACGCCGCATTACCCCCGCTCTCCGGCCCCGCCCATCGCGATCCAGCGGAAGCGGCACGGAACCGATCACTACTGGGTGTACTTCCAGGACGAGGGGCCGGCGGAGGACCTCTTTGCGGGCGACGTGGAGCGCTTCTTCCGAGTGATGTTCCGCAAGCCTGCCCCCCGGGAGGTCACCGAAGCGTTCATTTCCGCCGGTCGGCCGGTCAACCTGGCGGCTGCGTTCGCGGCCGGACCGGGGCAGGGCGATCTCGTCATGTCGAATGCCGACCTGCAGGTGTATGTCGATGCCTATTCCAGGACCGGCTTTCGGGGCGGGCTCAACCTCTATCGCAATATGGATCGCAATTGGGAACAGGCCGAGCGTCTCGATCCGATCATTCGCCATCCCTCCCTGATGATCAGCGCCGAACTCGACGTCATGCTTCCGCCCGGCCACACCGAGTGGATGCGCGCCACACTTCCCGATCTGGAGTATCACGTCCTGGGAGGGGTCGGCCACTGGTCCCAATGGGAGGCGCCGGGGGAAGTCAACGAGATCCTCGTCGAGTGGCTCGCGCGCCGCTTTCCCGTGTGACCGATGTCAGGCCAGCAGTGTCGGCGAGGCGATGTCGAATACTGCCCGGGCGTATTGACGGATCTTGTCAGATGAGTCGGCGTGCCCTGCCACCTGGTCGAGGTACAGGATCGATCCCTCCCAACCCTCGGTGTTCCATTCCGCCCCGTGTGGAAGCTCGTTGCCCAGGAGAGCGGCAGCATCAAAGGGCCAGGGATTGGAGTAGAAGTACGCCCGGCCACCCGGATAGAAACCCAGGTTGAGCTGGGCCGGCAGTGTCTGAATCTCGCCGTGCTCCTCGTATTCCTGCATCTTGGTTCCGAACCACTCGGTTGCCATGTCGAACCCGTGGGGCCAGACCTGGACGGGTGACTGCTCACCTCCGATCTCGTCGTTGTGATCGCGAAAGATCAGGGCCGTCGCATTGAACACGGACCACAATGCGGCAGCCGCATCTCGATCGTAGGGACGTTCGTCGTCGTTGGTGAATCGGTCCCGGTCGTACCTGTCGTCGAGCCCGACTGCGTCGATGAGCTGATTGCCGACTTCGGTGGCAGTGAGGCCGTCATCCATGGGAACCACCAGGGCAGTCATGCCAGACCGGTCCAAATGGATCTCATGGTCGGCGAAGTTCATCCGGATGCTCACGTGACCATCGGGCGTGCGGACCGGGTCCGTGGTGAGGCCGTGCACTGTCGGCTTCAGGCTGATGTGCCACCATCTCGGGTGGTGGATTCCGTGGGCGCGGGGAATCGCCCCTACGGCGTGGGCGTACGCGTGCAGGGTCGCGCGCGTCGGTTCCACATTTTCAGGCAGCGGGTTCAACATCGTGGCGTCCTCTCTCCGTTGTTAGCTCAACCCGGCCGGCGACCGCTTTTCTTCCCGCCAGACGCAAGATCGGAATTGATAGCACCCGTCCCCGGTTGTTCATGCATAGGCCCGGACCGCCGATATCCGGCAGGCGCAGAACAAGGAGAACCGCATGGAGACCGTCGATCTTGGAAGCCTGATCCTACGGATCGCTCTCGGATCCGTCTTCCTGGCCCATGGAGTCAAGCATGCCCGCGGGAGGGAGAAGACCACTGACTGGTTCGCAAGCATCGGGTTCAAACAGCCGGGCCTGCAATGGCTGGCCTCCACCGCCACCGAAATCGCGGTCGGAGTGCTGCTCCTGGCCGGTTTCCTCACCACGCTGGCTGCCGCGGGTGTCGTCGGAATCATGTTCGTGGCCTACTGGACGGTGCACCGGGCAGCGGGCTTCTGGGTCACGGCCCGGCCCGACGAGGGGTGGGAGTTCGTGTATACCCTGTCCATGACCGCCATCGCGCTCGCCACCCTCGGCCCCGGCGCCTGGTCAATCGACCACGCACTGGGCATAGCCACCGACCTGGATGGCGGCGTCGGCTTCCTGATCGCGGTAGCGGGAATTCCGGTGGCGGCCGGCCAGCTGGCGACGTTCTACCGTCCGTCCTCGGTCGAGTCGGGCTGACATGAAGTTCATCTACGTCGGCGATCCGATGTGCTCCTGGTGTTGGGGCTTTGCACCGGTCGTGGAAGAAGTCGAACGGCGCTACGCCGCTCCGCTCGAGATCGTGGTGGGTGGCCTGCGGCCGGGCCCGGCGGCCGAGCCACTCGACAATATCCGCCCCTACCTCGTCGAGCACTGGGTAGACATTGGCGAGCGTACCGGGCAGCCGTTCGACCTCGCCGGCCTCGATCGGTCGGATTGGCTCTACGACACCGAGATGCCGGCGCGAGCGGTGGTGGCCGTGAGGGAGACAGTTCCTGATCAGACGCTGGCTGCCTTCACGCGACTGCAGCGCGCCTTCTACGGCGAGGCAATCGATGTGACCGAGCCTTCCGCGTACCCGGCGCTGTTATCGGAGGTCGGTGCCGACGCGGCCCTCGAGCTGTTCCGTTCGGAGGACTCGAAGGCACTCGCCTGGCGCGACTTCGCTCGAGCGCGCGACTGGGGCATCGGCGGCTTTCCCACTCTGCTCGTCGAGCACGCCGGTCACCTCCAGATCGTCACGCGTGGATATGTGGCGGGCGACGAGCTGCTGCCCGCCCTCGATGACTGGGTGGAGCAGCAATTGGCCGGGGGCGCAGTCGGTTAGGTCGCCGTGATTGGCTGAACCGCAGCCGATCGGGCTCAACGACCCTATATCGGGTTGTTGAAGGTGTCGCAGCTGTTGGGATCCCCGGTGTCGAATCCCTGCCGAAACCAGTTGATGCGCTGCTGCGACGTTCCGTGGGTGAACGTCTCGGGATTGGGGCGGTTGACGCCGGCGTTGCGCGCAATGGTGTCGTCCCCGACAGCCTCGGCGGCCCGAATCGCTTCCTCGAAATCCCCGCTCTCCAGCCGATCGTCCTGGTACGTGGCATGTCCCCATACGCCGGCGAAACAATCGGCCTGTAGCTCGAGGCGGACCGACAGGTCGTTGGCCTCTGCCTGCCCGGCTCGCTGCTGGAGCCTCCGCACCTGATCGGTGATGCCCGTGACCTGCTGGACGTGATGGCCGATTTCGTGGGCGATCACATAGGCCAGCGCAAAGTCGCCTTCGATGTTCATCCGCGGATCATTGAAGAACGCCAGATCGATGTACACGTTCTGGTCGGCCGGGCAGTAATGGGGCCCGTATTGGCCCAACGCCCCGCCACATCCGGATGGCTCCTGTCCCTCGAACAACACGAGCCGGGCGCGGGGGTAGTTCTGGCCGGCCGATCGAAATATCTCGTCCCAGGTGTCCTGGATATCAGCCAGTGCCCAATTGATGAACAGCGTCGTATCATCCTGCGCCGGCGGTTGATCGACCGGGTTGGACTGGGCGGGAGGCGCCTGTCCTTCGGCCAGGATCTCGGTCAGAATGTCACCGGCCTCGCCACCATTGCCATTGAAGCCCCCCAGGAACAACAGCAACAACAGCCCGATAAGGCCGAGTCCCCCGCCCCCGACAGCCGCGCCCAGGCCACCTCCGCCGCCCCCCCGGCGGCTGCGCCGCCCGCGACGATCGATGACATTCGGGTTGTCGACCCTATCCCAGCGCATCTGTGTCCATCCCCATTGACTCGCCTCGTCGACGACCCTGCGGATGATACTGGCGCACTTCGTGGGTATATCCTGTGCTGATGCCGGCCATCGTGGATCTGTCACACCTGATCACGGACGGAATGACCACGTATCCGGGACTCGACGGTCCCGAGATCACCGAGGTCATGACCCGGGAGGACTCACGAGACTTCTATGACGGAGCGGCTTCCTTTTCCATCAAGGCGATCAAGCTGGTTGCCAACACCGGAACCTACCTCGACACGCCCCACCATCGGTTCGAGAACGGCTTCGACCTGAGCGAGCTGGACCTGGCACAGGTGGTAGACCTCGACGGCGTCGTCATCCAGGACCCCGGGCCCGAGCTGAGACCGGACCTCATCACCGACCTCGATGTTGCGGGCAAGGCCGTGCTGTTCCTGACGGGCTGGAGCATTTTCTTTGGAACGCCGGAGTACGGCGGTGCCGACCATCCATTCGCGAGCGAGCAGCTGGTCGAGGCGCTGGTCGATGCCCAGCCGGCCCTGGTCGGCATCGACTCGGTGAATATCGATGCGATGACGGACCCGTCCCGCCCGGCGCACACGCGTCTGCTCGCCGCCGGCATCCCCATCATCGAACACCTCACGCATCTCGACCGGCTGCCCGAGACCGGGTTTCGGTTTTTCGCCGCCCCGCCGGCCATCGTCGGTGTCGGTACCTTTCCGGTGCGCGCTTTCGCCATCGTCGGGTGAGCGACTGACCGCTGTCCACTGGCTTGGCCGTCACGGAGAGCCGTATGCTCTCGGTCGTGGAACCGGCCGAACGATCCGACATCGCACCGTTCTACGTCATGGAGGTGATGAAGGCGGCGAGCGAACGCGGCCGCACCCACGGCGACGTACTGCATCTGGAGGTCGGCCAACCCTCCACCCCCGCCCCCGGTCCGGTGCGGGCGGCCGCCCATGCCGCGCTGGACGACGATCGAATCGGGTATACGCATGCGCTGGGGTTTCCGGAGTTGCGTGAACGCATCGCCGCCTCCTACGAGAAGAACTACGGCCGGCCCGTCGAAGCCGAGCAGATCGCGGTGACCGTCGGGGCGTCGGGAGGGTGTGTCCTGGCATTCCTCGCCTGCTTCGAACCGGGCGACCGGGTGGCGGTGACCGAACCGGGGTATCCCTGCTACCGCAACATGCTCACGGCTTTCGACATCGAACCGGTACCGATCCCGATGGGGCCAGGCCAGCATTTTCGCCTCGACCCCTCCCAGCTCTCACCTGACCTCGATGGGGTCGTTCTCGCCAGTCCCAATAATCCCACCGGCACCATGGTCTCTGACGACGAGCTGAGGGCGATCGCCGACCGTTGCAGCGAGCTGGGAATCCGCCTGATTTCTGACGAGATCTACCACGGCATCACCTACGAACGTCCAGCGGAAACGGTCCTCGCCTATTCCAAGTCGGCTGTGGTGGTGCAGAGCTTCTCCAAGTACTACAGCATGACTGGCTGGCGTCTCGGTTGGCTTGTGCTCCCGCCGAATATGGTGGGCCCGGTCGAGCGGCTCGCCCAGAACCTCACCATCGCAGCGCCAACTCTTTCCCAGTACGCCGGCATCGCCGCCTTCGACAGCACCGATGAAGCCGAAGCCAATGTGGCGCGGTATGCCGAGAACCGGCGGTTGCTTCTGGCCGGGCTTCCCCGAGCCGGGATCGAACAGCTGGCACCGGCCGACGGCGCCTTCTACATCTACGGAGACATCAGCGAGCTCTCCGACGACGCCCAGCGCCTATGCCAGACGTGGTTGTCCGAGACGGGTGTGGCGGCCACCCCCGGCATCGATTTCGACACGAGCCAAGGGCACCGGTATGTGCGCTTCAGCTACTCGGAGTCAACGGCCGACATCACCGAAGCCATTGACCGACTCGTCGCCTGGGCCGAGCGCTGACTCGGTCCAAGGCCGGGCGCCCGACGTTCCGTGGTCTTTCACGTGACGTGACCTCTGTCTTCCCGATGGGTGGCGAGTACAGGCACCGCTACGAAGATCAATAGCGCCGTGGCGGCGATCAACGCCACGAGACGGCTGGGTTTGCTGAGCGTCTTGGCTTTCACGATCGAGTCCTCCTTGCGCTCTGATCAACAACCTTTCCCAAAGCGACGGGTTGTATTCCTTCAGTTGGTAGCGTTCGATCATGGAGCCGCGCTCCCGGCACGTGACAACGCCCGCCTGCGACTGCCGACGAACGGACCGGGCTCGTGGCCATTGCGTTGGGCTCGGTCAGTCGACCAGGTCCACGTCGCCATGATGAAGATCGTCCGTGACTCGCTGGAACGCGTCGGAGCAGACTTCGAGGAACGCCCCTGCGACCCGGAGCTGGCCGACACGTCCGCCTTTTGTGCCCACTATGGCGTGGCATTGGAGGACTCCGCCAACACCATCTTGATCGCTGCCAAACGGCCGGCCGGCCTCGTCGCCGCTTGCCTGGTTCTCGCCACCCATCGCCTCGACGTGAACAACGCCGTCCGCCACGTCATGGGAGCAAAGAAGGTCTCTTTCGCCAAACCAGAGCTCACCGCCGAGCTGACCGGGATGGTCATGGGCGGTGTGACGCCGTTTGGCCTTCCTGCCGAGATGCAGGTGTTGGTGGACAGCGCCGTGATGGAGCGAGACACGATTGTGATCGGAGCCGGGGGACGCGACGCCAAATTGTGGCTGTCGCCCGACGAGCTGACCAAACTCGACAATGTGCAGGTGATCGAGGGCCTGGCCTTTCCGATCCTGTGAACAAGGCACGGATCAGAGAGCAGATCCTCGCGGCATACGGGGCAGCTCTGGCCGCCGTCGATCCCCAGAAGTTGACCGCTGACGCCGTCGCCGTGTTGCCTCACCAGGCAGTTCGGGTCCTGGCGCTCGGCAAGGCCGCCCCGGCGATGGCCCGGGGAGCCGCTTCGCGGCGGCCGACCGCCACACTCGTCATCTCCGACCACATCGAGCCGGTCCCGAACGCCGAGGTGATGGTTGGTGACCACCCGCTGCCCGGAGCCCGGTCGGTTGAGGCGGGGGTCCGGGCCCTGGCGTTCGCCACCGCGATCCCGTCCGATGAGCTGGCGTTGTTCTTGATCTCCGGTGGCGGATCGGCCCTGGCCGAGGTTCCGGCCGGCGAACTCGATCTCGAAGATCTGACGTCCACCGGCAGCCTCCTCATGTCCCGCGGTATCGCCATCGAACAGACCAACACGGTCCGCCGTCATCTTTCACAGCTCAAGAACGGGGGCCTGCTGGCTGCCCGAGGACCCGGGCCGTCGCTGACGTTGGTGCTCTCAGACGTGGTCGACGGCCCGGCCAGTGCCGTCGCCTCGGGTCCCACGCTCCCGGACGAATCGACGCCGGCGGACGCCCTCGAGATCGTTTCCTCGCTGGCCGGCATCCCGCACGCAGTGGTCGATCACCTGCGCACCAGTCGGCCCACCCCGATCGCGCCTTCAGACCACATCACCCTCGCCACCCATCGCACGGCCGCCGCCGGGGCCGCAGAGTATTTCGCCGCCAGCCAGGTTCCGCACCGGGTGGCGGACCGGGCCCTCGCCGGCGAGTCGGCAGCAGAGGCGGCGGCCGTTTGTGACGCTCTCTCCGAGTCGATCCTGGTTGCGTCTGGCGAGACCACAGTCGACGTTACGGGCCCCGGCATCGGCGGCCGCAACCAATCTGGCGCCCTGGCGGCGTCGATTCGCCTCGGTGGAGGCGGCCCGGCGATGTTCGCCGCTCTGGCGACCGATGGGGTCGATGGCCCCACCGACGCGGCAGGGGCCATCGTGGACGACGAGACGAGCGCCCATCTCCGGCAAGCGGGGGTCGATCCGGAAGCGGCATTGGAGGCCGATGACGCGTACTCGGCGCTCGACGCTGTCGGCGCATTGTGGAGGACCGGCCCATCGGGAACCAATGTCGGTGACCTCTGGTTCGGATGGAAAGAGGACTGAGACGTCAGTCGTCGAGCGCCGTACTGCTCCAGCGGGGGTCTCGTTTCTCCAGGAACGCCGTCATGCCCTCCTGGGCATCGTCGCTGGCCGCATTGGCCGCCATGACCGGCTCTGCCCGCCGGTAGGCAGCGTCGAGGTCCAGGTCGATCTGATCGTAAAACGCCGTTTTGCCTCGCCCGATCGTGTCGGAGGAGAAGCCGAGGATCTTGCCAACCAGTTCATCGGTGGCCGCATCTAGCTCGTCCGGCTCCACGACCCGGTTGATCAGCCCCCAGTCGGCCGCTCGCTCGGCCGGCACCGGGTCGCCGGTCAACAGCATTTCCATGGCGCGCTTGCGCCCGATCGCCCTCGTGACCGGCACCATGGGTGTGGTGCAGAAAAGCCCGATCTTCACGCCCGGCGTGGCAAACCATGCGTCCGATGACGCGAATGCGATATCGCACGAGGCCACCAGCTGGCATCCGGCGGCTGTCGCCGGGCCCTGGACCTTGGCGATGACCGGTTGGGGGATCCGCTGAATACTCGTCATCATCTCGGTGCAGGCGGCGAAGAGGTCATCGTAGAACTCCGGTGTGCGACCAATCATCTCGGCCAGGTCGTGCCCGGCCGAGAACACCGGGCCGGTGGCCTCGATGATGACCACGCCGAAGTCGGCGGGTGTGTTGGAGATGGCCTCGGTGAGCCGCGCCAGCGTCGTCAGCGACAAGACGTTGCGCTTGTTCGGTTCTGTGAGCCGGATGGTGCGAACACGACCGGCGTCGGTGACAGCTACGGTTTCCATCCGCCTCTCCGATCTTCTTGACGGTTTGTCGTCGACGCGGTCTAGGTGACGTCGCGAATCCAGTCGTCGACACCGGCCAGGATATCTTCCCATCCCGGCTCGTTGTGGAGTTCATGGCGGAATCCCGGGTAGGTCTGGCGTGTCACCCCGGGGAGACCCTGGAGCGGTTGGGAGGCGTCCGCCGGGACGACCGTGTCGGCTTCGCCGTGGATCACGCGCGTCGGCGTGGTCAGGTTGGACAGCCGGGACAGCGTGTCTTGCTGAGCCTTGAGGATTTCGGAGCCCAGCCGGGTGGTGGTGTTGATGTTGACGAGGGGATCGGCGAAATACTTCTCACCGACAGAGGGATCCCGCGACAGCTGATCACCCTTGAGTGCGAGCGGGACCGCCAGCGAGGGGGTGAGGGAACCGAGCAGGCGGGCGGCCCCCTTCTTCCATCCGGGTTCGCTGGAGTCGAGGGCGGGGGCACTGAGGACCGCAGCGTCCGGCAGGGCTTCGTGCCGTGTCACCAGGTATGAGAGCCCGATCAAACCACCGAGCGAATGCCCGTAGAGGACGACCTTGCGGCCTCCGATGCGGGCGGCGGACAACCGATCCTCGAGGTCCAACAGGAATTCTCCCCATTCGACGATGAACAGTCGCTTGCCGGAGCTTTCACCGTGACCGCGATGGTCGTAGCTCTGGACCTCGATGCCGCGTGCAGCGAAGTAGTCGCCGACGTGCTCGTAGCGTCCGCTGTGCTCGCCGATGCCGTGGACGATCACGATCACGACGTCGGCGGTCTGCTCCGGCACCCAGCTGCGTACGAGCAGATGGGCGCCGCTGCGGGATGTTTCCTTGGTGACTTCGCTGGGCATTACAAATCATCCAATGTGGTTGCGTAGGCGAGGCCGACGATGCCGGCCTTGTTTCTGAATCGAGCCGGCACGATCCGGCCCCGGGTCTTGATCTTGGGAATGAACTTGTCGGCTTCCTTGGACACCCCGCCGCCGATGATGTAGAGCGAGGGGGAAAACAGTAGCTCCAGATGCTCGAAATACTCGGTCAACCGCGCCGCCCACTCTTTCCAAGACAAACCTTCCCTTTTTCGAGCATTGGCAGATGCCCAGTTCTCGACGTCGGTGTTGCGAAGCTGGAGGTGTCCCAGCTCGGTATTGGCGATCATGCGGCCTCCGAGGAACATCGCACTGCCGATGCCGGTTCCGAACGTCAAGAGAATCACCAGGCCCTCCTCACCACGACCCGCTCCCCACCGCATCTCCGCCAGACCGGCGGCATCGGCGTCGTTGATCACTGTCGTCTCCACCCCCAGCGAATCCGTGAGGAACTCGGCGGCTGCCACCCCGAGCCACGACTTGTCGATGTTGTAGGCGGATCGAACGATGCCATCCACGATCTTGCCCGGGACGGCGATCCCGGTAGGGCCGTCCCAGCCGAAGTGGTCGAGGATCTCCCGAATCACCGAAGCGCAGTTCTCCGGCGTCGCCGGATCCGGTGTGAGCAGGCGGTACCTGTCGCCGACCAACTCGGCGTCTGCCAGGTCGACGACACCGCCCTTGATGCCGGTCCCACCGATGTCGATCCCTAGCCGCTTCATGTTCCGTCTCCCGTGAACGGAGGATCGGTCAACGATACAGGCCGCCACTCTCCTGTGACGAGCACCTCCAGCTGTGGGAGCGGATCGCCAAAAGCTTTGGAGCCACGATGAAACACAGGCGCCGGCTCCAGCCATCCGAGGCCGACGACGGGCCCGCCCGGCAACCTCGAGGCAGCGATGACGGCCCCGTGCGTGTCGCCGGCTCGCATCGGGTTTCCCGCTTCCGGGGCGCCGGATCGGGCCGTGAAGCCGACAATGGCGCGCCGGTTGCCGGCACGAAGAGCCCTTCGGTACGAGCGTCGTCCCTTGAACCGGGCATCCAGATCAACGAGGTGGGTGAGATCCGCCTCGATCGGCGTGACGGGGGGGAACCGCTCCGATCCCCAGTCGAGTTCCCCGGCCCTGGTGCGCAGTGCATCAAAAGCCGACAGGCCCCCCAAGCCGATGCCTTCTGACCGGAGTGCGGTGGCAACGTCCGCACCCGACGCCAGAGGCACGGCCATCGTGATCGTCTGGCCATGCACCGGGCCATTGCCGGCCGCCAGCACCGCCTCCCCCTGCCAATCGACCTCCACCACGTCGCCTGGTTGGGGCACCGCTCCGACCACGGCTCCAACCGCATCAGCGGCGGCGGGTCCGATCACAGCAAAGAGGGCGCGGGAGGCAGCCCCGGCTGAGAACGATCGGTCGTAGACGAATAGCAATGTCGACCTCCAGAGATCGACATGAGCGGCAATCGTCGCATCGTCCCGCAGCACGAGTCCCTCGGTGCAAGAATCAGGAGGGAGGGACGCCAGATTGCAGCTGAGCGATTCCGTGAGCTCGTCCGGTGGTTGCTCATAGCCAGTGTGGCGGCGATGAGATACGTCGAACAAGACTGCTGCCTCATCGGCCATGACCAGCGTCTCTTCATCGGGGCCAATCCGCCAGGGAATCCGCCAGCCGGACCGCTCGATGAATTCGGCTGCAGACTGCTCGTAGATGCCGACGAGCGGGCTTTGGAACACCATCAGCCAGCGATCATTCCTCGCCGAGGTTGACGATCTGGGGAGGGCCCGGGACACGGCTGGGCGCGTCCCATTCGCCCTCTTCCTCGAGACCGTACTTGAGCAGCAAGTGCAGGTAGTCGCGTTGGTAGAACACCTTGCAGGAGACGTCGGGATACAGCTCGCGCAACTGGCGGACTTTGCGGTTCTTCTTCGTGACGAGTCGCTGGTTCATGGTCGTGATCTCGATATACACGTCCTCGTCGACCAGGTAGAAGTCCGGGGTGAAGTGCTTGACCGGGGTTCCGTCAGCGTCGAACTCGATCGGGAACGACTCCGACTCGTATTCGTAGGCGATGCCATAGAACTCGAGCAGACGCGCAAACTGCAGCTCGCTCTCATGGGCGAATTCGTGGGAATGCGGCGCCGGCGGGCGCGACCCTCGAGAGGGCCGCCGGGCCGTCAGATCTTCTTGTTCCAGGTGTCCTCCGGTTTATGTCGCTTTCGCGACGGCAACGGCCGGAATCTCAGGGAAGAGCTCATGGATTTGTCCGGCAAGCTTCTCTTGCACCGGACCGACGGTGATGGCGAACACGCCCTGTCCCCGCTGGAGCACATCCACCACTTCGGATGGGCTCTTGGCAGCGAAGATCGTGTTGCCGTCGGAGAGCAACGTGACATCCGAGAGGTCGGCGTCCAGTTGCTCCCGGAGAATCTCGATCGCCTGTCGAATCTTCTTCAAGCTCAGACCGGCATCGAGCAGGCTCTTGACCACTTTGAGCTGCACGATGTCGCCGAACGAGTAAAGGCGTTGACTCCCCGATCCGGATGCCGAAGAGATCGACGGCACGATGAGATCCGTTCGAGCCCAGTAGTCGAGCTGCCGGTAGGTGATATCCACCAGCTTGCAGACCTGGGGGGCTCGATATCCCTGGGAGGCGTCGCCCTGCGGGCCGTCAGCTTCCTGGGTCGTATCCGTTCGTGCCATGTCGTCCTCTTTCAGCGTCCCCGAGTGTACCTGGTTGCTTACAACGATGTAATTCGAGTCGTGTAATTTCTCCCTCGTAATTACGAACGGAACCGTACAAGCCGGAGGCGGGGTTGTCAACAACCCCTGTGGATAACGCCCGACGAGTATCCGGGGGAACACGAAGTGCCGGGGTGGCACCAGGTGAGCACGAGGCAGCTCGGAAGCGAGGGTGGTTGCGGCTGGGCCGGCGCCGGGGGGTTGGGTGCCGATCGTCAAACGTAGGGAGCGTCAGCTGGGGAGCCCGAAGTCCTCAGGGCTGATCTCGTCAAGGAACTCGCGAAAGCGTTCGACCTCATCATCCTCGTCCGGCCCGTCCTCGTCTCTGATCTCCACCCCGGCCTCTTCGAGCACTTCGGGATCGGCGAACAGGGGCGCATTCGTGCGGGCGGCCAAGGCGATAGCATCGGATGGCCGGGAAGAGACACGGACCTCCTCGCCGTTGCGGTCGAGCACCAGATCGGCGTAATAGATCCCGCCCCGCAGCTCCGTCACCTCCACCCGGTTGACTTTCGAGTTGAGGGATTCAGTGACGAGCTTCAGGAGATCGTGGGTCAGGGGCCGCTGGGGCTCGACCCCTTCGAGGGCGAACGCAATCGCCGTCGCCTCGACAGCCCCGATCCAGATCGGTAGGTAACGTTCGCCCGACTGCTCGCGCAGCAGCACGATCGGCTGGTTGGTTGGCAGCTCGATCCTGACACCGACGAGTTCAACAGGTATACCGTGCGTCACACTGCCAGCCTATCACCGCCCGTAAGCAGCCAAGGTCAGCACCTCCGGGTCCTCGCGAAACGCGGGTAGGTCCAATACCGCCCACAGCGACGGGAGGCCCCGAAATCTGCCTTCCCAATCCAGCCCATATCCCAGCAGGTGCTCCTCCCCCACCTCGAAACCGCGCAGCTCGACCGGGACGTCGACGATTCGCCGCTTGGCCTTGTCGAGCAGAGCCACGGTCCGGACCGAAGCCGCCTGACGGTTCATCATGATCTCGCGCAGGTAGGCGAGCGAGAGCCCGGTGTCGACGATGTCCTCCACGATCACGACGTGCCGGTCGGTCACGTCCGTGCTGATGTCCATGAGGATGTTGACCCGGGTCTCTCCTCCGAAGCTGCTGAGAGAGAGGAAATCGAGCTCCACGTCCGCGTCCATCGCCCGCACCAGGTCGGTGAGGAAGATGAACGAGCCGTTGAGAATGGAGACCATGATCGGTATCTCACCGTTGAGGCTCTTGGCGAGCTCCTGACCCAGTTGTTCGACCCGCGCCTGGATGGTCTCGACATCGACCACTTCCACGACCACGTCACTCATACTTCAGCAACCTGCGGAGCTCGCCCCGGAGCACCGCCTCCTGCAGTTCGGTGATCGCCTGACCGCATTCCGCCAGGGTGTCGGCGGCCTGCTGCCGGGACTGCTCTGTGCCGTGCACCAGGAGCGGCTTCGTCAAGTTGTCGAGTAGGTCGAGCGACCGCTCCGCCCCGAGCCGTACTTGGCGAATGTGGCGGGGATCGAGACCTGATGCCAACAGACGCTTGGCGGCCCTGACCACTGCCAACGCCTCTTCGTCGAACAGCGGCTGCCCGCCTCGTTGCGAGGTCGACGTGATGACATGGTGCTCCACCAGGGCTTCCACCTGGGCCGGTGTCACGCCGGCCGAGCGGGCGAGCTCCGCGACTGTCATCGCCAGCGGTGTGCTCGCGAAGTAGGTACCAGCGGGAGCGCCGCTGGGACCCTCATCACCCGCCAACTCCTCGCCCCGCTCCCAGGCCGCGAGGTTGGATTTGATCACCTTGAGCGGTAGAAAATGATCCCGCTGCTGCTGGAGGATGTAGCGAATTCGGCTGAGGTCGTCGTCCGAGAAGGCACGGTATCCGGACTCCGTACGTCCCGGGCTGATCAGGCCTTTGGTTTCCAGAAAGCGGATCTTCGACACTGTGACATCCGGGAACTCCTCTTCGAGCAGCGATATCACCTGGCCGATGGTGACCCCGTCAGTCATTCCGCCCGGCGATCAGAAGGTGGTATTTGCCGATGATGAGCTCGTCTCCGGCCGCCAGTTCCACGGAATCGACCCGTTCGCCGTTGACATAGGTGCCGTTGGTGGAGCCGAGGTCCTCCACCGACAGATGGCCCGCCTTGCAGACGATCTTCACATGATGCCGAGAGACCGTGACGTCGTCCAGGAAGATGTCATCATCGGGGTGCCGGCCCACAGTGGTCTCGCCCTCTTCCAGCAGCCACGTCACTCCCCGGTATGGGCCACGCTCGACCACGAGGGCATACCGATCGAAGTCACCCGGTTTCAGAGCC
>JBFIPU010000015.1:0-35830 GCA_041609995.1 Acidimicrobiia bacterium
GCTGGCGTACACGGCGGCTTCCTCCGGGTTGTCCGGACGCGTCATCCAACGGATCGTCGTAGCGTCGTCCATCGGTTCTTCGTCGGTCGGTTCCGGCTCTGGCTCCGGCTCGGGGGCGGCGGTCGTGGTCGTCTCCGCCGGAGTGGTCGTCTCGGTCTCGGCTTCGCCGCCGTCGCCGCACGCAGCAGCAACGAGGGTGAGCACGACCAAGAGCGCAAATAGCTTCTTGAGCTTCATCGTTTTCGCTTTCGTTCATCGAGCACCGATCGTGCTCTCCACCAAACCCCGATCGGGGTCGGCGCCACTCTATCGATCCCCGGCGGCTTATGTGCGGGGCCCCGGAGGTTCTCTTACGGGAACCGGAGTGAGAATCCGCCGTACGCGTCCATCATGACCTCCATTCCCGGGGCCTCGACCGGGGTCGTTGCAATGCGACGCGGACCTGAGTCGAAGAATCCGGTCCCGGTGGCGCCGCCCACGAAGTCGAGATCAAGGGTTACCGTCATCGGCCGGTCGGTCCCGTTGATGCCGCTGATCCACCATCCGTCGCCGTGCCGGCGGGCGATCACGACATACTCACCCGGGTACCCCTCGACAAATCGGGTCTCGTCCCAGACCACCGGCACATCCCGCAGATACTCACGCACGGCGGGAGCCTGGAGCCGATAGGTGACGGTCGAATCCGCGAAATGCTGGAGTCCACTCTCGAACACCACGGCCAAAGCCAGCTCATGGGCGTTGGTCGTGACGTGGGGAAAGACGTTGTCCGAGAAGGTGACGGGGGTGTAGTCCATTGATCCGACGGCATTGCGGGTGAACGGGAGGATCGTGTTCAGCCACGGCGCAGCCGACGGAAAATCGGCGTCGAACGAATATTGCTCGGCGCCCCGGACACCCTCCATGGTCATGATGTTCGGGTACGCGACCTCCCAGCCACGCGGGATGGTCGAACCGTGATAGTTCACCATCAGCCCGGCGTCGTACGCATCAGCCGCCAACGCCAGGTATCGACCGACCGACTCTTGCTTGTCGCTGTGCCAGAAATCGACTTTGATCCCGGCCACGCCCCACTCGGCCAGTTTCGCCAGCTCTGCCTTCCGAACCTCGGGATCGAACATGGCGTCGCGCGGCTGCTCGGTGACCTCATTGTTGGGCCCGCCCGAGTTGTACCAGAGGAACACCCCTACCCCCTGGCCATTGGCGTAATCGATCAAATCCCGTAAGGCGGCTTCGTCATTCAGGTTCCAATTGGCGTCGATGAGCGTGTGTTCCCAGCCGGCTTCGACTCCGTATTCGATATAGACGCGAAGGGCATCGAGGTTCTTGGGGCTGTCGTGGTCCGACCACCAGCTCCAAGAAACCTTGCCCGGTCGGATCCAATCGGCGTCCGGTCGGTCGTGCCGGGCGAGGAGGCGGACCAGGTTGCTCTCGATGACCGTGTCGAGCCCGCCGATGACGAACACCCGCCACGGCATCGTCCAGGAGCCGGCGTGGCTGGGTTGCGGGTCCCCCACGCTCATCCCCTCCCGGGGCTGCGGCATCACCCAGCGGTAGGTGCCATCGTCGGGCTCGATATGGCCGCCAAAGTACGAGGAGTCGAGATCCGACTCGGCCAGCAAGACCCAATCGGATCCGGCTTCGAACAAGGCGGGCAAATTCCATGAGGGAACCGGCGCCGAGTGGCCGATCGGGACCCCGTTCGAGTACAGGCTTTCGTAAGCAGGCGTGAACTCGCCCGCCAGGTCGGTCTTCTGGATCCAGGCCTTGCCGCCCCCCGGAAACCCGATTGTGGTTCCTTCCCGGGTCACGGTTCGGCGATCCTCACCGTCCGGGAGCCTGTATCGAAATGCGATACCATCGTCGTAGGCTCGGATCACGACGTCCATCTCGTGCCCATCACCGTTCTCGAATGCGACCGTCAACTCGTTCGCCTGGGCCTCGGCCTGACGTGCTTTGCCGTGCGGTAGCGAAAAGGCGGAGGTCACGGATATCGTCCGTGCCCCGCGGAAAGCAAGATCGTCCGTCAGTCCGCCCGCGTCGAGCGCCAGTCCCAGGTCGCCGGCCACGATGGCGGCCACGCCCCGCTTCAGCTGGTACGTGAGACGGCCGTCGGTGAGCGCCACCGCGGCCCCGAGTTCGCCTGCTGGTGCAGTGACGGTCCACTCCATTGTTGCTCCTGATCTGCTCGGGTCGGCGGGTGTACAGGCGAACAGAGCCAGGGCCACACCGGCAGCCAACCGCCACCACCGGCCCTGCCGCGACAGGGGCGTGACTGAAACCATTCGCAATCTTTCGAAAGTTATCGTAAGCTCCCCTGGGATGCAATCAAAACCGCTGCGGAGAAGCTAGGGCTCATGGGGCAGGAACAACTGGTGCCGACCGAGATCCGGCGAGAGCGAATCGCATCGCTCGTCCAGTCGCAACCCTTCGTCCGCGTCGATTACCTCTCCGAAGAGTTCGGCATCAGCGAGGTCACGGTGAGGTCAGACCTGGCAGAGCTCGAGCGAGCGGGAGCGATTCGCAGAGTCCGGGGAGGGGCGGCCCCGGCGGCATTCGAGCGCTCGTTTGAAGAAAGCCTGACGGAGCTGAGTGCCGAGAAAGCCAGGATCGGCAGGGCGGCCGCCGATTTGGTGAAGAGCGGGCACAAGGTCATGCTCGACGTGGGAACAACGTCGAGCGCGCTGGCCGAGGCTCTCGTTGCCCGGTCCGAGCTCTCCGAGGTCGTGGCCATCACCAACGGCATGAACACCGCCCTGCGGCTGGAGCCGGCGATTCCCCGATTCACAGTGCTGGTGACCGGCGGGACGCTGCGTCCGCTGCAGCATTCACTGGTCGACCCGCTGGGCGGCGTGATGCTCGACCAGCTTCAGGCCGACGTGTGTTTCATCGGGTGCAACGGCGTCTCGTCCGAGTCCGGCGTGACCAATGCCAACATCGCCGAGGCCGCGATCAAGCAACGCATGATCGCCGGGGCACAGAAGACCGTCGTCCTGGCGGACAGCACCAAGATCGGGCAAACGAGCGCGGCCCTCATCGCCGGCCTCGATTCCGTCGACACGCTCATCACGAATGAGGACGCCGATACCGGCGCCCTACGCCAGATCGAGGCAGCAGGCGTGGAGGTGATCCGGGTATGACCGCCCCTGCCATCGAGCCGACGGTCATCGACGCCCCGCGCCGGCGGCGGAAGATCAGCGCCGATCGCTCCACGCCCGGTGTCGCTTTCTGGTTCCTCCTGCCCAGCCTCATCGGATTCCTCACGTTCTACTTATACCCCACCATCCGCGGCTTCTACCTGAGCCTGACCGATTGGAATCTGGTATCCAACAGCGGCGAGTACATCGGCTTCGAGAACTACGCGAAACTCGTCGAGGATCCGCTCGTCACCAACGCCATCAAGGTGACGCTCCTCTACGTCGTCCTGAACATCGGCATCCAGACCGTGCTCGCCACCGGGATCGCCGTCATGCTCGACCGCCTCATCAAGAGCACGCTCGTGAAGGCGATTGTGGTGCTCCCCTGGCTGATCCCCAACGTCATCGTTGCGCTTCTCTGGATGTGGATGCTCGACCGCAACCTGGGGGCCGTCAACCTGATCCTCGGCTGGATCGACGTCGGCCCATTCGCGTTCCTGGGAGACCCGGATCTGGTCATCCCATCGCTGGCGGGCATCAACGTGTGGCGACACATGGGTTACACCGCATTGCTGATCTTCGCCGGACTTCAAACCATCCCGGGATCCCTATACGAAGCGGCGGCCGTCGACGGGGCCACGGAATGGAAGATGTTCCGCAAGATCACCCTGCCCCTGCTCCGTCCGATCATGGCCCTGGTCCTCGTTATCACGGTGCTGGGTTCGTTCCAGGTCTTCGACACGGTCATCACTGCCACCGGCGGATTCGCCAGCCGGCCCGGCGGGCCCATCAACGCCAGCCGGGTGATCTACCTCTACATCTACGAGCTGGCGTTCCAACGGTTCCAAATGGGTTACGCCGCCACAGTGGCGGTGGCCTTGTTCGCGATTCTGCTCGTCGTCACCATCATCCAGTTCCGCATCTTGCGCGCCAACGAATCGGACCTCGCCGCATGACCACCGAGGTAGTCCACGAACACGCCGACGTCCGCAGCCTGGCCGGTCACTCTCGCCGGCCAAGGATCGGGCGGGGCCTGGCCTGGCTGATGCTCGGTGTGCTGCTGATCGTGTCCTTGTTTCCGTTTTACTGGGCTTTTCGGACCGCAATCAGCGACAACGGTCTGCTTCTGTCGGGGGAACAGACCATGGCGCCGATCGGACCGACCACCTTCAACTTCGAACGCGTGCTCGGCCTCGAACCACTCGCCTCCGGTGGCACCGCGACGTTCGACTTCTGGCAGATCCTGTTCAACACGGTCCTCGTCGCCACGTTCATCACCATCGGCCAGGTGTGGTTCTCGGCTATGGCCGCCTACGCATTCGCTCGCTTGAAGTGGAAGGGACGAGACAGCGTCTTCTACATATACCTGAGTGGTCTGATGATTCCACCGATCATCACGCTGATCCCGAACTTCATCCTGATCCGCAACCTCGACCTGATCAATACTTACACGGGGATCATTCTCCCGTTCTTTCTCATGACCCCGTTTGCGGTGTTTTTCTTACGGCAGTTCTTCCTCGGCATCAACCGCAACATCGAAGAAGCCGCCTTCATCGACGGCGCCGGGCACTTCGCGGTCTTCTTCCGGGTGATACTGCCGATGGCGGCTGCTCCCATGTTCACGCTGGGGATTCTCACGTACATCACGGCGTGGAACGAATTCCTGTGGCCCCTGGTCGTCGGGCGGGAGGAGACCAAGCGGGTCTTCACCGTCGCCCTCAACATTTTCACATCCCAACTCCCGGGATCGAGCCCGGACTGGACCGGCCTGATGGCAGCAGCGATGCTGTCGGCGGCGCCGGTCATTGCGCTGTTTCTCATCTTCGGGCGTCGGGTTGTGGATTCAATTCAGTTCTCGGGCATCAAGTGATCCGAGAGAGGAGGAATAAAAGGAAATGAAAGCAAGACGATTTATTGCGCTGCTCCTGGCACTCGCCATGGTGGCAGCGGCATGCGGAGGTGACGACGGCGCGACCGAGACCACCCCCGCACCCGCCGATGATGGGGCCACCGCCACCACGGCGGCTCCGGCCGACGACGGTGCGACCGACGACGGCGATGCGATGGCGGACGCAGTGACCATCGATTATTGGCTCTGGGACGGCAACCAGCAGCCCTTCTACGAGCAGTGCGCCAGCGACTTCGAAGCCGCCAACCCCGGCATCGACGTCGTGATCAGCCAGTTCGGCTGGGGCGACTACTGGGACGGCCTGACGACGGCTTTCGCATCGAATACTGCGCCGGACGTCTTCACCAACCACCTGGCTCGCTATCCGGAGCTGGTGTCATCGGGTGTGCTGGTGCCGCTCAACGACTTCGCAGCTGCCGACGGGGTGGAGGACATCTACTTCCCCGGCCTGGCGGATCTGTGGGTCGACCCGAACGGCGACCGGTACGGGTTCCCGAAAGACTTCGACACGGTCGCCATGGCCATCAATCCAGCCGAGCTAGAGGCCGCCGGCCTCACGGTCGAGGACTTCGCCAATGCCACCTGGAACCCCCAGGACGGAGGCACCTTCGAGCAGCTGATTGCGAGGCTCAGCGTCGACGCCAACGGCGTGCGGGGCGACGAGCCCGGGTTCGATGCCAACAACGTCGCGACTTACGGGTTCGGCCTCGAGGGTGGATTCGGCGCCTTCGGCCAGACCACGTTCAGCGCGTTTGCCTACTCGACCGGATTCGAGTTCCTGAATCAGAATCCGTGGGGGACCGAGGCGAACTACGACGATGACCGCCTGGCGGACACCATCACCTGGTTCCGCAGCGGCATCGAGAAGGGCTACATCAGCCCGCTCGAGGACGTCGTGTCCCTCGGTGGCTTCACGCTGTACGAGAACGGACAGGTTGCGTCGATGACCAACGGCTCATGGATGATCAGCTCCTACTCGGGGCTGGAAGGAACCGACACCGTGTGGGCGCCGCTGCCGGAAGGCCCGGAGGGCCGCCGCAGCATGTTCAACGGGCTCGCCGACTCGATCACGAACTCGGCCGAGGATCCCGCGGCTGCCTGGGAGTGGGTCAAGCACATGGCCTCGCCGGCCTGCCAGGAGATCGTCGGCACCGGTGCCGTCGTCTTCCCCGCCATCCCGTCTGCGGCCAAGATCGCCCAGGACGCCCACGCCGCCAACGGCGTTGACGTGTCGGCGTTCACGACACACGTGGACAACAACACGACGTTCCTGTTCCCGATCACCAGCGCCGCCTCGGAGGTTGAAGCGGCCGTCGGTCCGGTCATGGAGGCCATCCTCCTGGGCCAGGTTGACGATCCGTACGCTGCGCTCGACGCTGCCAACGAGCAGGTCAACGCGGTTCTCGGAGGCTGAGTAGAAGCGACGAACGGAACCGCGGGGCGGCTGCTGCTGCCCGGCGGTTCTCGTCTCCCATGAAGAAACTGGCTACTTCTCTCGCTGCGATCGCATTGCTGTCAGCGTGCTCCGCCGACGCCACCATTGCCGTCGAGGTCGATTCCATCGGCCACGCTGAAGCGGCGTCGTGCGAGGACAGGTTCGCCAAGCACGCCCTCGACCACACCACGACCGGAGCCAGCTCGGGGACCACCCTGTTCGACGGCACCGGATCAGGGGTGGCCGTGGGAGATTTGACCAACGACGGGTACGAGGATCTGGTATTCGCCAACCTCAGCGGCGAGAGCTCTGTATTCGTGAACCGGCTTCCCGAGACGGGTAGATTGGAGTTCGAACGGAGCGCTCTCACCATCGGGCGATACCGGCACGTGGCCATCGTCGACGTCACGAGTGATGGATGGAATGACATTGTGCTCACCACCGGGGTCGGGCGACCGGTGCTCGCCACGAACGACGGAGAGGCCGGCTTCTCGGTGGGCATCTTTCCCGGGATTGATGCGGTCGCCTACTCGATGGGCTGGGCCGACCTGGGCGGCGACGGAGATCTTGATCTGGTGACCGGCGCCTACAACGCCGAGCTCACAGCGAATCGTGACGTTTCGGCCCTGCTCGGAAACCAGGGTGGTGTGTCGGTATATGAGAGGATCGATGGCTCGTGGCAGCGGACAAGGCTGACACCGGATGCCCAGGCCCTGGCCATCCGCCTGGCCGACATCAACTACGACGGACTGGCAGACATTCATGTCGGCAATGACCTGATCACACCCGACGCACTATGGGTGGCAGCCGATGAGGGCTGGGACCCGGTCGAACCGTTCAGCCGAACAACCTTCAGCACCATGAGCCTCGACGGAGGCGACATCGACAACGACGGGCGCTTCGAGATACTCGCAACCGACATGCACCCGATGGACGACGATCCGGCGACGGTCGAGGCGTGGGAGCCGGTCATGCAAGACATGATGGAGATGCCAGAGGTCGACGACGTGCAACATATGGAGAACGTCCTATCGACGCCAGATGGGGACTCCTTCGATCCGATCACCAACGACTTTGGCATCGGCTTCACCGGGTGGAGCTGGTCGGGCGAGTTCGGCGATCTCGACAATGACGGGTTCGTCGACCTGTATGTCGTCAACGGGATGGAATCTGAGGCCCTGTTCGGCCACATCACGCCGTCGGCACTGATCGAGCCCAACCAGGCGTTCCGCAACCTGGCAGGCACGTCGATGGAGCCGGCACCGGAGTGGGGTTTGGCAGACACTGATGGAGGGCGCGGCATGATCATGGCGGACCTCGACCGGGATGGCGACCTCGACATCGCCATCAACAACCTCAATGCTCCGGCAGCCGTTTTCGAGAACAGACTGTGCGCCGGCAACGCGATAACGGTCGACCTCATCTGGGAAGGCACGGGCAATCGGCCGGCCATATCGTCGACGGTTGTGGCGAGCACGAACGAGGCAACCCACACCCGGCTCGTCGAGGCCACCCGCGGGTACCTTTCTGGATATGCGGGCGGCGTCCATATCGGCATCGGCGACGCCCAGGAATCCGACCTCACGATCACCTGGCCCGACGGCGCGGTTTCCGAGGTCGACGACGTCCCGGCCCGCCACCACCTCGTGATCACCAGGTCCGAATGAACACAGTGGAGGTCGGTGGCCTCGAGTGGAGAACTGCGTCCGGCGGTCGCGAGAGGGCGGGAGGTTTCATCCTGGAGCCAGGCGATGTCGCGCTCGAGCATCCGCTGGGGTCGACCACGTTCTACCGGCACGGCTGGCACTCATGGGCGCTCTCGCATTGGGCGGTAATCGACGATCCCCCGGCGGTGATACGCGACCCGGAGCGTCGCCGGTTGGCTGAGGACCCGCTCCTGGCAGAGCACCCGGGGCACGTCGGGAACTACGTCGGTGCCATCTCGGGCCCGGATGGCACAGCCCTCCTCCTGGGGGCTCTCGGAATGGACACGATCGTGGAGGCCTCTGCCACCACGCTGGTGGGAACCTCGCGGGGCCGGCCGGCGCCGTGGTTTGTCGCATACGGGCCCGAACAAGACGTGTTCGGGGCGTACGCCGCCGCGCTGGCCGACCACCTCGGCTCGGCCGCACGAGACCCGGGCCGGGTTTGGTGCAGCTGGTATTCGTTCTATCAGGAGATCACCGAACAGTCGATGCACGAGGTGCTGGCCGGCATCGCCGGTTTGGAATTCGACGTGTTCCAGCTCGACGACGGATGGCAGGTCGAGATCGGGACGTGGGAGACCGGCCCCGACTTCCCCAGTGGAATGTCAGCCATGGCGTCGGCCATCTTCGATACCGGATACCGGCCGGGGCTGTGGCTGGCCCCCTTCATCGTCCATGAGCGGTCGGCCAACCTCCGGCCGGAGATGCTCGTGCGCACCGAATCCGGTGACCCCAAGGTCGCCGGGTACAACTGGGGCGGACCGTACTTCGCGGTGGACGTGACCTCGGCGGCCGGGCAGCAGCACGTGAAGGAAACGGTACGGCGGGCCGTCGACTGGGGATACACGTATCTGAAGCTCGACTTCCTTTTTGCTGCCGCCATTCCCGGCGTCCGGGACGGTGACCTCACCGGCGACGCCGCGTGCCGCCACGGGATCGAGTTGATACGGGACGCCGTGGGCGACGATGTGTATCTCCTCGGCTGCGGTAGCCCGATCCTCCCCTCCATCGGCGTCTTCAACGGGATCCGGGTCGGGGCCGACGTGGCCCCCTATTGGGAGAACGACCTCAACCGACTCCTGTACGAGGACTACACGTCGCCCGCCTTGCGCTATGCCATCTCCACGTCGCTGAACCGGCTGTGGCTGAAACCGCTCGTGGCGGTCGACCCCGACGTGGCCTACTTCCGAACGCGTTACGCGATCCTCTCCGACGCCCACCGGCAGCTGATGGCCGACCTGTGCCATGTGTGCGGGTACGTTGCCACGTCGGACCCACCATGGTGGCTGACCGATCACGAACGAGCAGGGCTGGCACGCTGGCTGGAGGCCAAACCGCAGATCGAGCGTCTCGACCGGTATCGCTTCCGACTCGACGGCAGGCTGGTGGATTTCGAGCCGGCCACGCTCGACGGGCCGATCCGCTTCCGACCTGGACAAGGCGCCGAACTGGCCCTGCCCATCCCCCACGTCGACCGATGAGCGCGGATCGATGAGTGTAGATCCATGAACGAGGCACCCCACCGGCGCTACGACCCGCTCGGCGACAGCTGGGTGCTGGTCTCACCCCACCGGACGAGCCGTCCTTGGCTGGGGCGGGTCGACACCCCCAATGCCGAGAGCCTTCCCGCTTACGACCCCACCTGTGCGCTGTGCCCGGGCAACGACCGAGCCCACGGACGAACCAACCAGGCGTACAGCAGCACGTTCGTCTTCGACAACGACTTCCCCGCGATACTGGCCGACGCGAGCACGCCGCCGTCCACCGGCTCGCCCCTGTTGCGCTCTGAAGCCGTCGCCGGAACCGCCCGGGTCATCTGCTTTTCACCGCATCACGATCTCTCACTGGCCCGGATGTCGAAGACAGACATCCGGTCCGTCATCGACGTCTGGGGCGAGCAGATCGAAGAACTGTCGATTGCCTATCCGTGGGTGCAGGTGTTCGAGAACAAGGGCGAGCAGATGGGTGCCTCCAACCCTCACCCGCACGGACAGCTGTGGGCGACCACGACCCTCCCGACGATGGCCGCTACCGAACAGCGGACCCAGCGCGAATACTTCGAACGCGAGAACCGAAGCATGCTGGTCGACTATGCCAAAACCGAACAGGGCTCGGACCGGGTCGTGATCGAGCGAGATGGGTTCATGGTCCTGGTCCCGTATTGGGCCACGTGGCCCTTCGAGGTCCTGCTTCTCCCCACGAGCGACGTGCAGCGCCTCCCCGATCTGCCAGACGGCCCGCGTGATGGCCTCGCCTCAGTCCTGCGCGAGTTGCTGATCCGCTACGACAACCTCTTCGAGACGAGCTTTCCCTATTCCATGGGTTGGCACGGGGCACCGGGGGTCGCCGATTCGCCCCACTGGCAACTACACGCGCACTTCTATCCACCACTGCTGCGCTCCGCCGAGGTGCGCAAGTTCATGGTCGGATACGAGATGCTGGGCGAGCCCCAGCGCGACATCACCCCCGAGCTGGCCGCGGCCCGACTGCGCGAGGTGGCCGATGTCCACTACCTCGAACGTGGATAGGCCGCCGGCCCGCCACCGCGCCTTGTCGCTCTTCCGCCGCGAGATCGGCAACAGCCCATCCCACATCGTGAGATCACCTGGCCGCGTCAACCTGATCGGCGAACACACCGACTACAACGGCGGCTTCGTCTTCCCCATGGCGCTGGAACACGCCACCTACCTGGCCTTCGCCCCCCGCGACGACAACCGGGTGCGCCTCTTCTCCGAGGGGTACCACACGGTGGAGTTCTCAACCATCGACGGGGCGCCCGAGCGCGGCTGGGCCAACTACGGCAAAGGGGTGCTGGTCCGGCTGAGCGATGCCGGCTTCGATTCCACCGGATTCGACGCCGCCGTCGCAAGTGACATCCCGATCGGAGCCGGTCTTTCGTCGTCGGCGGCCCTCGAGGTCGCTCTGGGCCTGGCGGTGGCGCCGCACATCGACCGCACCGACCTCGCCCATCACGCCCAATGGGTCGAAAACGAGTGGCTCGGCATCCCTTCCGGGATCATGGACCAGTTGATCGTCGCCACAGCCACCGAAGACCACCTCAAGCTCATCGACTGCCGGAGCCTGGAAACCACCGATCACCTTCTTTCATCGGACCTGGCGGTGGTGGTCCTCGACACGAGCACGCGAAGGTCGCTCGTGGGCTCGGAGTATGCCGAACGGCGCCAGTCGTGCGAGCGGGTGGCATCCGAGCTGGGAGCCCAATCGCTACGCGACCTGACCATCGATGACGTCGAAGACGCCGCCCTCGATCCGATTGACCGGGCCCGCGCCCGGCACGTCATCGAAGAGAACGACCGCACCATCGCCGCCGCCAACGCCCTGGGAGCCGGGGACGCCGAGACCGTGGGCCGGCTCATGAACGAAAGCCACGTGTCGATGCGCGACCTGTTCGACATCTCCAGCCTCTCCCTCAACGCAATGGTCGAGGCGGCCCAGGACGCGCCCGGCTGCTACGGGGCCCGCATGACGGGGGGTGGGTTCGCCGGTTGTGCGGTGGCGCTGGTCGACCGAACACACCTCGATGACTTCACGACGGCCACGGCCGCCACCTACGCCGGGCTCACCGACCTGGAACCGGCCATCTACGCCTCCGGTGCGGCCGCCGGTGCATCGATTGAACCGCTCGCCGGCAGCCTCAACGCCTAGCCGCCGGCCCGCCACTCACGCCAATATGCATGGAGCCGGGATGTGAAGCGGCGAGGTTTGTCCGCGAAGACACGCTCACCCATCGGACGAATGACGTGATGGAGTTGGCGACGCCGCTGCTCGATCATGGCTTGCAGTCGATCTCGGTCAGCCGCTTCACCCAGGCCCAGGTCTGCCACTGTCGCACCCAGCACCGCCAGGTCGTGCTCGTCACCCAGTGCCTCGGCCATGAGGTTGAGGTATTGCTCTACGTCTTCGTGCTCCACCGGCCATGCCGGCTGCAGGAACTCGGTGTGATAACCGATGTGCTTGACCTGTTTGCGCCACTCGTGAAAGGCCTCGGCCGTTCCGTCGCCATAGGCGACACGCATCGCCTTGCGGGCCAGGCGATACGTCCGGCAGATCCCCCCAGAGACCAGGTCGAATTCGTCCGATGGGGCGGACAACTGCCAGCCCGCCACTCGCCTGCTCGCGGCCCGGAGTACGCCCACGACCTGTTCGATCGCTTTCTCATCCAATGATGCGGCCCGTTCGTCGGCGATGGCCACGAGCTCGGCCCGTAAACCGGTGAGGCCACCTTCGGGTGATGCCGCCACCAGCCCATCGAACGCCTCGACCAGCACATCTGCGTCCCGTGCTGCCGAGATGAGACGGGCGGCGTCGCGCATTGTCCGGTTCTCCCGCCGGAACCGCTTCTTGCCGAGCTGCGGACGCACCATCCGCAACAGGGCGCGCACCCGCTTCATGGCCTTGCGCGCCTCATGAATGGCCACCCGCCGGTCCAGGAGCGGGTCCTCCAGTTGTTTTGCGGCCCGATCGAGTAGGGAGGTTGCGATCCGTTCCAGCCCGGCTGCCAGCGGCTCGTCCCTCGCGACGGAGAACGGCACCGCCCACCACGGACGAGCATCGGCCTCCGGTGGGCCTGCCGCCGGCACCGAATCGTGCGTGGGGGTGTCCGGCTCGTGCATCAATACCACCTGACAGACTGGCGAAGGACCCGGCGTCACCCTAGAACCCACCTGATCCGAAGGCGACCATATCCTGAGATACATGTTCTCCGAAGTCCAGAAGTTCCGCCAGCATTTGTTGTGGGCGCTGCTGTTTTTGCCACTGCTGGCTGTGACCGTGACTGCCGTCATGGTGATGCGGTCGTTGCGGGCCGGCGATGCGCCGGCGGGCCTGTTGGGACTCGTGGGTGGCGTCGGCGCCATCGTGGCGCTCGTCACCTCCTTCTTCATTGCCGGCGCCCTCGAGACCGAGGTGGGCCAGGAGGGCTTGTCGGTTCGCTTTCGACCGTTCCGGGGCCGGGTGATCAGCTTCGAGGAGATCGCCAGCGCCGATGCCCGCGAGTACTCGCCGATCAGGGAATACGGAGGCTGGGGATACCGGATCAGCCCGGCGGGCCGCGCCTACAACGTGTCGGGCCGCCACGGGGTCCAGCTGGTTCTCAAAGACGGAAGCCGGATCCTGATCGGGTCGCAGCGAGCCGACGAGCTGGCCGCCGCCGTCCAGGCGCGGATCGAGCCTTCTTAACGACCCGTCCATTCCGGGGGGCGGCCATCGGCAAATGCTTGCGGCCCCTCCCGGGCGTCCTCGCTGGCGAGCATCGCCTGGTAGGCCGAATGGGCCCGGAGCGCGGCATAGGCATCGGGCAACGCCAGATGTTGGGTGTCGCGAATCGCAGCCAGGATGGCCTGCACCGCCAGCGGAGCGACCGCCACCACCCGATCCGCGAGCGCGCGAGCAGCCTCGAGCACATCGTTGGGTGGGCACACCTCGTTGACGAGGCCCCAGGCCATGGCCTCGGCCGCCGAAAGCCGGCGGCCGGTGATCAGGAGCTCTTTGGCGAGGGCAGAGGGCATGAGCCGCGGGAGTCGCAGGGTGCCGGCATCCGGAATCACCCCGGCGGCGGTTTCGCCGAAGAAGAATTCGGCTTCGTCCGAGGCCACGACGAGATCGGCGGCCAAAACCAGCTCGAAGCCGCCGCCGACAGCGAGTCCGTTGACGGCCGCGATGACCGGCTTCGCCAGGCCCGGCAATTCGGGGAAGCCGCCAAACCCGCCGGGACCGTAATCCGCTTCGTAGTCCTCGCCGGCCGCGGCCGCCTTCAGGTCCCACCCCGCCGAGAAGAACCGGTCCCCGGCGCCGGTGAGGATCGCCACCCGCAGGTCCGCATCGTCGCGGAACCGGCTGAACGCTTCCCCCAGCCGGCGGCTGGTTGCCGCATCGATCGCGTTGGCCTTGGGCCGGTCGAGGGTGATCTCGACGATCGGTCCCCGCCGATCGACGTGCACGCTCACTTCTTCTTGGCCTCCCGCGCCGTTTCGAGAGCCTCACGGGCGCGACCCAGCAGGCGCTCTTCGCTGGTGCGCTCCGAGTCGGTGATCGACCAGTAGGGCATCCGCCCGTGCCCCACCGCCCCGGACGCCTCGAGTGCTTCCACCTGATCATCGGATGCCCGGAAGAAGGGAGTTCCAGCCGAATCCACGAGGGCGAACATCACGTCGTCGCAAAAGACTCCGTATCCCCCGAACATCTTCTTGGAAGCCACTCCTCCGAGCTCCTGGAGAGCGTCGACCAGCTCCTCAGCGGTCGCAGACGCCTCCCCGGTCAACTTGCCTCCTTTCTCACCCATCGGCGTCTCCTTGCTCGATCAGTGCGTCGACCGCAACTACCTGCTCAGGAGTAACGATCAGCGGATTGACTTCGATGGCGTGCAGTTCGGGGTGGTCGAGGGCGGCCCAGCTGATGCGTGCGATGGCCTCGCACACGAGGTCGAGGTTGGCGCTCGGCCTTCCTCGGTAGCCGTCCAGCAATGGCGCGATCGACAATCGCCCGATCGCGTCGCGGATCTCGGACTCACTGACCGGCAGGAGCAGGTTCGCCGTGTCGCGGGTCAGCTCAGTCAGCTCTCCCCCGGCCCCCACGGTGAGCAGCCAGCCAATCCCCCGGTGTTGGCGTACTCCGACTATCAGTTCGGCGACGCCGTCTTCGATCATCTGCTCGACGAGGTACCGGTCAGATGGTGGGAGTGCCTCCATGGCGGTGGCGACCTCCGCTGCGCTGAAGAGGTTTAGCACCACCCCGCCCACGTCAGATTTGTGATGGGTCTCCAAGATCTTGAGCGCAACCGGGAAGCCGAGCTCGATTGCCACCTCGACCGGGCGTTCGGTGACGGCTCCCGAGGGCACCTTCACACCGGCCTGGGTCAGGAACTGTTTGGCGTCCCATTCGGAGAGGACGGCGCCGGCCGTGCCCGCGGGCGGCACCGGGTGCAGCGAGGGGCTCGGCCCCAGAAACCGGCGGCCGAACATGGCGGCGGCCTCGAGTCCCACCAACGTCTCCTCGATCCCCGTCATGGGCGCCAGCCCCCGCTCGATCAGGTGAGCGCGAACCTCGGCCGGCATCGTTTCGGGCAGCGTCGAGGTGATGACCGCAGCCGTGCCCGTTCGGCGGGCGGCGGCCACCATGGCGTCCACCGTCGTCCACCAGGTGGCGACATCGTTGTGGGCCCGGTTGGGGAAATCCAGGACCAGGATCGCAGCGTCGTAGGCGCCCGACAGTGCGGTGGTGAACGTCCCTGTCAGCGCTTCCCGGTCACCCCATTGGAACGTGTGATAGTCGAGCGGGTTGGACACGTTGACCAGATCATCGAGATGGGCGGAGATGTCGCGAGCATGATCGGGATCGAAGTCGGGGAACTCGATGGCATACCCGGACGCCCGATCGGCGACGAGAGACGCCTCTCCCCCGGAACAGCTGAGCGAGATGAACTGGTTGCCGTCGAGGGGCCCGGTGACGGCCAGCAACTTCAGGACTTCGAGAAACTCAGGAACCGTGTGCACCCGATACACCCCGTAGCGCTCAAACAGTGCATTGACGGCGGCGTCATCCCCCGCCAAGGAGGCGGTATGGCTCACGGCGATCCCGGCGCCCTGTTCGGACACTCCGGTTTTCAGTGCCACCACCGGCACCCCCTGCTCCCGCGCCCGGACCGCAGCCCGGGCGAACATCTCGACGTCGCGAAAGCCTTCAACGTGGATGCCGATCGCTTCGACCCGATCGTCGTCGAGGAGCGCCAGCATGCAATCTTCGACTCCGACGACCGCCTGGTTTCCCACCGTCACGACGTGCGAGATGGGAACCCCGCGGTCCTGCAGCGTGAAGTTGAGCGCCATGTTGCCGGACTGGGATACGATCGCCACACCCAGATCGGTCGGCTCGAGGCCGTGCTCGTCGGGCCACAGCGCCACGCGCGATGCGCTGTTGATGAACCCGTAGCAGTTGGGCCCGAGCAGGGGCATGCCACTGGCGGCATCCGCCAGTTCAGCCTGCAGTTCGACCTCGCCCACTTCTGCGAAGCCCGACGCGTAGGCCACGGCCCCGCCACATCCCAGTCGCGCCAGCGCCCGCACGACCTCGATCGAGTCCTTTCGGCGAACGGCCACAAACGCGGCGTCCGGCGGCCCGGGCAAGCTCTCGACGTCGGGCACAGTTGGCCGGCCGCCGATCGCCCGATGGGGATTGACGGGCCAGATCTCGCCGGCGTAGCCGAGAGCGTCGCATTGGGCGATGACCCGTTCGGCTTCGATCCCGCCGATCACGGCGATCGAAGTCGGGCTGAAGAAACGGTTGAGCTTCATTCGGCGAACAGCTCGTCCATGTCGACCAGGTCGGGCCCCTGGGGTCCGAGACGCCGTTCGTTCAACAAGGCCTGGGCGACGTCGAGGAACGCCCCCATGGCAGCTCGGTAAAACCCCGAGCCCACGCTGGCGCGGCGGACGCCGGCAGATGCCAGGTCATCGAGACTCCAGTCCTGTCCGGGCAGGCCGATCAGCACATTCACCGGCACGCCGACGTTGTCCACGACCACCCGGATGTCGTCGAGGTCGACGAGCCCCGGAGCGTAGACCACATCCGCCCCGGCGTTCTCGTATGCCTGGAGCCGGGCGATCGTGTCGTCGAGGTCAGCCCGGCCGTGCAGGTAGTTCTCGGCGCGGGCCACCAGCACAAAGGGAAAGGTCGACGTGTCGACGGCGGTGGCAGCCGCCTCGACCCGTTCGACAGCCTCGGCCAACTCATAGATCGGGTCGCCATCATCGCCGGTGGCGTCTTCGATGCAGCAACCCGACAATCCTGCGGCGATGGCCGCGGTGATGGTTGCCCCCACGTCGATGGCGTCGTCTCCGTAGCCTCGCTCGAAGTCGCCGGAAACCGGCAGGCTCGTCGCCTCGGCGATCTGGGCCGCGTGCCAGATGGCTTCGTCCCTGCTCACGGTCCGGCGCCCGTCGGCCCGGCCGATACTGCGGGCGTGGCCGGCGCTGGTGGTCGCCAGCGCCTCATACCCGATGTGCTCGAGCAGCTTGGCGGTCCCGATGTCCCACGGATTGGGGAGCACGAACAACCCGGGGCCTGCATGCATCTCGGCAAACCGCTCGCCCCGCAGCCGCTGGTCCTCCTCATCCATCGATCACCCTCCCAGAGGCCGCAACATCGAGCGGGAAATGATGTGGCGCTGGATCTCGCTGGTCCCGTCCCAGATCCGGTCGACGCGAGTATCCCGCCACATGCGTTCGAGCGGCAACTCGTCCATGAGACCCATTCCGCCGTAGATCTGAATCGCTTCATCGGTGACGAACTGGCACATCTCGGTTGCCAGGATCTTCGCCATGGCGGCATCGGCATCCGTCATGGTGCCCTGATCCATCTTCCAGGCGGCCTGCAGGGTCTTGAGCTCGGCTGCCTCGTACTGGGTCTGCATGTCGGCGAGCTTGAACGACACTCCCTGGAACTTGCCGATCTGCTGGCCGAACTGGCGCCGGTCCACGGCCCACCGGGTGGCCAGCTCGATGGCGCGTCGGGCCCGGCCCAGGCAGATCGCTGCGACCTGCAGGCGGGTGGCCCCCAGCCACTCGTTCGCCACCTCGAAACCTTCATGAGGGCGGCCGAGCACGGCGGCAGCCGGCACCCGGCAATCATCGAAGTTGAGGATGAAGTTGTGGTAGCCCTTGTTGGACACGCTGTTGTATCCCGGGACCAGCTCGAAGCCGGGAGCGTCGTAGTCCACGAGAAAGGCGGTGATCAGCTTCTTGGTGCCACGCGGGGTCTCTTCTTCGCCACTGGCCGCGAACAGGATGACGTAATCGGCGAGGTCGGCGTGTGAGATGAAGTGCTTGGTGCCGTTGATCACCCAATCGTCGCCGTCACGCGTGGCCGTGCATTTCATCCCCCGCACATCCGAGCCGGCATCGGGCTCGGACATCGCCAAGCAGTCGACCCGTTCGCCCCGGGTCGTCGGGATGAGGTAGGTGTCCACCTGGTCACCGGTGCAGGCCTGGAGGATGTTGGAGGGACGGTGGACGATGTACTGGAGGGCATAGCTGGTGGCGCCCAACTCCCGGTCGACCAGCGCCATCGTGACGTTGTCGAGGCCGGCTCCGCCGTACTCGGTCGGCATGTTGGCCGCATAGATGCCTGCCTCGATCGACTTGCGCCGGATGGCATCCACCAGTTCGGGAGGAACCTGGCCGGTCCGCTCGACGTCCTCCTCGTGAGGCATCAGCTCTTTTTCGGTGAACTCCCGGGTGGTTTCGACGATGAGCCGCTGTTCGTCGGTCAGGGCGAAGTCCATCACGCGATGCTACAAGGGCCGCGGCGCGCCGTGGCCGGCGAGGCGGGAGTGCAACGTGTGGTGGGCGTGGGCCGGCACTCGCACGGGACGGGCGGAAACGCGGCAGGAGGCAGCAGGGTCGACGGTCGACCGCTCAGGCCGTCACCCACCGATGGCCGACGGTCTCATTCGCCGGCGCACCTCGGCGGCGTCAGGCCTTCCGCATCCGCGACAGACCGTAAGCTGCAACCCCCAAGCCCACGATCAGGATGATGATCTGACCCGGTCCGAATCCCTCCTGGGCCCCGTATCCGACGACGTCGGCCAGCAGGCCGAACAGCGCCAGCAAGATACCCAACCCGACGGCCGCCGCGCCGATCTGGCGATTACTCCACCTACTCGACTCCACCGTTCCTCCTCTCGAGCCCACGTTACCAACGGAGGGCGGCGCTGCCTAGGGACCCGGGGCGTGGGCCCGGGCGATGGCCTCCAGCGCGGCGGCCGGTCCGGGGAGGATGGCAACCGCCTTCCCACCGGTCGTGTCCACGTGGATCAGGAGTTGCTCCACCCCGGCCACGTGTGCCCCCGAGTCGGCGTGGTACATGTCGTGCACGAACCGCAGCTTCTTCTCCCCGGCTTCCAGCACTCTGGTGGTGAACCGGAGCGGCTCGTCGACACCGACCTCCCGCAGATAGGTGATCCGGGTCTCGACCGTATAGAACGAGTAACCATCCGACCGGTAGTCGTCGTCGATACCGATGTATCGGAAGAGCTTGTCGCTGGCCCACCCTGCGGCCAGCAGGTAGGCAGATTCGGTCATGTGCTGGTTGTAGTCGACCCACTCGGGCTCCACCCGGCAGTCATATAGCTGCAGCGGGCTGGGGATTTCATCACCGGGCTTCCACGGTTCCTGTTGGACATCGTGGAGTCGCTCCTCCCAACGAGCCAGAGTCCGGCCGGCGCCGATGCCGTGGGCCCGCAGCGCGCGCATCACCGAGATCAGATAGTCGTCGCGCAACCTCTCCAGTTCTTCGATGGTCTGATCACCCGCCTGTTCTCTGGTGCCTTCCACCAGGGCATCGATGAGATCGCCGGTGAGCTCGGGAGCAACCAGCTTGGTCCACGGCAACTCGAGAGCCGGCCCGAACTGCTCGAGCATGTGGCCCATGCCTTGTTGACCCCCGGCCAGGTGAAAGGTGAGGTTGGTGCCCATGGCCGCCCAGCGCAGGCCCGGCCCGTACACGATGGCGTCGTCGAGCTCGCCGGTGGTGGCGACGCCGTCGTTGACGAGGTGGAGGATCTCCCGCCACATGGCCTCCTGCAGCCGGTCGGACAGGTAACCCTCGATCTCGGTGCGAACCCGTAGCGGGTGCATGCCCAGGTCCTCGTACACCGATGCCGCCCGGTCGAGTGACTCGTCGGCAGTGCGATCGCCTCCCAAGATCTCCACCAGTGGAAGGAGATAGACAGGATTGAACGGGTGGCCGATGAACATCCGCTCAGGGTGCGCCAGTCCTTCCTGGAGGTTCGACGGCAGCAGCCCGGAGGAACTGGAGGCGACCAGCACGTCCCGGGAGGCGGCGGCATCGATGGTGGCGTGCACGGAGCGTTTGATCGCTTCGTTCTCCGGCACGCTCTCCTGGATGAAATCCGCTTGCTCCGCCAGCTCGTCGACAGAAGAAACAAAGGTGAGCCGCGCAGGATCGGCGCCGGCAAATACACCGAGTTTGCGGGCCGAGGGCCACGCCCGGTCGATTGCGGCCCGCAGCCGTTCCTCGGCATCGGGGGCCGGATCGGTGGCGACGACGTCCCACCCCCGCGCCAGGGCCCTGGTCGCCCAACCGGCGCCGATCACGCCGGTCCCGACCACTCCGAAGCGCACTACCGCAGCCGGGGGTTGAGGGTATAGGTGCCGGTGATCGTGGCCGAGTCGAGCACATGTCCGGCCATGGCGACCATGAGATCTGCGTGGGTGAAGTCGCCCGATACCCCGACCTCGGGAACATCGAGGGCGTACACGGTGAAGACGTAGGTGTGAACCAGCGCATCGTTCCACGGCGGGCACGGGCCGTCGTAGCCCTTCCAGGTACCGCCCACCTCGGGATCATCGGCGAACCACGACGTGTAGTCGTTGACTCCTTCCCGGGGACCTTCCGACCGACCCGCTTTACCGCCGAGCGTGACTCCGTCGGAATATTCGGCGGCTGCCACATGACGGAGGTTGCCCGGGATGTCGGCGATCAACCAATGAATGAACTCGACGCGTAACAGGTCGGCCGGCACCTCCCGTCCCTCCTGGTTCACATCCTCGCCGGACGAGGGCACGTCGACATCTATGCAGGTGATGACAAAGGACTGCGTTCCGTCGGGGACGTCGGTCCAGGCCAGGTCCGGGTTGAGGTTGTCGGAGAACGTGACGTGACTGTCGGGATCGGGAACACAAAGGGCGTACCGGCCCGGAATGCGTTCGCCATCGGTAATCGAATCACTGGTCAGCCGCATGGGTCCTCCTCGCAGTCACGGGCGCTAATACCCGACGTTCTCCAACCCCTTGAGTGCCAGCCGTTCGCGGGTCTCGGCCGGCGTCGCCACCTCCCGGGACAGTTCGTCGATGATCCTCACGATCTTCTGGACTTGCTCTTCGTTCGATTCCGCCAGGCGGCCCTTCCGCAGATACAGACCGTCCTCGAGGCCGACCCGGGCGTTGCCACCCAGCAGGATTCCGGCCGTCACCAGGTCGAACTGGAAGCGCCCACCGCCCAGCACGCCCCATTCGATCTCGTCGCCGAACAACCGGTATGCGACCTGCTTCATGGCCACCACGTTCTCCACATCGGGACCGATGCCGCCGAAGGTACCGACCACGAATTGCATGAAGATCGGAGGCTTGACCAGGCCGATATCCGCGAAATAGGCGAGCGTGTAGAGGTGGCCGATGTCATAGGCCTCGAACTCGAACTTGCAGCCCGTTTCAGCGGCGAGGGTGGTGAGCATGTACTCGATGTCGGCGAAGCTGCTGGTGAACGGCTCGGTCTTGGTCGACATCAGGAACTCTTCTTCCCAGTCGTACTTCCACCGGCCCTCATACTTGGGGACCATCTGAAACAACCCGTAGTTCATCGTCCCGAGGTTGCAGGTGGCCAGCTCAGGCTTCAGCGCCCGAATCGGGGCCAGCCGCTCCTCGATGGTCTGGCCGGTGGCGCCTCCCGTGGTGATCGAGACGATGGCATCCGACCGGTCCCGGATCCCCTGGCAGTACTCCCGGAACAGCCCGATATCTGCGGTGGGACGCCCGTCCTCCGGATCGCGGGCGTGAATGTGAATGACAGCCGCCCCGGCGTCGGCCGCCGCCACCGACTGGTCCACCATTTCATCCACCGTCACCGGGATATCGATGTTCATCGTCGGCGTGTGGGAGCCACCGGTCACGGCACAGGTCAGGATGATCTTGGCCACGGCCTCATCCTTCCAGAGAAAAGGACTGGACGCAACGCTCAGCCGGTAGGGTCCGCCCCCAGATGAGCCCAACCGTCCCGGAGCCACTCAAGACCCAGGCCATCAAGGCCTATCGGGCGCTGACACCGACTCTCCAGCGGGTGGTGGCGCGCACGCTGCTCCCCACCTACACGCTGGGCTGCAAGGTGCACCTGCTGGATCCCGATGGCCTGTCGTTGTTCGTGAAGCCTTCGTACCACGACGCCTGGGACCTCCCGAGCGGGTATGCCCAGGCGGGAGAGGACCCGGCGGCCTGCGCGGTCCGAGAGGTACGGGAAGAGACCGGCATCGTGATCGAAGTCGGTGAGCCGAACGCCATCGTCATCGAACCAGGCGGGCGCCGGCTCGATGTCTTGTTTCGCGTGCAACTCCACGACCGACCCCGGCCCACCGTCGGAGATGTCGAGCTCGAGGCGGTGGGTTGGTACGAGACGATCGATCTCAATCCGGTCGCACGCGAAGCGCTCGCCGTGCTCGACGACGGTGCGGCCATCTTCATCTCGCCGCTCGGTTAGTGGAGCCGTCCTCGCTGGCGTTGGTCGGGCTCGCCGCCTTCTTGATCGGCTTTGCCAAAGCCGGTGTCGCCGGGGTGAGTTTTGGCCGTAGGCATCGTTTTCGCCGTCTCGCGTTCACGGTGGTTTCTTGTCACAGTTCGTCGATACGTTGGCACCATGGTGATACGCAAGTGGCCATAGCGGAAGTGGCCCTACCGGACGTGAAATGGGGAGAAGAGATCGATCCGGTCGACATGGCTGGGCGGGACGAAGCGATCGAGACGATTGCCCGGGGCATCGAGCAGCTGGGGGCGGACCACTATCGAGATTGGTTGCCGGGCTCCTTGAGCGATCGCGTGCGCGATCTGGCCCGGCTGCAAGAGCGCCTCGAGGCCGAATACGTCCGCTGTCTGGCCGAATGGGACCATCAGCGGGCGTGGGAAGTGGATGGCCCGCTCTCCCCTGCCGGCTGGCTCGCCCACAACACCCCGGTCACCCGCTCGCGGGCTCATCGCCAGGTGCGAACCGCTCGGGTCATCCACGACCACGGCGACACTGCCCAGGCCCTGCGAGCGGGAGTGGTGTCGGTGACCCAGGCCGAAACCGTGGCTCGCGCAGGTGGACAGGGCCGGGACGAGCTGTTGACGGAGCACGAGAGGGTGTTGCTCGACGCCGCCTCCACGATGGGTGAAGACGACTTCGAGCAGCTCGTCAAGCAGTGGAACCGAATGGCTGACGACCAGCTCGGGCGAGCATCAACCCGCCACATATACGAGAACCGGTACCTTCACCTCCACGCCACGTTTGCCGGAGCGGTGGTGGTCGACGGCCGCCTCGATCCGGCAGCTGGAGCCAAACTGCAGGCTGCCTTGGAGAAGCGCGTCAGGCCTGACCCGACCGACGATCCCGACCCCCGGACGGCCGCCCAGTTGCGAGCGGATGCGCTCATCGACATGGTCGACGATGCCGAGTCAGCCACTGCTTCCAAACGTCGCTCCAAGGTGAGAGCCAACGTCAACGTGATCGTCGACCTTCCTACATTGCAGGGCGAAGGGTGGGCATCGAGATCGCGGGCGGAGCTGGTGGGTATCGGACCGGCGGCTCTTGAGACGGTCCGTCGTCTGTTGTGTGACTCGCACCTCACCCGGATCGTCACCAACGGCACCTCGCAGGTGTTGGATGTTGGCCGAAACAGCCGCTTCGTATCCGAGCCACAGCGAGCCGCCCTCATCGTTCGCGACGGCGGCTGCGTGTTCCCTTCCTGCAACCGCGACCATCGCTGGTGCGACGCGCACCATCTCACACCGTATGTGGAGTCCAACCGGACTGACTTGCCTGACCTCGTGTTGCTCTGTACTCGCCACCACACCGCCGTCCATGAAGGTGGATGGTCCCTCGATCGAGACCCGGAAACCGGAGCGGTTCACATCGCACCGCCCGAAAGCGAAGGTCCCGAGTCTGCCGTCGAAGACTGCCGCGGGCGGGCACCTCCCTGACCGGGTGCCGCATCCGGCAGACGCACCGTGTGCGGCGTGCCCATAGTCTGCCCAGGTGGATTTCGAGGTGAACCGAGAGGACTTCCGGCTCACGCAGGTCGTGGACCAGCCGTCGGCCGAGCTTCGGCCGGGGGAGATTCGGCTGGCGATCGAACGCTTTGCCCTCACGTCGAACAACATTTCCTACGCGCTGAGCGGCGACCTGTTGGGCTATTGGGACTTCTTTCCGACCTCGCCGCCGTGGGGGCGGGTGCCGGCGATGGGCCTCGGCTCGGTGGTCGAATCGGCCAACGCCGACATCGAGATCGGCGGCCGGTACTTCGGCTTCTACCCCATGTCGGAGCACCTGGTGATCGAGGCGCAGGCGTCCCGGTCGGGCTTTCGCGACATCGGGACCCACCGAAGCGGGCACGCCGCGGTGTATACGAGCTTCACCGAGGTTTCCACCGATCCGACGTTCCGCCCGGAGCGAGCGGACGAGTACCTACTTCTACGTGGCCTGTTCATGACGTCGTTCCTCGTCGACGACTTCCTGGCGGACCAGGACTTCTACGGCGCCCGCCAGACGCTCGTCACCAGCGCGTCGTCCAAGACCTCGATCGCCCTGGCGACGTGTCTGGCGTCCCGTGGGCAATCCAGCGTCGGGCTCACCTCGCAAACCAATCGCGAGTTCGTCGAAGAGCTCGGCATGTACGACGAAGTCCTCACCTACGACGAGATCGAGACGCTCGATCCGGTCACGCCATCGGTGCTCGTCGACATGGCCGGCAACACCGACGTTCGCGAAGCGATCCACCACCATTTCGGCGATGCCCTCTGCTACTCGTCCCGCGTCGGCGCCACCCATTGGGAGAAGGCGGGGTCCGATACCGAGGACTTGCCCGGCCCGACGACGGAGTTCTTTTTCGCTCCGAGCCAGGTCGCCAAGCGAACCAAGGAGTGGGGTGCCGGAGAGCTATCGGGCCGCATCGGGGCGGCGTTGTCGGATTTCCTGGACGCGGCGCCGCAGTGGCTCACAGTCGAGCGCTCGGCGGGCCCGGAGGCCGTCACGGAGGCCTTCTCGCAGGTTCTGGAGGGTCGCTCGGACCCCGCCTCGGGCCACATTCTCTCGATGTCGCCCCGCGCATTCCGCACCTGATCTCGCCGCACGACGAGCCCCAGTACTGCGACCGAAGGATCTGGCGCGTCAGGCGAGGTGGCGGCGGATGAGATAGTTGTAGATCTGCCAGCCGGTGCTGGGTCGAACGAGGTCGTTCTGCGCGATGCGGGTCGCCTCGTCCGAGAGGCGGACCGGGTCGTTCGCCTTGAGGGCGACCTCGGCCGCCCGCTCCATCTCCACCAGCCACGCCACCGCCTCGGCGGCGCTTTTGCCCGTCGTCAGCACTCCATGGTTGGCGAGTATGACGTGGCTGTTGTCTTCCAGGGCCACCGCTATCCGTTTGCCGCCGTCGGCCGAGAGGATCTGTACCTCCTCGTCATCGAAGAGCGCATGGTCCTCGAAGAACTGCGTGGACTCCTGGTTGATCGGCTCGAACAGCCGGCGCTCGGTCGAGTAGGCGGTGGCGTAGGGGGCATGAACGTGCGCTGCTGCGTTGATGTCCGGTCGCGCCTCGTGAACCGGGTGGTGGATGTGGTAGCCGGTGATGTTGATGGGTGCCGACACCGCCCCGATCGACGGATCATCCACCGTTTCGCCACTCGGCGACACCAGCACCGTGTCCTCGCGGCGGGCCGAGTGGAACGACACGCCGTAGCGCAGCATCCAGAAGTGATCGAGGCGCTCCGGATCCCGAAACGAGATGTGCCCGTCGCCCATGTCGCCATAGCGAAGCGCCCCGAACAGTCGGTAGCACTCGGCCAGCTGGTCGCGGCGCCGGACCCGCTCTCGCACGGGATCGTCGAGAAACGGCTCGGGCTCACCCGGGGCAAACGGTTCGTATCCCACGCACCGAATCTACCAAACTCGGAGGCCGGGACCCGGCCGTAGGCTGGCGCCGTGGGAGCGACAGAATGCCTGTGATATCGGCCGGCCTGGTGCTCTATCGCACTCAGGGTGGCGCCATTGAGGTGCTGCTGGGCCGACTCGGAGGCCCGCTGTGGGCAAAGCGCCAGCACTGGACGCTTCCGAAGGGAATCGTCGAGGACGGCGAGGATCCGCTGGACACGGCCTACCGCGAGTTCGAGGAAGAAACGGGCCAAGCGGCGCCGAACGGCGATCCGCTGCCCCTCGGAGAGATTCGCCAACGGGGCGGCAAGAGAGTGGTGGCCTGGGCCATAGACGGCGATTTCGACCTCGCAGCATTCGAACCGGGCACCTTCACAATGGAGTGGCCTCCGCGCTCGGGTCGCTTTGGGGAGTTTCCCGAGTTGGCCGAGGTCGGCTGGTTTCGCATCGACGAGGCCAAGGATGCCATCAACACGGCCCAGGTTCCCCTCCTCGACCGCCTCCAGGGCAACCTGGCCGGCCCGCCGCCGGCCGGCAGGTAGCGTTGATCCATGGGCGACGCGTACGACTTCATCATCGTGGGGGGCGGCTCCGCCGGCTGCGCGCTCGCCAACCGGCTGAGCGCTGATCCCTCCCACCGGGTGCTGGTGCTGGAAGCCGGGAGGCCCGACTACCGCTGGGACATCTTCATCCACATGCCGGGTGCGTTGACGATCCCTATCGGCAACCGTCTCTACGACTGGAAATACGAATCCGAGCCCGAACCCCACATGGGGGGGAGGCGCGTCTATCACGCCCGGGGCAAAGTTCTCGGCGGATCGAGTTCCATCAACGGCATGATCTTTCAGAGGGGCAACCCGATGGACTATGAGCGCTGGGCGTCAGATGCGGGCATGGCGAGCTGGGATTACGCGCATACGCTCCCCTATTTCAAGCGCATGGAAACGTGCCTGGCCGGCGCGGACGATTATCGGGGAGCCGACGGTCCGCTGATCCTGGAACGAGGCCCGGCCACGAATCCCATCTTCGAGGCCCTGTTCGAGGCCGTCCAGCAGGCCGGGTATCCCCTCACCGATGACGTGAACGGTTACCAGCAGGAAGGCTTTGCCCGCTTCGACCGCAACGTCCACCGGGGCCGTCGACTGAGCGCCGCCCGCGCCTATCTCCACCCGGTCATGCACCGTCCCAACCTCACGGTGAAGACCCGGGCGTTCACCAGCAGGGTCCGATTCGAGGGCAGGCGGGCGGTCGGCGTCACCTATCACACCGGCCGCACAACCCACCAGGCCGAGGGGGGTGAGATCATTCTGTGTGGTGGTGCCTTCGCCTCGCCCCAGCTCCTCCAGGTCTCGGGTGTGGGCAACGCGTCAGAACTGGAATCTGCCGGCGTGGAGGTGGTACACGATCTGCCCGGTGTGGGTGAGCACTTGCAGGACCATCTCGAGGTCTACATCCAGCACGCGGCCAAACAGCCGGTGTCGATGTATCCGGCCCTCAAGTGGTACAACCGCCCCAAGATCGGTTTCGACTGGCTGTTCCGGCGCCAAGGGGCCGCGGCCAGCAACCACTTCGAAGGAGGCGGATTCGTCCGCAGCAACGATCAGGTGGCCTATCCGAACCTGATGATCCATTTCCTGCCGATCGCCGTCCGCTATGACGGCACCGTTCCCGAAGGAGGACACGGTTATCAGTTCCATATCGGGCCCATGTACTCGAACTCACGGGGCTCGGTCAAGATCACGTCAACCGACCCGCGAGTACACCCAGCGATTCGCTTCAACTACTTGTCGACGCCCGAGGACCGACAGGAATGGATAGAAGCGATACACATTTCGCGCGACATTCTGGCCCAGCCGGCCATGGCCGACCTCGACGGCGGGGAGTTCTCACCCGGACCCGACGTGCAAACGGACGATCAGATCCTGAACTGGGTCAAACGCGACGCCGAGACCGCACTCCACCCGTCGTGCACGGCGCGCATGGGGGTGGACTCGATGTCGGTCGTCGACCCCACCACGATGGGAGTGCACGGGCTGGACGGTCTGCGGGTGGTGGATGCCTCGGTGATGCCCTACGTGACGAACGGAAACATCTACGCGCCGGTCATGATGATCGCCGAGAAGGCTGCCGACCTCATTCTCGGCAACACTGCTCTGGAACCCCTGCATCTGCCGTATTTCCGGCCTTGAAGGACGAAGCTGTTACATTTACTCCATGGGTTTGAAGGACTTCTTCAAAGAGTGGGCCGCGCGGCACCGGGGGGCCAAGATGCTGCCGAGCGATCTGTACAAGGCCACCCGGGAGATCGTCGGGCCCACCGGCAACATGTTCTCGAATGGGTGGGATCGCATGGAGGAAGGCCGCGGTGCCTACCTGAAGTCCTTCGACCCTCGGATTCCCCCGAGCATCCATATTTCGGCACGTGACCTGACCCGCTCCAATATGCCGGTCCCGCTGGTCGAGCGATGTATCGAGGACTGGGACAAAGACCACCGACCTCCCGAGGATCTGGAGTAACGGTGTCGCGTGCACCACGCCGCCCAACGGCCTGGTGCGACGTTGTCACCCACCCGCTCGACATCCGTCTATGGCGCCGTTATGGTCATATGCTGGAGGAGGCGTATGGTTGAACAAGGCGAAGCAATAATTCAGCTCGAGAACGTCTACAAGATCTTCGGGCCCCAACCACGAGGACGAGCGTTCGATCTCGTCAAGGCCGGATACGGCAAGGACGCCGTACTCCAGCGTTCCGGGCACGTCGTTGGCCTCAACGACGTTGATTTCGCAGTCAACAAGGGCGAAATCTTCGTGGTGATGGGGCTGTCCGGATCGGGCAAATCGACCGCCATTCGCACCGTCAACAAACTGCACGACATCACCTCCGGTCATGTGTGGGTCGACGGAACCGACGTGCAGGCGCTCGATGGGCCCGAGCTGCAGGCGTTCCGCCGCGAGAAAATGGGCATGGTGTTCCAGCATTTCGCCCTCTTCCCTCATCGCAATGTGATCGACAATGTGGGTTACGGCCTCAAGATTCAGAAGGTTGACAAGGACACTCGCGACGCCGCCTCCCTCAAGGCCCTTTCCCTGGTCGGTCTCGAACCCTACGCCTACAACGCGACCCAGGAGTTGTCCGGCGGCATGCAGCAGCGGGTCGGCCTGGCGCGCGCCCTGGCCGCCAATCCCGACATTCTCCTGATGGATGAGGCGTTCTCGGCTCTGGACCCGCTCATCCGACGCCAGATGCAAGACGAGATGATGGAGATCCAAAATGAGCTCCACAAGACCATCCTGTTCATCACCCACGACCTGAACGAAGCCCTTCGCATCGGCGACCGGGTTTGCATCATGAAAGATGGCGCAGTCGTGCAAATCGGCACTCCCGAGGAGATCCTCACCAAGCCGGCCACGGGCTACGTCGCCGAATTCGTGCAGGACGTCGACCAGGGTCGGGTGATCGAAGTACACGAGATCATGCTCGAACCGGACCCGTTGCCCAGGAACATATCACTGACAGATGCGATCATCGCCATCGGCGACCGGGCAGGAAAGTTCACGGTTGACGAGGCCGGCCGGCCCAACGGGCTCTTGACACTGGGAGACGCCACCCGAGTCGCGGTGCAGGGGTCGGGCGACCTGGCGTCGGCTCTTCGGACCGACTTTGACAAGACGCTCCCCAATTCCACGCTCAACGAGGTGTACGCAGCCGCCGGCCGAGGATTGCCGATCGCGGTCGTGAACGAGGCCGGCGAACTGGTCGGGAACCTGGATCCCCGCCACATCATGGAAGAAATGGGTCGGGTTGAAAGCCTGATCGACATGTACGAACGAGAGGTATTCATGTGATGCTGGCTCAGGTCACACCCGACAAGAGCATTTGGGACAACACGATCCTGGACCAGTGGGAGATCCCGTTCGGTGCCTGGATGGATCAGGCGGTCGACTGGATCGCCGTCAATCTGCAACAGTTGTTGGGTTGGATCGAGGCGCCTTTCCAGTGGCTGATCAATCTGCTGGTTCGCGACTTCCTCGCCGAAATCTCCTGGGTATGGGTCGTGCTCGGGATGGCCTTGATCGCGTCACTCGTTCGCAATATCAAGGTCGGATTCTTCGTCGGTGGTGCTTTGGCAATCTGTGGTCTGCTGGGCAACGCCTATTGGATCGAGACTGCCCGGACCATCGGTTTCATCGCAGTGGCCGTGATCCTGTGCGTGATCATCGGTATCCCGATCGGCATCATGTCCGGGCGCTTCGACAGCATCTGGCAGGTGGTGCGCCCCGTACTGGACGCCATGCAGGTTGTCCACTCGTTCGTGTACATGCTGCCGTTCATCTTCTTCTGGGGCATCGGCGAGGTCTCGGCCACGATGGTGACCATGATCTTCGCCCTTCCTCCCCTGATCCGCCTGACGAACCTCGGCATCAGACAAGTTCCCGGCGACGTCGTGGAGGCGAGCCGCGCCTACGGAGCCTCTGAGCTGCGCGTACTGACCGACGTCCAGTTACCGCTGGCGCGGCCTGCCATCATGACCGGAATCAACCAGACGTTGCTTCTGGCCATCTCGATGCTGGGGATTGCCGCAATCATGGGTGCGGGCGGCCTCGGCCGGCTTCTCTTCCGGGCCCTCTCCAACCAGGACGTCGCTCTGGCCGCATCCGCCGGATTGGCGTTCTTCCTCGTCGCAGTTGTACTCGACCGCATGAGCCAGCGGGAAGGAGACGGCAGCAATCTCTTCCGCCGCATTCACCAGGCCTGGGCACATCGCCGTGACCCGGAAGCGCTTCTGCCAGAAGCAGACGACGAGGCCGCCATCACGGTGTACAAGCAAGTCGACCGCTATGCGCCTCGTACCAGCAACGAGGTGGCGCCCATGCTCGTCACTGTCGCCGGGGCCGTCGTCGCCGCTGTGGCCGTGTTCCTGCCGTGGACCTCGGATGCCGGCAAGATCAGCGCTTTCGGCCGTCGAGAAGACCAGGACCTCACCGGCGAGACGTTCAACGGCCTCGCACTTTCGGGAGGGTCCTGGTTTGGCATCATCCTCCTTCTGCTTGCCATCTTCGTCGTCGCCGCAGTCGTGTCGGCATGGCGCTCGCCTGGTCAGGGGCCGCGATGGCTCACAACCGACGGCGCCGTGATCGGATCGATCGGCATCTTCCTGCTGTCCTTGTCCCATCTGCTGGCCGGAACCTTCTTCCTGGCCAACGATCCCGGAACCGGCAACGGTGTGATTCTCGCCGTAGTGGGAGGAATCATCGCCACCGTCGGTTCATTCCTTTGGATCAGGGTCGCCGATCATTCCCCCCTCCACCCACTCAGCGCCGATATTGCGTGGGGTCGCGTGATCGGCGTTGGCATCGCCGTCGTCGTCCTCATCGTCGGAATGTTCTCGGGCTGGAGCTTCGACGGTCGCCAGGACGTCGTCATCACCCCGGAGCTGCAAGCCCAGATCGATATCCTCCAGCAAGAAGCACGCGACAACCCGGCTGATGCCGGACCAATCGCTGCCCGCCTCTCGGCCTTGATGGCCGAAGCCCAGGCCAGCGGTGCCGTGGTGACCGACGGCATCAGCGGCGAAGGTCCGCAGTTCGGCATCTGGACGACCCTCGCCGGGCTGGTGGCTCTGGGCACCACGCTCCTGGCGGCCGGCGCATTCGGGCGGAGCGAGCGCAAGCAGTGGGTCTGGAGCGCCGTCACCGCCGGCCTCGGCACCGGCATTGCTTTGGTACCTATCGCCTGGATCGCGACGCACGTGCGATCGGCCAATCCCAACTACAACAGCGGGATCGGGGCCTTCCTCGCCATGTTGGCCGGCGTGTTCATCCTGGCCTCGACAATGAGCGTGCTCAAGGAATTCCGCCGCTCGAAGGTGTACGAAGACGACGGCGGCCCGGACGTGGCCGAAGTCGAGCCCGTGGGGGAGCCCATCGACGTCACCGTTTGACCAGTCCCAACCCACTGGCAAATACTGGAGTAACCCCTAGCGATAAGAACACAACCCCATGTAATGTGGCTGAGGCTCAAATCTGCACCAGTGTGCATGTATTCAGCCCGAGGACCCAAGAAAGGGAGAACACGAAACTATGAGAAAGAACAGGTTGATCCTGTTGCTGGTGGCCCTAGCGCTCGTCGCAGCCGCCTGCGGCGGGAGCACCACCGAGGAACCAGAGGCTGAAACCCCGGCCGAGACCACGGCGACCACGGTCGCTGCCATGGAAGAAGAGGAAACGCCGATGGAAGAGCCGATGGCTCTACCGGGAGAAGGCGTTTCGGTCACCATGGCCCGCGCCGACTGGTCGACCGGCTATTTCCAGGCCGCCGTCTACCAGCAGCTGCTCGAAGAGCTCGGCTACCAGGTGTCGGACCCGGCAGATCTCGAGCTAGGCCCATCATTGGCGTACTTGTCGATGGCCCAGGGCGACTTCGACTTCTGGGTCAACAGCTGGTACCCAGGCCACCGCAGCTGGTGGGAGCCAGAACTGCCGGATGGAACGAAGGTCGGTGACCACCTCGAGATCGTCGGTGAGGAGATGATCGCAGGCGGCCTCCAGGGCTACCTGGTTACCAAGTCGTTCGCTGATGAGTTCGGCATCACGCACCTGGACCAGATCAACGATGATCCGGCGATCTTGGCTGCGTTCGATGCCGCCGATCCGGTGCCCGGCAACGGAATCGCCGATATCTACGGCTGCCAGGAGAGCTGGACGTGTGACAACATCATCACCGAGCAGATCGCTGTCTCGGGTTGGGAAAATGTCCAGCAAGTGATCGCCGGATACGACGCTATGGTCGCCGAGGCAATCGGCAAGGCCAACAATGGCGAGCCCATGGTGATCTACACCTGGACGCCCAGCGCCTACATCACCGAGATGCGCCCCGGCGACAACGTCGTCTGGCTGGCGGTTGAGGAAGTCATCGACGGTTCCAACGTCAGTGGCCAGGACGGTGGTGAGGAATACAGCCAGCTGCCCGGTACCGCCAACATCGGTCCCGATCAGTGCCCGGCAGCCGCTTCCGGCGATTGCCAGCTCGGCTGGGTCGCCGCTGACATCCAGGTGACCGGCAACAAGGAATTCCTGGACGCCAACCCGGCGGCCAAGGAACTGCTGGCTCAGGTCCAGCTGCCGATCATCGACGTGTCGCTTGCGAACGTCGAGCAGTCGAACGGCAAGGACAGCAACGAGGACATCCAGCAGCTTGCCGCTGACTGGATCGCTGCCAACCGTGCAACGGTTGACGGCTGGCTCAACGCTGCCATCGCAGCCGCCGGCTAACCAAACCAACGAGCAAACTGGAAACGGCGTCCGTAAGGGCGCCGTTTCTGTTTGCCCAGAGACAGGACTTGACGCGACGTCTAGCATCGCGCCGGAAGAAAGGACACCATGCACATTCTCGTTGCCACCGATGGAACGCTCGACGCCGATAGGGCGGCTGATGCCGTGGCTCGGTGGCATACCGATGGCGACAAGGTGACCATCCTCACCGTCATGAACATCCCCGGCGAATTTTTCAGTGGGCTTCGCGACAGCGGCGTTGCGGCAGCCGCAGCCATCGCCTATGAGGCAGGTCAGGGAATCGGCGATCGCGCCGCCGAACAGCTCGCCAAACCGCATCCGGTGCAGAAGAACCCGGCCATGGAGTCCCCGGTGCTGAATGCGCTGGCCAAGGCGGCACACGAGCGAACAGATTCAATCGTCAAGGCGCTCGACCGGCGCGGCGTGAAAGCAGAGGCGAAATGGCTGGCGGCCGACAACAAGACTGCCCGTTCGATTCTGTCGGCGATTGCCCTGCACGACACCGAGCTGCTCGTCATCGGGAGCCATGGCGCCGGCCGGTTCGAGGGTCTACTGGGCTCGACCGGCACCAAGCTCGTCCGCCGCTCCCCCGCCTCAGTACTCGTGATCCGCAACGAAGCCGAGCAGTAGTCGAGCGCTCAGCCGGCCTCAGGGTCGAATTGGTGCACCCCGAACAGCAAACCGGCCGGGTCCTTGCAGTAGGCGTTCCAACCGATCTGTGGGATCGCGTGCTTCTCGACCACGATCTCACCACCGGCTCCCACGATCGCCCGCAATGTGGCATCGATGTCGTCGACCTGCAGCGTGTTGACAGTCCGGGGCTCGCCATCGATTGACGCCATGATGGCGCCGTCGATCCCAGGTGTGACCTCCGGTCCCGTCGTGACGAGGTGGTACTCCTGGGGGCCTTCCCAGGCATTGACCTCCCAATCGAACACTTCCTTGAAGAAGTCGATCGACTTGTCAGGATCGGGCGAGTTGAACTCAAAGTGAACCGTGCGTGCCACTCCGCCTCCTTCCTGCCCTGACACGGTAGCGGAGGCCTCGAGCGAAGCAGGGTTCCCGATCTTGGCCACCGACCGACGACTAGGTTTGGCGCGTCGAAGGAGAACACCAATGCCTTGGTCAGCTACCGATATTCCAGACCAGACCGGCCGGGTGGCCGTGGTCACGGGTGCCAATGGGGGCCTCGGCCTGGAGACGGCACGAGAGCTCGCCCGCAAGGGTGCCCACGTCATCATTGCTGCTCGCAACATGGAGAAGGCGGCTGCCGCCGAGTCGGACATCAAGAGCGAGTTGCCCGACGCCAAGGTCGACGTCCGCAGCCTGGATCTGGCGTCACTCGAGTCGATCAGAACGTTCGCGGCCGAGGTCATAGCAGATCATGACAAGATCGATCTGCTGTTCAACAACGCAGGGGTGATGGCCACCCCGGAATGGGAGACTGCCGACGGTTTCGAGATGCAGTTCGGAACCAATCATCTGGGGCACTTCTATCTCACCTATCTACTGCTCCCATCGATGCTTGGGGCCGGCGGCGCCCGCATCGTCAACACCACCTCGACAGCTCGATTCAGCGCAGGCAAATACGACCTCGACAATCCACACAACCGGGGCGGTGGGTACGACCCGTGGGTCGCCTATGGATACTCCAAGTTGGCGAATGTCCACTTCACGCTCGAGTTGAATGACCGGCTGGAGGCGGCCGGTTCCGATGTCACCGTCTACGCGGCTGATCCCGGCTTCTCGAACACCGACCTGCAATCGGCCAGCGTGCGTAATCACCCCGAACAGAGCCGGCACCAGTTCTTCGCGAAGTGGGTCCCGCGCATCGGTCAGTCGGCCGCCATGGGAGCCCTCCCCCAACTGCGGGCGGGCACCGATCCAGATGTCGCAGGCGGCACGCTCTGGCGTCCCCAGTGGGTCATCCGGGGCGCTCCGGTTCAGGGCAAGATCGGGGAAAGACTCTCCAAGCCCGCAGATCTGAGGAAGCTGTGGGAGGTATCCGAACGCGAGCTCGACATCCAGTGGGACGTGGGCGACATGGTCGAAAAAGCAAACGCCTGACCCGCCGTTGTCGGGACCGACGAGCCCAAGCCCGACCGCCGCCGACCAACGATCCGACCATCTGGTAGAAGACGGGGGCCTTTGGTATGGTGGCCATCGTGCGGCGGTGGGGAATTTGGACGGGTTCGTGGGCGATCCTTCTTGTGGGGGTCGTGGTGACTGCTGCCTGCAGCCTCGAACCCGAACCGACCGGCACCACGCCCTACGATCCTGAAGCCCCGCCAGATCGCGTCACCACGACCACCGCCGCCCAGCCCGGCTCCACGCTCGAGACCAGGCAACCCGGCCGTCTCACCCCAGACGCCGCCCGAAAGGCTGAGCTGGAGGACATCGTCGCCCAACACCTGCTCCAGTCGTTCACCGCGCTCCACGACGGCGACGAGGCCGGCTTCCGAGCCACGCTCTACGACGATTTCGCCTGGGACAACGTCGACGGTGAACGGGCCCTCTCCTCCGAGCTCGGACTGAGTGGTCCTCCCTCGATGCCCGAGGTGACGATCGGCACCATTCACCTCGACCAGGGCGATTGTTTCGTCGCCGACATCGAGTTCCAGATTCCCGAGCGCTCCCAATCCGACGA
>JBFIPU010000016.1:0-34557 GCA_041609995.1 Acidimicrobiia bacterium
AGAATCGGGCACATAAGCACCCGCGGGCGAGTCGATCCAACCTCCGCCTGTCACAAAACCACCGTCCGGGTCGTATACGACCACGAAGTCGGAGCATCGAGAACCCGCCGCGCCTACATCGTCGGTCACTGTCAGACAGACCGTGTGGACGCCAGGGTTGGCATACGTGTACGTACCGCTGACCGTCCCTGATCCGCCTGACTCAACCACCGTCCCCGGCGTAGGCGGAGAGCCATCGCCCCAATCGAAAACCGCGGTATGGGTGTCCAATACATTGGGATCGACGAACTGTCCAGTGGCGAGAATCGCCTCTCCAACTTGCACAGGAGCTGTCGGAACCGTCAGGGAAGTCACTGCCGGAGGCTGATTCCGCTTCCATACCCGCACGAACGTAGATGCCGCGAAGAAGTCAACCGTGACAAGTTCGAGGTCGAGATCGTCGTCGAAATCGCCCCAGCTAGGCCGGAAGTAGCACTGCCCGGTGTTGTGTAGCAGGGTGGTGTCGTCCTCCACCAGATAGCCGGTTGGCTCGTTCCGATATGTTCTGGTGAGACATCCCAGGTCAGTCGTGTTGCTCATGAACAGGTCAGGGTCGCCGTCGGAGTCGTAGTCACCCCAAGCGGTCCAACCCTCATGGAAGCCCCCGGGGTGAAGATTCCGAAAGTCGGCAAACGCATCCGGAACGGTTTGGGTGAAACCCCCGGATGAATCCTGCCTCCAGAGCTCGACGTACCACGCAGCGTTTTGGTGTGATCCAGCGGCGAAGATGTCGAGCATCCCGTCCTGGTTGTAGTCCACCCAGTTGACGTTGCCCATTCTGTCGGCCAGCTCACCTCCAAGCGGGGTGAAGTTCGCCGATCCATCGTTGCTGTAGATCCGAAGCGCAAATGGAGCACCCGCCGTACTGGCGCCGGTCCCAACCGTCACCAAGTCGAGATCACCGTCGTTGTCGTAGTCACCAAGGTCCCCGTCATGATTATCGCGCGTGGGGATGCCATGGCTCGGGTTCGCTGTCAACTGGCCGGTACCGTCGTTGATGAAGACCCCCGAATGGTTGACTCCGATCAGCACCAGATCTGGATCGTTGTCAAGGTCGAGGTCGCCCCACTGATACCAGACTCCTCCGGAGCCCTGGGCCGGCAGCGACGTCCTGGTGTCCGGCACGAAGACGCCGGAGTCGTTTCTATACATGTACGACGCGCCACGGCCAGGCAGCGCAAGGTCCAAATCGCCATCGCCGTCATAGTCGGCCCAGGGATTTGAATTACCCACCGTACTTCGGCCGCAAGGCATTGATTGGACCTCTGTGAGGACACCTGTGGGATCATTCTTGAAGATGCGCACCGAGGTTCCAGTGCACCCAGCCGCTAAATCAAGATCACCATCCCCGTCGTAGTCACCCCACGCGGCGAACGAGTAGTCCGTAGCCGGAATCTCCTGATGCTGGCGAAACGGAATGGGATCCAGGTCATTGGCCGACGCTGGAACTGGCACCGTGATCATCAACAGGGATAGCGCAGTCGCCAGAATCCCCACTCGACGCACGTCACCAGCAAACGGAAGTGTACGTGGCCTTCTCATACCGCCTCCTTTCAAAGGGATACCTGTCCTGCCTGTCGACGATGGGAAAGCCGGACCCAGACTGGCCGGGGGGTGCAGGGCAGGAGATGCAGCAGACATCGCATGTACCTTCGTCCCTGCCAGCCTGGACCTGTGCGGCTACTTCGTCTAGAGGCTTATGTACATTTGTGACGAACAGGCCCAACCCTCTGGCTACGACGAACAGAACGGCGATGAGGCTTGCGTCGAGAAGGGTCAAACCGACGGGGATCTTGAACCCGTTCGAACCGAAGGTGAGAACAAAGCTTCAAAAGGGTTCAAATCCGACGCCACGAAACCCCACGCAAAGGAGCTTCCAAAGGAAGCTCCCGTAAGGGCTTGGCCCGAAGGGCCAAACCGACGTGGAGCTGAGGGGATTTGAACCCGTTCGAACCGAAGGTGAGAACAAACAAGCATCAAGGGGTTCAAATCCGAACCAGCAGCCAAACGTTCGAACGCCAGACGCGTCCAAGACCTCGTAATGGTGGAGCTGAGGGGATTTGAACCCCTGACCCCTTGCATGCCATGCAAGTGCTCTGCCGAACTGAGCTACAGCCCCAGGGTGGGTTGGGCGTCGGGAATCATACTCCGTCGGTATCGGTCATCGGGTGGTGATCGGAAGCTGATTGAGCCGATACGGTGCGAGCGGCCGCCTGGCCCCGGACGCCGCCCCAAACGACCAGCGACAGCATGACGGCTGTGGTTCCCAAGACCAGAGCGGCGGCCACGGGAAGCTGGTCGTATACGGGAATCGAAGTCAATCCTCCGATCACCGCCAGGGCGCCGGCCGCCTTGACCAGGTCGGCGCCGGCCTTCTGAGCGGCATACCAGGCATCGTCCGACGACAGGGTCGCTCTGGTCCTGAGACCAGCCACTCGTTGACGGGGCAGCTCACCGTTTTCCCCGCGGACCCCGATGCGGTAGATGACAGCACCCCCGATGATCAGAGCCAGTGAGGCGATCAGCAATGCTCCTCCTGTCGATCCGTTCGAGGTCGAGGCATGCACGGACTCAGTTCGGCGACCGTGTATATTGATTTGTACCAGAGAAAGGAGGTGGTCCGAAGCATGACAGGTTTATCCAAGAGGACTCTGGAGGTGGACGGGCGCTAGCCCACCGCTTGGACTGGAGAGGCAACCGCACGACCTTGCGGTGCTAGCAACTCCAACCCGGACCACCCAATGGTCGGATTCGCACAACTAGTCCTCGTGCGACGGAACCACCTGACGCCCGCTGACCCATGCCAACGCATGCCGTCGACGGATCGCCGGCTCTGGTACCGAAGTATCCGGGTTTTTGGAACAGCCCCTGTCGGCCTCTGACAGGGGCTGTTCTCTGTCCGGCCGGCTCGTCTGGGAACATCCCACCGGCCGAGTCGGGTTCGGGGGTCGTTCTCCCGACCCCACTGGACATGGTCTCGAGCGTGTCCGTTCTCGAATCAGCCGGCTGGCTGGATCAGCGGCTCCGTCAAGCCATAGACCTCACTGTTCTCATAGCCGCTGGCCTCCAGTTCCAGCGCGCTCCGCCGAACGGCGTTCATCGTGGCCTCGTCCATTGTCTCGAACGCCACCAGGTTGAGCTCTTCCTGCGTTGCGTCGATGCCGCGGATGCCCACTTTGATGTTGCCGACGTCACGGGCGTAGGACTTCAGTTGGACGCCGAACGCGCGCTCGTCGAGCGCCCATTCCGCGATCACGAGCGCATCCTGATAGCACTGGTCCAGCGTGCACACCTCGACCCCGAGGGCATCGACCTGTCCCCGGTCGGTCCAGTCCACTGCGGGGCCCCATCCCTGTGAATAGCTGGGGGTTCCTGGCTGGGGATTGGCCAGCATCTGGTAGCCGGCCAACGCCCCCTCGAGTCCCGCAAACCACGACGGATTGTCGATGATCCGACCTCCTTCGTACTCCTCCGGGTACTCACCCATGTGCCATACGTTGCCCGCATCGTCCTGGGCGAAGAACGCGAGCTCGGCCTCGACCAGAACGCCTTCACTGAAATCGAGGTCCCACATGACGATCGACTCGATCCCGTCGATCATCTTGGTGAGATCCGTGACGTGAAACTCGACCCGATGCGGAATCTCCTCACCGTCCTCAACGGTGATCCCTTCGAACACCCAGCGTTGGCCGGGACGTAGTGGAAGCCAGGGGTTGTCGACGACCGTCGGATTGCTGAACGTAGCGGTGGTGATGTCGGCGAGGTCTTCGTTCGTATCGGGGACGCCATCGATGACAACGCCCTTCACCTCGGGCACCCAGGTCGTAGTCGTGGCGTCGGGATCCGTGGTCGAAGTGACGTACCCCTGATTGTCGGCCGTCCGGCCGAGGTCAGCCGCCATCTCACTTCCGCAACCGGTCAGAGCCAGGCCGGCGATTCCGACGATCAAGCCGAATAGAGCGCGCCTCACAAGCCGTCCGGGTTCGCGAACACCGTTTCCACCAAAACCGCGTCCGCGAAAACCGCTGGTGCGTTGAGGCGCTAGACGTGCTCGTTCGGCGTGTGCTGGTCCGGGCGCAGCGGCGAACTCGCCTGCTCCCCTACTTGCCGTGTCACCTGCTTGTTCGCCGGCTTGTTCGCCTGCTCTTTCACCTGCCGCCACCCTCATGACTGGTCCTCCTCATTGGTGTCTTCGGTCGCGAGCCCCGTCATGTCGTTTCTCGCTGGCCTAACTATGATTTTTTTCCCACTCTTGCCGATCAGTCCATCCACGCGGCTTCCTGATGCACCGACACGGAAGCGATGCCACCCAAGCAAATCGGTTCCGAATCGATTGCCGATCACCTCCAGATCGCCGACCTGGGCTCGACCCAGACACTGACGAAAGGCTGAAATAAAGCTGAAATCAGCCTGAATATCCACTGACCAAACCCTTTCTAGAGCTTGCAACCACGCCCTTCAGGGCGTGAACCGATCGCCACTTTGTGAAACAATTCGCGACCGCGGAGCGCAGGTACCGACGGCCACTCTCCGAACCTCCCCTCGACACTTTCCGCGAAGCATACGCGTTTCAGCCCGGCATTGCAGGACGGAATGTTGCGGGTTGGCAACCCCTGCAACTTCACGTAAGGTGGTCATACATAGCGACCGGCTAGACAGGGACAGGCCAGGTCGGACAACAACCGAATAGCGAGGGGACATCTGCAATGGTGCATTGGCTTGTTACTCTGCCGTCGAATAACAGCCCGAAATGCGGACCGACCGAAGAGCTCGTGCGAGCTCTTTTTTTCGTGGTCGAGTCGGCAACTGATCGCGAAAGGGGGTGCCGCTGATGCGCTCCATCGTCGGACTCAGTGTCAAGTTCCGCAGGATCTTCATCGCTCTCGCAGCTGGGCTGATCGTGTACGGAGTGTTCAATCTGGCCCAGGCCAAACAGGACACGCTGCCCGAATTCAACCCGGTCATGGTGGAAGTGCAGACCGAGGCCCTCGGGCTGAGCGCAGCCGAGGTGGAACGCCTCATCACTGTGCCGCTAGAGCAGGATCTCCTCAACGGTGTGGCGTTCCTGGAAGAGATCGAATCGGCGTCGCTCCCCGGACTGTCATCGGTGATCATGACGTTCGAGGAAGGAACTCCCCTCCTCGACGCGCGCCAGGTGGTGGCCGAGCGGCTCACCCAGTCACACGGGTTGCCGCAGGTGGCCGGCCAGCCCCAGATGCTGCAACCCAAGTCCTCCACCAGCCGGGTGTCGATGGTGTCCCTCTCCTCGAATGAGCTGACCCCGATCGAGATCTCAGTCCTCGCCCGCTGGGTCATCGTCCCCCGCCTCCTGGGTGTCGAGGGTGTGGCCCACGCGTCGATCTGGGGATTCAAGGACCGCCAGCTCCAGGTGCGGGTTGATCCAAGGGAGTTGATCGAGCAGAACATCTCGCTCGAGCAGGTGATCTCCACTGCCGGCAACGCGCTCGAGGTCTCGCCCCTCACGTTCCTCGAAGCGTCGAGCCCCGGCACCGGTGGCTTCATCGACACGGTCAACCAGCGCCTGCACGTCTTCCACGAGCAGGCAATCTCGACAGCCGAAGAGCTGGCCCGTGTGCCGCTGGAGGACGAAGACGGAGGAACCGAACTTCGCGGGGGACAACCGGTTGCACTGGGCGAAGTGACCGAGATCGTGGAGGATCATCAACCGCTGATCGGCGACGCCCGCTGCTCAGTCGGAGACTGCGTGATGCTGGTCATCGAGAAGTTCCCCGAGGCCAACACCCCGCAGGTGGTCGAGAACGTCGACGCCGCTCTTGCCCTTCTCGCACCGGGCCTGAAAGGCATCGACATCGACAGCTCGCTGTACCGTCCCTCGGATTACATCGAGGAGTCGGCGAGTAACGTCGGAATTGCTCTCGGTATCGGAATGGTCCTGCTGGTCGTGGTGGTCATGATGGCGATGAACGACTGGCGCCTGGGCCTGATGACGGTCGCGTCAATCGCGGTCTCGGTCGTCACGGCGGCGTTGGTACTCCAAATCCTCGATGTGACGTTCAACGCGATGACCGTGGCGGGGTTGCTGTTGGCATTGTTGGTGATCGTGGATGACGCCATCGTGGCCGCCTGGGCGGCAGGAAGAGAATCGGCCGGCAAGATCGTCACCAAAAACGACACCCTGTACTTCGCCAACCTGACCGGTCACATCACGCGGGCCCGCAGTGCGGCCCAGTACGCAGCGTTGATCGCAGCCGTGGTGGTTCTCACGTTCTACTTCCTGCCCGGGTTGCCGGGAGCTTTCCTCGGCTCGGTGGCCGGCGCCTACTTGCTGGCGATCGCCGTGGCGATGCTGGTGAACCTGACGCTCATGACCTCGATGGCGGTCGAGCTGCTGAGGGACCGCACAGTCGAGATGGGGGGTGGATCGTTCAAGCGGATCAGCTCCTGGTTCCAGGCGGCCACCTCGCGAACGCTCGAACGACCCGGGCTGGCGGTCTTCCTGGCCATCCTCGTCATTGTGGGCGGCGCAATCGCTATTCCGGCAATGACACGCGACTTTCGACCGGAGCTGAAAGAACGCAACCTCCTCATCTCGCTAGAGGCGCTACCGGGTACATCGCTCGCCCGCATGGATGCGGTGACCGCCGACTTGATGTCGGACGTGAAGGCATTGCCGGACGTGACCGATGTCGGGGCCCACGTCGGGCGCGCCATCCTGTCGGATCAAATCGTCAACGTCAACGCCTCCGAGATCTGGCTCACCATCGATGAGTCGGCCGACTACCAGGGCACGTTGGAAGCAGTCGAAGGCCTGGCGAACAGAAGCGAGATCGACGCCCAGGTCACGACCTACTCCGGTCAACAGATCGACGAGATGCTGGGAGGCGCAAGGGACGAGTTGACTGTCCGGGTCTTCGGAACCAATCCCGACATCCTCAACGAGACCGCCAACCGGGTCAACGACATCGTCGCCGACACGAACGGCGTCGTGCAGTCGAGACTGGAACTGCCGATCCAAGAAGAAACGATTGAAATCGAGGTCGACCTCGACCGGGCCCAGGAGGTGGGCCTGAAGCCAGGGGACGTCCGGCGGAGGGCGGCGACCCTGGTCTCAGGCATCGTGGTCGGCAACCTGTTCGAGGAACAAAAAGTCTTCGACGTCGTGGTGTGGGGCGTGCCCGAAATCCGGCAGACAGTGCAGGACATTCGGGACATCCCGATCCCCACAGACCGGGGGGCAATCGTGACGATGGCCGATGTGGCCGACGTGCGGGTGGCGCCCAACATTGCCGTGATCAATCACGACTCGGTGTTGACCTATGTTGACGTGTTGGCGAGAGTGGGCAACCGGGCGGTGGCCGACGTGGCGGCCGACATCGAGTCGGCCATCGCTCAACAGACGTTCCCACTCGAGTACTACGCGCTGGTGCTCGACGGGTTCGCCACCGAGAGGGCCGAGCTCACCACGGTGGCTGTCATCGTCGCCGCAGTGGCAATCACGGTGTATTTGTTGCTCCAGGCCGCACTGAACAGCTGGCGGCTCGCCACATTGATCTTCTTGCTGCTGACCATTGCGCCGGGGGGTGCCTTGTTGGCGCTGTGGATCACGGGAGTCGACCTTTCGCTGGGCTCTCTGGCCGGGGTGATCGCCATCGGAGGGCTGGCGGCGCGAAACGCCATCATGCTCGTGCAGCGCTATCAGATGCAGAAGCGTTCGGGCGAACCCTTTGGGCGGGACCTCGTCCTGGGCACGACGTCCAGACTGGCGGTTCCGACGCTCACGCCCCTCTTTGCGCTGTTGGCGCTCTTCGCACCGATCCTCGTGCTCGCCGCTCGACCGGGAATGGAGATCGTGGGCCCGATGGCTGTGGCGGTGGTCGGCGGCTTGATTGCCACTGCGCTGCTGGTGGTGGTGATTCTGCCTGCCCTGTATTTCCGGTTCGGCGCAAAGGCCGTCACAGATACATCCACCGACGACCTGTACACGATCGACTTGAGAGAGAAGACCCGCGAGGAGGTGAAGGCATGAGGCGCCACATCCTGCTCGTTGCACTGGCGCTGCTCGTTGCCGCCTGCACCGCAGGCGGCGAGGGTGGCAAGGCCGAGAGCCCGGTCAAGCTCGATCCGGCCTCCGACATCTGGAAGCTCACGCTCACCGAGTCGGCGGCCGAGCGCCTCGACATCCAGACCACGACCGTCGAAGCCGCCGATACGGGATACGTCGTGCCGAGCGCGGCGATCATCATCATCCCCGACGGCACCTACTGGGTGTACACCACCCCGGAACCGCTCGTCTATGTGAGGGAGCAGCTCCACTCCGTCATCGAAAGAGACCTCATGGCCTACTTCGAGGAGGGGCCACCGATAGGGACCGAAGTGGTGACAGTCGGCGTGCCCGAGTTGTACGGCGCCGAATTCGGAATCGGAAAGTAGGAGGGGGACCATGCTCAGAAGACTCATCGGCAGCAGCCTGAAATACCGCTTCATCGTGGTGGCCGCCGCCGCCGGATTCATGGTATTCGGCGTACAGCAGCTCCGGCACACCGAGCTCGACGTGTTCCCCGAGTTCGCCCCGCCGCGTGTGGAGATTCAGACCCCGGCCCTGGGCTTGTCGGCCAGCGAGGTCGAATCGCTCGTGACGATTCCGATCGAACAAGCAGTTGCCGGGGTACCGGGACTCGACGAGATTCGCTCCAAATCGGTCGAACAGCTCTCGTCGATCCTGCTGATCTTCGATCGAGGCACCGACCTGCTGGATGCCCGGCAGCTGGTGGGCGAGCGGCTGGCGCACATCACACCGACCCTGCCGAACTGGGCGAGCCCGCCATGGATGATCCAGCCGCTGTCGTCGACGAGCCGGGTGTTGAAGATCGGGCTGTCGACACAAGACCCCGAGCTCGACCTCATGGACATGTCGATGGTGTCGTACTGGACGATTCGGGCCCGCTTGCTCCGGGTACCCGGCGTCGCCAACGTTCCCATCTGGGGGGAGCGGCTCGAGATGCTGCAGGTCCAGGTCGAGCCCGAGCGGCTTCGCGAGGCGAGCGTAGAGCTGGAGAGCGTCGCCACCGCCACCGCCGACGCCCTGGAAGCGGGCCTATACCAGTTCTCCGAAGGCCATTACATCGGCACCGGTGGTTGGGTAGAGAACCAGAACCAGCGAATGAGCGTTCGTCACTACTCACCACTCATCAACGCCCAGGACCTGGCCGACGTGCCTGTACAAACAACAACTGGCGAGTGGCTGAAGCTGGGAGATGTCGCTCAGCTGGTGCGAGACCACCAGCTGCTCGTCGGCGACGCCGTCATCAACGACGGCCCGGGGCTGATGCTGATCGTCGAGAAGCTCCCGTGGGCCAACACCCTCGAGGTCACGCGCGGGGTGGAAGAGGCCATGGAGGAACTGGCGCCGGCGCTGGCCGGCTTCGAGGTCGACGCCAAGCTCTTCCGGCCTGCCACGTTCATCGAAGAATCGATTTCGAACCTCTCGAAGGCGATTCTCATGGGCGCCATCCTCATGATCGCCATGTTCAGTCTCTTCCTCTACGAATGGAGGACCGCGCTCATCAGTGTGGTCGCCATCCCCCTGTCGCTCGTGGCGGCCGGGATGGTTCTCCACTGGCGGGGAGCCACGATCAACACCATGATCCTGGCGGGGATGGTGATCGCCCTGGGGGACATCGTCGACGACGCCATCATCGATATCGAAAACGTGGTCAGACGGTTGAAACAGCATCGCGCCGCGGGCGGAAACGGTGCCTCAACCGCCCGCGTCATCCTCGAGGCGTCGCTGGAGGTCCGCAGCGCCATCGTTTACGCCACCCTCATCGAGGTAGTGGCTGTTTCCCCGATCTTCCTCTTGACGGGCCTGTCAGGGGCCTTCTTCCGTCCCCTCGCCACGTCGTATGCACTGGCGTTGCTGGCATCGATGGTGGTTGCGTTGACCGTCACCCCTGCGCTGAGCTTGCTGTTCTTCCGCAACCCCAAATCGCTGCAGCATCGGGAGTCGCCGGTGGTTCCCCCGCTCAAGCGTGCCTACGAGGCAGTGCTGAATCGCATCATCCGTCGCCCCCAGCCGGCCTACGGCAGTGTGGCGGCGGTAACGATCGTCGGCGTGCTGATGGTGCCATTCCTGGGCCAATCGCTCCTGCCTGACTTCAAAGAGCGGGACTTCCTCATGCACTGGCTCACGAAGCCCGGCACCGGCCAGGTGGAAATGGTTCGGATCAGCGAGGAGGCCAACCGTGAGCTCCTGACGATCCCGGGGATACTCAACGCCAGTTCCCATATCGGCCAGGCGCTGTTGATGGACGAGGTGGTGGGCATCGACTTTGGCGAAAACTGGGTCAGCCTGGATCCGGCGGTGGACTACGACGAGACGCGCGGCAAGATCGAGGAAGTGGTGAACGGCTATCCGGGACTGTTCCGAGACGTCCAGACCTATCTCAAAGAGCGCATTAGAGAAGTGTTGACCGGCTCGAGCGAGCCGATCCAGGTGCGAATATACGGCCAGGAACTGGAAGTGCTTCGTGAAAAGGCCGCCGAGGTGGAAGAGATCCTGGTCAACATGCCGGGGGTGAGCTCGCCCCACCACGCCTTCCAGGAGGACATTCCGCAGGTCCGGGTGGTGGTCGACCTGGAGAAGTCGAAGGAGGTGGGGCTCAAACCTGGCGATGTGCGCCGGGCGGCGGCTCGGCTGATCGCCGGGGAAGAGGCCGGTGACATCTTCTACGACGGCAAGGCGTACGACGTCCAGGTGTGGAGCGTGCCCGAAGTGCGCCGCAGCTTAACCGATGTGCAAAACTTGCTCCTCGACACGCCCAGCGGCGAGTGGGTGAAACTCAAGGACGTTGCCGAGGTGGCCATCGCCCCGGTCCCCAACATCATCGAACACCAGGACCTGTTCCGGGATATCGACGTGGGCGCCGGCCTGGACGGGACACGCGACCTCGGTTCGGTGGTCAAGGACCTCGAAGCCGAACTGGCGGCCATGGAGTGGCCCACGGGGTACCGACCAGAGCTACTGGGCGAGTTCACCGAGCGCCAGGAGGCGTCGCAACGCCTGAACAGCTTCGCGATCGTTGCCGCCGTCGGCGTGTTCCTATTACTGCAGGCGTCATACAACAGCTCTCGTCTGGCGCTGCTGTCGTTCTTGACTCTTCCGATCGCCCTCGTCGGAGGCGTGATCGCGGCATACTTGTCGGGCGGCGTGCTGTCCTTGGGCTCGCTCGTCGGGTTCTTCACGGTGCTTGGCATCGTCGCCCGGAACGGGATCATGCTGATCACCCACTACCAGCATCTCGAAGAGGAAGAAGGGGTGCCGTTCGGCCCCGCTCTGGTGATCCAGGGGGCCAAGGAGCGGGTGGTGCCGATCCTCATGACGGTGCTCACCACCGGCCTGGCGTTGGTACCGCTGATCATCGGCGGGGAGATCCCAGGACAGGAGATCGAGTATCCAATGGCGATCGTCATCCTGGGCGGCCTGATCACGGCAACCCTGCTGAACCTTTTCGTCGTACCGAGCCTGTATCTGGCCTTCGCCAAGCCGAAAGACGAGATGAAGCCGGGCACGCCGGTCCCGGTCACCAGCTAGCGAGACCAACCCGTTCGAGGGGGACTGGAGCCGGGGGAGATCACCTCCCCCGGCTCCACGAGTTCTCCCGTCGCCTGCGCCACGACGGCCGAGCGTATGTCGCCGACCTGCCCGAATTCGTCGGACGGGTTGTCACTCCCAGCGGAAAAAGCGAAGACCCAGTAGGGCGCTGGAGAGGGCGATCAAGCCGAACACCAACCACGACAAGCCGGCGTCCAAGCCGAGCCACATGTCTTGCATGACCCTGACGGCATGCCAAAGCGGAGTGGCGGTCGCCACGGCACGCATGCCATCGGTCAGCACTTCCGGGGGAGGGCCGGCCCCGCCCAGAAACAGCATCACAAACCACGCGAGCATGCCTACCGCTTGGGCGGCCCGGGCAGTCGGCAGCACGGCTCCCAGCAAGACCCCAAAGGCGGCGAAGCCAAGCGTCAGCAGCAAGAAGACCGACACGACACCCGCCACCGATTCGGGCGCGGCGAAGTCGTAGGCCAACTGGGCCGCAACGAGTAGGAGTACCGCGCTGACCGCCGCCACCACGAACGCAACGACGAGCTCGGCCCCGGCGATGCTCCAGGCGCTCACCGAGGAAGCGTGGAATCGCTTGAGCACGCCGCTTTCTCGACTGCCGGCCAGGTGAGTGGGGATGCTGATCAGGCACACGGAGGCAATGACGAGGGCGACATAGGCCGGCACGTAGTAGTCCATGGCTCCCACCCCCCGGTACACGACGAACTCCCCTCCGCCGGACGCCTCATTGCCGAACACGCCGCCCAGCACGAAAAGGATGATGAGGGGCAATGCCAGAGAGAAGACGACGGTCAAGGGTTCGCGCATGAACAGCTTCAGCTCGACCCATGACAACTTGACGAGGGCCCTCACCTCACACCTCCGGTCTCGTGATTGCCAGAAATACATCCTCGAGCGTCGACTGTTGCACCGCGAGATCGGACGGGACGATATCGCGTTCTACCAAGGCCGCCGCCACCAGTGCCAGCAACGGTCCGGCGCCGCTGACCGTCACACCCCGGCCGCTCCGGCTGACCGCTTCGACCCCTGGCACGTCGTCGAGGAAATCCACATCCGCCACATCCGTTGAAAACATCACCCGGCTGCCTCCGGCGTACGTTTGGATCAACTCCTCGGGCGTGCCCGACGCCACCACCCGCTTTCGGTCTATCACAGCAAGGCGATCGCAGAGCGCCTGGGCCTCATCCATGAAATGCGTCACGAGGACGACCGTCGTTCCGCGATCTCGAATCTGACGGATGAGTTCCCACGTCGCCCGGCGGGCCATCGGATCCAGGCCGGCTGTCATCTCGTCGAGAAACACCACCCGGGGATCGTTGACGACCGCCAACGCGATGAACAGGCGCTGCTGTTGGCCGCCGGACAGGCCACCAAAAGCCGCATTGCGTTTGTCGCTGAGCCCCCATGTGTCGAGCACCATGTCCCAAGATGGCCCCTCCGGTTTCAATGACGAGAAGAGGTCGAGCGCCTCCCACACTTTGATTCGATCCGGAAGCGCCGACTCCTGCAGCTGGGATCCGATCAGTCGACGGACCACCTCCGCTTCCCGCTGCGGGTCGTGGCCGAGCACATGCATCTCGCCACCATCGGCCCTCCGCAGGCCCTGCAGGCATTCGACCGTGGTGGTCTTGCCGGCTCCGTTCGGACCGAGGATTCCAAAGATCTCGCCTTCGTGCACAGTGAAGCTGACATCTTCGACGGCGACGAACGCTCCATACCGCTTGTGCAGATGGGCGACCTCGATGACCGGCGTCATACCGGGTCTCCGGCGTGGACACATCCGGCCCGGTAGCGGTGAGTTTTCCGGCAGGTCCCTGCTCGCCTCAAGCGGTTCACCGCCACACCCTACGATGCATCCAGCCGACGACCGGCCCGCATTGCCCGACCCGTAGTCCTCGCAACCCCCAATCTGGGCTGGGCGCAGGGGTCGGGAACCCGGCACCGATGACTAGCATCGCCAGAATGGTAAGCCTGAATGAACTCTTCACCGAGATCTCATCGCTCCGGCGCCGCCTGGAAGACTTGCCGCAGGACGCATACGACGAACGCGTGAAGATCCGCAGCCGGATCACCGAACTCCACGCTGAAGCTCATGAGATCGAAGAGGAGATGCCGCTCGACCGGGAGCATCTCGAGGCCGAATTGCGGGAACTGATGGCTGAGCACGACGCCATTGTCTCGGGCCACGTCGATCCGGTTTCTCAGTCGGGATCGCTGTCGGCGTCCGTGCCCGGCGACACATCGGGAGCCCAGAACATCAACCGGGCCATCGACGCCGCGGCGGATCTCTCCCGACTCGAAAAGCACATCCGCGAACTCAAGCGACGGCTTGGCCACCTCTGATCGCCGATAGCAACGACTACCCGACCTCAGTGGTCAGCTTGTCGACGAGGCGTGGGGCATCACCCCACAACCGGTCGAGGTCGTAATAGGCGCGGGTGTCAGGGTCGAAGATGTGGATCACGACGTCGCCGTAGTCCAACAACACCCAGGTAGCGTCGTCGAGACCTTCCCGCCTGATCGGCCGACGCCCGTAGTCGTCGCGCAACGACTCATGGACGTGATCGGAGAGGCTGAGAATATGGCGGCGATTGCGACCCGTCGCGATGACGAAAGCGTCGGTGATCACGAGCAGTTCAGACACGTCCAGGAGGGAAATCTCGGCACCCTGTTTGTCGTCGAGGGCGGCAACGGCACCCCGTGCCAGCGTCTCCGAATCTATGTGCAAGCTATTTCACCATGGATTGTCGCCTCGGCATCATGATACCGGGATTCGCCGATTCATCGAACGGCGTCCGCGCCGAGGATGACACTCACGTCCACAGAGCCCGACGCCGACTGCTCGATCACGATCTCACCGAAGCCGAGGTGATCCCGAACCAGGACCGCCTCTTGCTGGCCGGCTGCCCCTTGGGCCACGACGAGCGTGTCGCGGTAGGTCGACCGGTCCGCGTTGTCGGTCCGCAGAATCCAGAACCCGGCGTCGATGAGGTCGCCGGCGATCGCTGCGGTAATGCCGACCTCCCGGGTGCCGTTGAGCAACTCGACCCGCGGCCGGGGATTCAACGCCTGGCGAACCGGGGCAAAGTGCAGATCGAAGAAGGCGGGGTCGTTCTCCAGGCCAAGTAACTGGCTCCCTCCCACCCCGACCTGGCGTACGGGAGCCACGGTGGTGACAACCCGATCAGCCGCCAAGCCCGACTTGAGAATCCGAGCGCCGGCCTCGTCTTCGTCGGCGAATGAGTCGACGAGACCCGGCGTCCTCGACAGCTCCAGCAAATAGGCCTCCCACACCGAGCGCTGACGCTGCAAGAATTCGATCTCACCACCGGTACCCACGGTGAGCAGCATGGCCTCGACCTCGTCGGGTGCATAGGAAGCGGTCCCCACGCCGGCCGTCACGACCGCTCCCTGATAATCCGGCTGCAGGAACGGGTCGGTGAGAGTCACCTCGAGGTTGCGATCGAGCGTGGCGGCCAGGTCCCCGGGCGTCAGCATGGCGACGCCGGCGATGTCGATCCCGAGCTCATTCATGATGGCATGACGAACCGAATCGAGCCCACCGAGTACATGGGCGTCTCCCAGGCGATGCGTTCCGAAGCCGGGGACCTCGATGAGCAATGCACTCGGAAAGATCACCACCGAGGTCAACTCCTGAGACGCGACCGTCATCACCCCTACCGAGATCGCTTTTTCGTCCAAATCGGTCGCCACGACGAGAACCGAGCTCCCCTCGACCACCGCCGCCGGGGCCACCGACACCGGTGCCTCGGAGTCTTGCTGGTACCAGAGATAGGACCCCACGATGGTCCCGGCCACCATCAGCACGGCCAGCACGCCGGCCAATACGACGCGGCGGATTACTCGAGGATCGGTCGGAAGCGGACGGGGCTCCGGCGGCCGGTCGGCTTCCGCAGGTTCGACCTCGGGTACCCTGTGGGATCTCCACCTACGGCGAAGTCGTTTCGGGAGACGCGTCGGCTCGTCAGCCGGTACCTCGGCGGGACGGACCTCTTCGACTTCCGGCAGGTTTGACGCGTCGGAGCCTGGAAGGTTCAACCCTTCGGCCAGGTTGATCGACCGCTTCAACGCCGGCTTCACCGTTGTGATGTGGTCACTGCCCATAGAGGCCCTTCTCGTTGCAGTAACGCCATGCGGCATCGGGCATGAAGAACCTGATGGTCAGGCCGTTCGCTCCACGCCGGCGCAACATGGTTGAACTGATCGGCAACTCGGGGGCGTCGAGCCACTCGACTCCGGCCCCGGTGGCCACGACGTCCTCGGGGGGCGTTCCTGGCCGGGGAAGTACGGCAAGGCTAACCCGATCGAGCACCTCCTGGGCCCGATGCCAGGTGGGGATGGCGGCCGCGGCATCCGAGCCCAGGATCAGGAACAGTTCGTCGCCTCCGAACTCCTCGAGCGTGTCGATCGTATAGGTGGGGCCCTGGCGGCGGATCTCGCGATCATCGGCCTCGAAGTACTCGACCCCGGCAACCGAGCGACTCACCATCTCCCACCGATGGCCGGAGCCGGTGATCTCCCGATCCCCTTTCTGCCATGGATCGCCCGCAGGCAAGAATGTCACGACATCCAGGCCCAGTTGGCGTGCGGCCAACTCCCCCGCCAAGAGGTGCACGATGTGAGGAGGGTCGAAGGTCCCGCCCAGCAATCCCCGCTTCATCAGACCAGGTTATGGCGCCCGGCCACGGGAGGCGAAACGAGCCGCAGACCCGGATGGGGGACCAGAGGCCGAAAGAGTGCGACCGGATCGGCGTACCGACCGTGGACACGGAGCGACAGGTGGAAACCGACCACCTGCATATGGGAAGAGGGTCGGGTGCCGGTGTGCCCGACGGCGGTTCCGGCTCCGACAAACGCACCGACCGGGACAGATATCGAATCCAGATAGGAATAGGACGTCTTGACGCCTCCACCGTGGTCGACGCTCACCGTCTTGAAGCCGGCGACCTCCCCGGAGAAGGCAACCCGGCCCGGTAGCACCGCCAACACGTCTACTGCGGTTTCGGTCGCGATGTCGATTCCGTAGTGGTGGGGAGGGTCGAAGACGGCCACCACGTCCCCCTGCGGCCCCCATCCGATGCCTGCTGCCAGGGCTGCTGCCAGGGCTGCCGCCAGAGCTGCTGCCAGGGTCGCCGTGACCAGGCCGTGTACGCCGGCGGCGGCTACTCGGGCCAGACTCGGCGACATCATGGATCGACCGTACCGACCGGCTGTGACGAGAACAAGGCCTGGCTGAGGGCGCGCCAGCGCTGGCGCCATATGAGACCGGGATCGGAAGGGCGGTTAGGCCGCTTCTTTGTCGATGAGCCGCGTCACGGCCAATCGAAACTCAGTGGGATTGAACGGCTTGGAGAGGGCGGCGTCCGCCTCGTGTTCATCGGCTTGGCGCGCCACCACGTGACGCCCGTGGGCCGTGAGCACCATCACCGGGACGGTCTTGGTCTGGGGCTGGTTGCGAAGCTCCGTGAGAACCTCCCAGCCGTTCATCGAGGGGAGCCCGATATCGAGCACAATGGCGTCCGGTGGGTTGGTCAGGGCAGCGTTGAGGCCTTCGGCACCGTCGGCGTGAAACTCGATCTCGATACCCATTGGCTGAAGGCACATGTCGATCAGCTTCTGGATGACCGGTGAGTCTTCACATACAAGTAGGCGGGCCATACTGCTCCGTAATTGCGTTCGAGTATCCATCGGCACCACCTGGGGGGTCCTTTACCCCAGAGATACCTTTTCTACGAACGACTCCAACTGCCGCAACGTCCGGACCTCGAAGACGCCGTCACACAGGTCCTGGTAACGAGCCATCACCGAGTCCCCCGTGTTCCAGAATCGCGACATTTCGGGATTGAGCCACCAGCTGGTCCGGGCCCTCTCGGCGAGCTCGGCGAACCGCTCCTCATGGGGATTGCGGTAGTTGGACCGGGCGTCGCCGGTGATGATGAGAGTTGTCCTCGGAGTCACCGCCTCCCCGAACTGTTCCTCGAATTCGGAGAACACCCGCCCGTAATCGGAGTGGCCGTCCACGGCCACGACGTCGGCCTCGCGCATGACCCGCCCGGCGGCCTCGGCGAAGTCGACTCCGGGTGCGAAATAGTCGGTGATTTCATCGACACCATCGATGAAGGCGAACACCCGCACGCGGGCGAACTGGCTGCGCATGGCGTACATCAGCTGCATCGTGAAGAAGGCGAAGGTGGACACCGAGCCGCTCACATCGCACAGCATCACGACATCGGGTTTCGTGATGTGGCGGCGCTTGAACGCCGGATCGATGGGAATCCCACCAGCTGACATGGAGCTGCGCACGGTGCGACGCACATCGAGCCGACCCGGGTTGCGGGCACGCCGCCGCTGTGCCAGCCTCGCCGCCAGCCGGCGGGTCAACGGCCGGATGGTGTGCTGGAGCCGCACCAGATCAGCTCGGGACGCGTGGCCCAGGTCGATGTCCTCGATGGCCTGTTTGCGTATGGTGGCTGCCACCGCCTCGGGTCCCCGGTCGGCCACCAGCATCCGCCGAATCTCCTCCTCCACGTATGAGCGCAGCAGGTCGATCCGGTTTTGGCGCGCCCGGGCCTGGTCGGCCTGTTCCAGCGGGGTGGCGTCGGCATCGACGTCTTCGAACATGGTGTCTGCCTCGAGCCGGCGCATCACGCGATAGAGGTAGTAGACCCCGCCCACGGGGCGGCCGGCCTCGATACCGCCGAACGCCAGCACGGCGGCCCGGGCCAGCCTGCGTATGGCATCGACATCGCCGGATATGACGGCTTCGGCCAGCAGGCCTCGCAGTTCCTCCAAGGACAGCTCGCCCGGGTCGACCGCTGCAGCCGGCGCATCGACCTCCGGCTGGGGCTCTTCGGCCTCTACCGGGGTCTGCAGTGAGAAGAAGACATCGAACGCCCGGTCGAAAGCGGGCAGGTGCTCGATGTGCTTCACCATGGTCGATGACAACGCCGAGCGGAGGCTCTCACGATCGGTGAGGTCGACGAAGTCAAGCGACTCGGAGGCGTCGATCGCCTCAACGGTCGATACGGGGACCCCGGCCGCCCGCAGCTCTCGAGTGAAACTGGTCAGCAGGTCGATCATGGCGTCACGTGGCCAGGGAGGCCGCCACTTTGTCGATGTCCGTTTGGTACTTCAGAAGCACCGCCAGCGTCTCGGCCGTCACGCGCTCATCGACCTCTCCGACGCCCAGCACCAGCAGCGTACGGGCCCAGTCGATGGATTCCGCAACGGATGGTGGCTTACGCAGCGCCGCCTCGCGGATAGTGGCCACCGCCGACGCGATGCCGCTCGCCAACGATTGGCTGAGACCGGGGACCTGGGTCATCAGAATGTCCCGCTCGCGCTCGGGTGTCGGGTAGTCGATGTGGAGGAAAAGGCACCGCCGCTTGAGCGCATCGCTCAGCTCACGGGTGTTGTTGGAGGTCAGCACCACGAGCGGCTGGCTGGAGGCCTCGATCGTACCCAACTCGGGAATGGTCACCTGGAAGTCACTGAGGATCTCGAGTAGCAACGCCTCGGTTTCGATTTCCACTCGATCGACTTCATCGATCAGCAGCACGACCGGATCCTGAGCCCTGATGGCGCTCAGGAGCGGTCGCTCGAGTAGAAACCCCTCCGAGAAGATGTCGTCAGCGATCGCGTTCCAGCCCCCCTCGTCCTCCGCCTGGATGCGAAGCAGCTGCTTGCGGTAGTCCCACTCATAGAGCGCCTTGGCCTCGTCGAGGCCCTCGTAGCACTGCAGCCGAATCAGGCGACGATCGGTAACGGTTGCCAAGGCCTTGGCCAGTTCGGTCTTACCCACCCCCGCCGGCCCCTCGGCCAGCACCGGCTTGTCGAGGCGCATGGCGAGGAAGGAAACCTGGGCGATGTGATCATCGGGTAGATACCCGGCTCCCAGCAGGGCCGCAGACAGTTCTCGAGCCGACGAGAACTCGATCAACGGACTTGGCCGTCGCCGTACAGCACGTAGCGTTCCGAGGTGAGCGCCTCCAAGCCCATGGGTCCCCGCACATGGAGTTTTTGTGTGGAGATCCCGATCTCGGCGCCAAACCCGAACTCCTCCCCATCGGTGAAACGGGTAGACGCATTCACCATGGTGACGGCCACGTCGAGCTCGTTCACGAAGCGTTGGGCGGCCCCATAGTCCTCGGTGATGATCGCCTCTGTATGGCCGGTTCCGTAGGTCCGGATGTGTTCAATGGCCTCGTCGAGCGAGTCGACCACGCGAACCGACATGATGAGATCGTGATACTCGGTCCCCCAGTCGCTCTCCTCGGCAGGGTGCATTCCGGCGACCAACGCACGCGCCCTCTCGTCCCCCCGCAGCTCGACTCCGGCCTCCATCAACCGGGATGAGACATCGGGCAGGAAACGGTCGGCGACCGCCTCGTGCACAACGAGGGACTCGGCCGCGTTGCACACACCGGGACGCTGGGTCTTGGCGTTGATTGTGATGGCAGTGGCTTTGTCCATGTCGGCATCGGCATCGACGTAGACGTGGCAGTTGCCGGCGCCGTCGATCACAAACGGCACTGTTGCCTCCGCCTCGATGGCGGCGATCAGCCCGGGCCCGCCCCGCGGGACGAGCAGGTCGACGTGGCCTTTGGCCTGCATGAGCGCCTTGGCGCCGTCCCTCGTCGTATCGGGAAAGATCTGGACCCCGTTGGGGTCGAATCCTTCGCTCTCCAAAGCCATCCGCATGGCGTCGCCGATCGCCGAGTTGGAAGCGAAGGCATACGAGCTTCCGCGCAGGATGGCGGCGTTGCCGGCCTTCACACACAAGCCCCCGGCGTCGGCGGTGACGTTGGGCCGGGCCTCGTAGATCACGGCCACGACCCCCAGCGGCACCCGGACCCGTTGCACACGGATGCCGTTGTACAACCTCCAGCCTCCGGTTTGGGTGCCGACCGGATCGGGCAGGTCGGCCACCTTGCGAAGGCCACCGATGATCCCATCGATGCGTCCTTCGTCGAGCCGTAGCCGATCCATCAATGCGGCAGAAATCCCTTCGGCTCGCCCGGCCTCCATGTCTTTTTCGTTCGCAGCCAGGATCTCACCACGCCGCTGGTCCACGGCCGCGGCCATGGCCTGCAACACTGCTGATTTCCGCGCAGAAGAGGCCTGCGACAGCTGGCGGGCAGCCACGCGGGCGGCTGCTCCGATTTCATCGATCATGGGACGGCAGTGTAGCCACCGGCCTGTGGGCCGGACAGGGCGTCGAGTTCCGAGAAACGCTCATGCCAGAACGACGAGATCGTCCCGGTGGACGGCAACATCGCCACCAATGACGTCCGAGTGCTGGCCGGCGACCTGCCGCAGCTGAGACGCATCCAGCCGCACCAGGCCCTTTCCCACCAACGAACCGTTGGCAGAGAAGATCTCGACCGCCGATCCGGCCGGGAAATCACCACCAACGTCGACGATCCCGACGGGCAACAACGACGTCTGGCGCTGGTGGAGGGCCCGCACCGCACCGTCATCGATCGTCAGGGTTCCGGCCGATGGCTGTCCGAACGCGATCCAGAGGCGACGGGCGGACAACGAGCTGGGATGGGGCTCGATCCACGTTCCGATGTCGGCTCCGGACAGGATCTCGACCACGTCCTGGTCAGCCCTGGCGATGACGCTCGGGATGCCCGACCATGCCGCCATGCGCGCCGCCGCCACCTTGGTGGCCACGCCCCCTGAGCCGAGCGGCCCGGAGCCGCTGAGCCCATCGAGAATCTCGTCGTTGTGGCGAACAGCCGTGATCAATTCGGCGTCCTCATTGATCCGGGGGTCGTCTCCGAACAACCCGGGCGTATCGGTGAGCATGAGGAGCAGCGAAGCCCCCACCAGGTGGGATACGATCGCCGCCAGCCGGTCGTTGTCGCCAAAACGGAGCTCGTCGGTCACCACGCTGTCGTTCTCATTCACGATTGGGACGACTTCGAGCTCGAGCATGCGCTTGAGCGTCTCACGCCCATTCAAGTACTGGCCCCGGTTGGCCAGCACGTCTTTGGTGAGCAGTACTTGTCCGCTCAACCGGCCCACTGCCTGGAAGCGCTCCGTGTAGTCGTCGAGCAAGGAGGTCTGTCCGACCGCCGCCGCCACTTGCATGGTGGGCAGGTCGGCGTGAGCACGGTCGATGCCCAGGGCGGGGAGACCCCGCGCCACGGCGCCCGAGCTCACCAACACGGCCCGGCGTCCGGACCGCCACACGGCATCGACCACATCGACCGCCCGCTGCAACCCACTCGGCTGGGCGAGGCTCGACGAACCGATCTTCACCACAACAGTGGAGCCGCGAGGGATCGGTTGCCTCATAGGTCATCATCCGGTTGGAATTCGAAAACGATATCGCCGATCCGCACGTCGTCGCCGGCTTTGGCCCCGGCTGCGATCAGCGCATCGTCCACCCCGGCGTTCTTCAGACGGGCAGCGGCCAGGTCGGCCGCAATCGGAATGGTGAGGTCATTGAAGGCGACCGCCCGCTCGGCCGCCCGCCCCGACACCACCCACCCTCCGGGGGTTGCCTCGATCGCCAGGTCGTCTGCCACCGGACGGTGCAGCATGAACCCTCCGGCCCGATCGGGTTCGTAGACGGGCCCGGCCGGGACAGTCTTCAACAGCTCTCCGATCCGGCCCATCAGCCCCGGCAAACCGTCGCCCGTCGCAGCCGAGACGGGAACTACATCCAACTCGCGGGCTTCGAGTTCGGCCTGGGCCGCGGTCGCTCCGGGGTGGTCGGTTTTGTTCAGGACGACCACGACGGGCCGGTCGGCCAACCCGGGCTGGTGGCGGCTCAGCTCGGCCGCCAGCACGTCGTACTGGGTCAGCACGTCTTCGGTCTGGAGGTCCGACGGGTCCAGCACGTAGACCAACACCCGAGCGCGCTCGGTGTGGCGGAGGAATTCGTGTCCCAGACCCTTGCCTTCTGCGGCTCCCTCGATGAGTCCGGGCACGTCTGCCAGCACGAATTGGGTCTCCCCTACCTCGACAACACCCAGGTTTGGAACCAGCGTCGTAAACGGATAATCGGCGATTTTCGGCCGTGCGGCTGACACGGCGGCGATGATCGTACTCTTGCCGGCGTTGGGAAAGCCGATGAGGGCGGCGTCTGCCATCAGCTTCAATTCGAAGATCAGTTCCCGCTCGATGCCGTATTCACCCTGTTCCGCGAAGCCAGGAGCTTTGAGGTTTCGGCTCACGAGGGCAGCGTTTCCCAGCCCGCCCCGGCCGCCCTCCGCCGCCACGACCGACTGGCCCTTCTCGACGAGGTCGGCAATGACGGTTCCATCCCGTTCCCTGATCACGGTTCCGAGCGGAACCGGTAGGACCGCGTCGGCCCCCCGCCGCCCGTGCCGCAGGCCACCCTCGCCGTGGGTGCCGTCTCCGGCTGTGCGGTGGGGCCGCCGGTAATAATCGAGCAGGGTGGTCACCGAACGGTCAGCCTGCACCACGACATCGCCCCCGGGTCCGCCGCTTCCGCCATCGGGCTTGCCACGCGGCTTGCCCTTGCGCTTCGTGAAGGAGGCGATGCCGGCTCCCCCGGCGCCGCCGCGCAGGAACACGGCAACCCGGTCGATGAACACGGCTCAGGCGTCGGTCAGGACACTCACCCGGCGTCGGCCATTATGCGTCCCGTACTTGACGACGCCATTGACGGTTGCGAACAAGGTGTCGTCCCCGCCGCGGCCTACGTTTTTTCCGGGGTGAATGCGGGTTCCCCGCTGGCGCACGAGGATGGCTCCGGCGTTGACAGTTTGCCCGTCGAAGACTTTCGGCCCGAGACGCTGGGCCCGTGAGTCGCGGCCGTTCTTGGTGGATCCGGCACCCTTGGTCTTTGACATCAGGAGTCCTCTTTCTTCGTTTCTGCCTTCTTGCCGGACGTGCCGGCTTCGGTGCTCTTCGTTGCCTTGTCGGCTGAGGTCGGCTTGTCGGCTGCAGTGGCCTTTTCGGCTGCAGTGGCCTTGTCGGCGGCAGTGGCCTTGTCGCCTTTGGCCCCGGCTTTCTTGGCGGCGGCTTTCTTGGTCCCGGCCTCTTTGTCGTCGGTCTTGTTGCCGGTGTCGGCTTTCTTGGAACGGGGTGCCCCGGTGATCTTGGTCACCTCGATCGTGGAGTACTTCTGGCGATGGCCGATGCGACGACGGTATCCGGTCTTGTTCTTGAATTTGAACACGTGGATCTTGTCGCCCTTTGTTTCTCCGATGACCTTGGCCTTGACCTTGGCCTTCCCGAGCTTGCCGGGGTCGGTGACGACGGTGCCGTCCTTGCCCACCAGCATGAGCGGGGTGAACTCGAGCTCGGATTCGCCCGACACGCGGTCGATTTCGAGGATGTCACCCTCTGCGACGCGGGCCTGTCGGCCTCCGGAGTTGATGATGGCGTACATGGCGGCGGTAGCTTACTTGCCCTTTCCCTTTGATGCCTCGGGCTTCTTCTGCTTGTTCTTGTCGCCGTTCGACTTGTCTCCGTTCTCGCCCAGGGCGAGGTGTTCGTGGAGCAAGAGTCCCCGTCCTTCACAGGTGGGGCACTTCTCGGAAAAGGTTTCGACCAGCCCCTCCGACACGTGCTTGCGAGTCATCTCCACGAGGCCGAACTCAGAAACCTCTGACACCTGTGTGCGGGACTTGTCTCTGGCGAGCTCCTCTCGGAAGCGCTGCAACACCGCCTTCCGGTTGCGCTCGACCTCCATGTCGATGAAGTCGACCACGATGATGCCGCCGATATCGCGCAAACGCAGCTGGCGGGCAATTTCCTCGGCGGATTCGAGATTGTTCTGCAGGACAGTCTCTTCCAGGTTCGATTTACCCACGAAACGCCCGGTGTTGACATCGATCACGGTGAGCGCCTCGGTGCGCTCGATGACGATGTGGCCGCCCGAGGGCAGCCAAACGGTGCGGTCGAGGGCCTTGCGCAGCTGGTCCTCGACATGGAACCGTTCGAACAGCGGAATCTCGTCCTTGTAGAGCTTCACTTTGGGGACCAGCTCGGGGGCGGTGTCGGCCAGGTAAGCCTCGACCTCGTCCTTGGCCTCCTGGGAATCCACCAGCAATCGCCGAAAATCCGACGTGAAGTGTTCGCGGATCACCCGCGTTTCGAGGGGAGGCTCTTCGTAGACGATTCTCGTGCCGGAACCCTCCTCGATCCTCTTCTGGATCCCCTTCCACCGCTCGAGCAGGCGTTCGATGTCGCTCTCGAGGTCTTCCTCGCTGGCCCCGGCAGCCGCAGTGCGCACGATGACTCCAAAGCCTTTGGGGCGGAGTTTGGCCACGATGGCCCGCAATCGACGGCGCTCCTCGTCATCCAGGCGCCGCGAGATGCCGCGGGCGTCGGAATCCGGAGCCAGCACCAGGTAACGCCCCGCCAGGGAGATCTCATTGGTGAGCCGGGCTCCCTTGTGGCCCATCGCATCTTTGACCACCTGCACGACCACCTGGTCGCCATTCTTGAGAGCCTTCTCGATGCGGGGCTTGCGACGGCTCTCGAGATCCGCCGCGTCGTAGTTGACGTCGCCGGCGTACAGCACACCGTTCTTGCCCTCACCGAAGTCGACGAACGCCGCCTCCATGCCGGGCAAAACGTTGCGCACTTTGCCGACATATACGTTGCCGACCAGAGATTGGGTGTCTTTGTTGGCCACGTAGTGCTCGACCAGCACGGGGCCCTCCAGCACCACAATCTGGGTCTGGTGCGGAAGCCGGCGGACCAGCATCTGCTTGCGGGCGGTGGACGCCGGCGGGCTGACGGGAGGAAGACGCTTGACACCGGCGGAGCCTCGCTGGCCATTCCCGCCCGATCGGCTCTTGTCCTTCGGCCGGGGGCCAGAGCCTTTGCTGCCGCCGGTCCGATTGTCCGCCCGGGTCTTCGTCCCGCCCTGGCGGCTGCCGGATTTGCCGGAAGACCCTTTGGAGGTAGGCCCGGAAGCGCGCTTGCCCTTGGCCTGGCCACCGGACCCTGACCCGGCTTTCGCCTGGCCACCAGACGACCTGGCCTTGGTCTGGCCACCGGACCCTGACCTGGCTTTCGCCTGGCCGCCAGAGGTGGACTTGCCTTTGGCCCGGTTCTTGGGACCGCTGGTCTGTTGTTGTTTCGGTTTGGCGGTTACCCGGCGGATCTCGACGGTGTCGGATCCGACTTGCCGCGTCTTGCGGGTTTCGGTTTCGGTGTTTGTCGCTCCTCTACGGACGACTTCCACGGAGTCTTTTTTACGAAAGAGAGCCATTCTTCTCCTTGCGGCCTTGTCATGCCGCGGGTTGGGAGATACACGTCTTCGGATGAGAGTGCCCGATCAATACCGTCGGGCGCCGATGCAGCGGTTGCAGCGATTGGGATCGCGATGCGCATTCGGGCGTTCACCTCATCCTTCGAGCCGGCTATCGCGGGGTCTCACCCCGTACGTTTCGAGCTCCGGCAGTCGTGTATGTCTGTTCTTGTGTCTATGTCATGGCCGGCGGTACCACGCCTGGCCCGTCACCTGCTTCTGATCGATGGCGATCCTCCCGGACCTGCCCCGATCACTCGGTGACGTCGATTCCACGCCGTGTCCTTCGATTGCGGGCGCTCGAGAGGTTCGGATGTTGAAGCACTCGCTGCACCTGTGTGCGTGCATCCTGCACGCAGTATGCCGATCGATGAACGATCCCAGATGTCGGACCGGTCGCACCCCGTCCGGAATGTCCGTGCGGCAGCGGTCGATCGTCTCACCTGATGTCCCAGGTACGTCCTTGCCGGGCGTAGCCCTCCGATTCGCGGCGGCCGGCCCGATGGCGTCTCTGGTTTCCGGATGCCTTGCGGCCCGGAGCCCCGCCAAGAAAACCTCTAATTCGGAATCATGCCGGGTGGAATCCAAGGTGTACTTCCCACCTTGCCGTAACCATACTAGCGGTATCGGCGATCCCGACCTGTCACTCAAGCGCTAACTGACGGGGCTCGCCCGGCCGATAACACAATCGGCAGCGCGCCTCGTAGGCCCCATCGGCACCAAGGACGACCAGCTCGTCGGCATCGACAACCCGCTGGGTGTACATACCAGGCCCGCCGCAGGTGTGACACACAGCGAGAGATTTCGTCACGTATTCGGCCCGGATCATCAATTCCGGTATCGGTCCGAAGGGGCGCCCCAAATAGTCCAGATCGAGGCCGGCCACGATGATCTGCTTGCCAATCTCGGCCAGCTTCGAGCACACCTCGACGAGGCCGTCATCGAAGAACTGGCCTTCATCGATCCCGACGACCACGGTCCGATCCTCGACGGCCGCCAGGATGTCGTCGCTGGAATCCACCGGGGTCGCCTCGATCTTGAGGCGCGAATGTGACACGACCTCGGTATCACCGTATCGATCATCGAGGGCCGGCTTGAACACCTGCAATGGGACCTGGGCGATGCGGTAGCGAATCAGCCGGCGGATGAGCTCTTCGCTCTTGCCGGAAAACATGGGGCCGGAAATGACCTCGATCCAGCCGCGGTCGCCTCTTCGGAACATCGAAAAGGAGGATACCTACAGGACGCGGGCAACCCGCGCCGGCACCCGCGATCGGCGCAACCAGATGGCATGAGCGAGCCCGATGGACATGGCCATGGCCACGAGCGATGAGCCGCCGAGGGACATGAACGGCAACGGCAGCCCGGTGACCGGGATGGGCAACCCGATCGTCATGCCGATATTCACGAACACGTGGATTCCGATGAAGGCGGCCGTGCCGACACAGACCAGGCTCCCGAATGAGTCGGGCGATGCGGTGGCAGCCGCCAGTAGCCGCCAGATGACGACCCCATAGAGCGCAATGACGAGGGCACCCCCGAGAAAGCCGAGTTGTTCACCTACTGCGGAAAAGATGAAGTCGGTCGATTGCACGGGTACGAACCGGAGGTTGGTCTGCGTGCCCTCGAACAAGCCCTGGCCGGTAAACCCCCCTGACCCGATGGCGATCTCGCTCTGCAAACGTTGCCAACCATCACCGAGCGCATCTGCCTGGTCGGGGTTGATCACACTGCGAATCCGGTTCAGCTGGTACTCCCCCAAGCTGAGCATGCCGATCCGATAGGCAACGAATCCGACGAGACCGCCGGCGAGCACGAACCCGGCGGTTTGCCGCCAGGTGATGCCGGCCGCGAACAGCATCGCGAGAAAGATGAATACCAGAATCAGGGCCGTGCCCAAGTCGGGTTGACGGAATATCAGGTACACGGGCGGCACGATGGCGGCGGTGGCCATCAAGATGCGTTTGGTGCCGAGGCCCTCCTCATCACCGGCGCCCAAGATGGCGGCGAGCGCAATGATCAGCCCGGGTTTGGCCCATTCGGACGGCTGGATCTGGTAGCTACCGATCGCAAACCACCGGACCGAGCCCTCCCCCACACCAAAGAACGGGATCAACATCAGAGAAAAGAGAATCGCCGCATACACCAGCGGTGTAGCGGTGTGCACCGTTCTCGATTCGAAGCTCGAAAACACCCAGAACGCGACGGCGCCGATCGCCACGAACAACACCTGTCGCAGCATCTCGGAGGTGGGAGAGAGCCCGGCAGCCGCCAACCGGGGTGCCGAAGCCGAATAGACCATCAGGATGCCCAACGCCGACAACAGTCCGAGTGTGATGATCAGGATGAGGTCCGGACGCGACTCCTCGTAGGCGGTGGCTGTCACACCCCGGCCGCGCACCATCGTGGCCATCAGCCGCCTCCCAACAGGTATTCGAGGATCGTCCGCACCGCAGGGGCCGCCGTCTGCGATCCAGAACCGCCGCGGTCGATCATCACGGTCACGACGTACTGAGGGTCATTGATCGGGGCCACCCCGATGAACCAGGCCGTGGTCGCCGGGTCCCCGACCGGCGGGATCTCCGCGGTGCCGGTCTTGCCGCCGACGAGATCTCGGATCGGGCTGTCGGCAAACTGGTCCCGGGCAGTGCCCCGCCCACCCGAGGTCACGAGTTTGAGGTCGCGCGTCAGCATGTCCAGCGTTGCGGGAGACACATCCAGCTCGCGGACCACGTCTGACTCGTTGACGAATTGCACTTCGCCGTCCTGATCGACGAAACGGTCCACGACCCGGGGTCGATACACCGTGCCGCCGTTCACCAGCGCCGCGTAGGAGTTGGCAACCTGTAAGGGAGTGGCCACCAGGTCACCCTGGCCGATGCTGATATTCATGAGGTCACCGCCAACGTACGGCCGGCTCCGGGTGATCCACTCCTCGTCCGGGACGATTCCACCCGCCTCGGCGGGGAGGTCGATGCCCGTGGCGGCTCCGTATCCGAGCTCCTCGGCGGTTCGCTGGATGATGTTGGGATCGACCACTGCTCTGCTACGCCAGATCTCGAGTGCCAGGAGCCAGAAATACGCATCGGCCGACTTCTCGATGGCGGAATGCAGGTTGGTGAGCCCGTGGTCGTCGGTCCAGTCGTTGAACACCTGCTGCGATCCGGCCCCGAGCTCGCTTCCGAACGTGAGTCGGGCCGGCAGGTCGATGATCGTTTCTGAGGTGAACACCCCTTCGGGCCAGATGAGATTCTCGGCCGCCACCACATACGGGACGACCTTGAAGGTCGACGCGGGCGGATACAGGCCCTGAATTGCGTTGTTGAACAGGGCGCCGGCCTCACTCAGGTCGCGGAACGTGTCCGTGTCGATGCCGCCGATGAAGGAAGAGGGATCGAAGTTCGGCAGCGACACCAGGGACAGCACTGAGCCGTCGTTGACATCCATAACCACCGCGGCTGCCTTTCCGCTGGGATCGGCCTCGGGACCGGAGGCGGTGCGAATGGCGTCGCGGAGTGCCTGTTCCACCGTCTCCTGGAGCCGCATGTCAATGGTGAGGACGGCGTCCCAGCCACCCACGGGTGGTTCCTCTGCCACCAGTTGGGCGAGGCGCCCGGCCGAATCCTCCTGGTAGATCTCGCGGCCTGGCCGGCCCCGCAGCAAGAGGTCATACCGCTGCTCCACACCGGCCCGACCGAAATCGTCGTTGGGTCGCAGGTAGCTCAGGCTCTCCAGGTCGTCGGCGCTCGGCTTGCCCAGGTAACCGAGGACGTGGGATACCCCGTTGGCGTCGAGGTAACTACGGACGGGAGAGAGGCGGACCTCGACCCCTGGGAACTCGTCGCTGTACTCGAGCACTTCGGTGGCGACGTCACCGTCCACGTCGATGGCAACCACGAATCGTGAGGCACTTGGGGCCGCCAGGAACTTGTCCCTGAGCACATTCTGCGGTTCGTCGAGGAGCACCGACAGGTTCTGGACGAGCTCCTCTTCCTGTTCGAATGACAAGACCCGCCGGTCAACCAGCAACGTCCGGGATGCGCGGGTTTCGGCCAACACCCGCCCGGCAGCATCGAGAATCCGGCCGCGAGGAGCCTCGGTTTGCACCTCCCGGAGCCGATTCGCCTTCGCCCGTTCCTCGTTGACCTCCGCCGCCGCGATCTGGACGTACCAGAGCCGAATCGTCAAGCTCGAGAAGAGGGCCAGGAACAGCAATCCGACTGCGAAGAGGCGCCATCGCTTGATGAGCATTACCAGACCCCCCGCTCGGGACCCGGCCCGACGAGGGCGAACCAGCGGCCCCCTGCCACCAGTCGCGAGACGAGCGGAAGCACGATCAGAGCGAGCAACAGGCTCAGGCCTCCGGTCAAAAGCACCCCGATCACGAGCGAGGTGTCCGACAAGAAACCCTGGCCGAAGAGGGTTCCGACCACACCAAACAAGAGCTGCCCGCCGATCGTCAAGGCGAAGATGCCGACGATCATGCGCAAGAGGTTCCCTTCGGCCTGTTTTCGGTACTGCCCGGCGCCATAGGCGACGACGGAGATCACGAGTGCCCACAACCCCAGAATCGTGTTGCCCAAGAGATCGTTCAGCAGGCCACCCATGAACCCGGCCACGACCGCCACCTCCGGGTCCATGTACAGACCGATGCCGATCACCACGAGCATGACGAGGTTGGGAGAGGCTCCAAACGGCCGGGGGAATACGGTTGTCTGCAGGATCACGGCGATCAGCACCGCGATGAGGGCCCGAAGCCGGTGGCGCCTCACGATCCGCCGTCCTGATCGGCCGAGCCCAGCTGCACCGCCGGGCCGACCGGTACATAGAACAGTATCTCGACGAAATCCAGCGTCGTGAAATCGACGGCAGGCGTGATCGAGGTCTGCACGGCGAAGCCGGCCTGCCGTTGCGCCGTCTCAGTCGCGAACCCGACCAGCAACCCCGGCGGATACCGGCCGGCGTCCGTCACCAGAGTGGCCCCCTCGGTGATCTCCTGCTGGGCGGTGGCGGAGATGAACTGGAGATCACTCGCCCCCCTGCCTTTGGCGCTTCCACGATCGTCGGACCCCACTACCTGGACCTCCACGGCATGGTTCGGATTCGTGAGCAGCATCACCCGCGCCGAGTTGTCTGTCACCGACACGACCCGTCCCACCAGCCCATCGAGGTTCCGGACCGGATAGTCGATCACCACGCCGTCCGCCGCCCCTTTGTCGATCACGATCGAATGATCGAAGTCCGATGTGCCCCGGGCCTGTACCCGGGCAACCTGGCTCTCCAAGATGTCGAGCGAACCGAGATTCAAGAGGTTGCGCAGCTCTTCATTCTCATTGCGCAGCGGCTCGGTTTCTGCCAGGCGCCGGTTGGCCTCGTCCAGCTCGGCCCGGAGGTCGGCGTTCTCGGCCCGCAATCCGGCCAGGTTGGCCAGCCCGTCGATGAACCCGGCGATGGGACGAACCACGGCGTTGGCGGCTTCTTGAATCGGCGCCACGATCGCCTGGGTTCCGCTCCGGGCAGAGTCCGCGATGCCTTCATCAGAGCTGCGTACGTCGATGGTCATCAAGATGATCGATATCACGACGAAGGTGATCAATAGAGCAGTGGATCGGTCAAACCGGCGCCGAGCGTTCAACATCGCTGCCACCTATCAATGATCGATTCCATGCCGCGAGCACATCCCTTCCTGACGGGAGAGGGTCTAGGGGCGACCGGACGAGTGCAAGACGCCCTGCAAGACATCGAATTCCTCGAGCGTCTGGCCTGATCCCAGCACGACGGAGAGGAGAGGGCGATCCGGCACCACGACCGGCATGCCGGTTTCGTGGGCGAGCCGTTCGGCGAGACCTCGCAGCAACGCCCCTCCCCCGGTGGTCACGATGCCCCGCTCCATGATGTCGGCGGCCAGCTCGGGAGGGGTCTTGTCGAGGGCGGTCTTGACTGCGTCGACGACGATCTGGACCGGTTCTTCGATCGACTCCCGGATTTCTTGGCTGGAGACGACGATGGTCTTGGGGAGGCCGGTGATGAGATCCCGCCCGCGAACCTCGGCGGAGGGCTCCTGCACATAGGGATAGGCGGAGCCGATCTTCATCTTGATCTGCTCGGCCGTACGTTCACCGAGCATCAGGTTGTATTCCTTCTTGACCCACTGAATGATCGCCTCATCAAGCTCGTCACCCCCGACGCGGATGCTCTTGGAGACGACGATGCCGCCGAGCGAGATGACGGCAACCTCCGTCGTGCCTCCTCCGATGTCGACCACCATCGACCCGGCCGGTTCGTGCACCGGCATCATCGAGCCGATGGCGGCCGCCATCGGCTCTTCGATCGTATAGGCCTTCCGGGCTCCGGCGTGATAGGAGGCTTCCTCGACAGCCCGGCGTTCCACACCGGTGATCCCCGAGGGCACGCAGATCACTATGCGTGGCCGGGCCCATCGGCGCCGGTGGACCTTTTGGATGAAATAGCGCAACATGCGCTCGGTGATGTCGAAGTCGGCAATGACGCCGTCACGGAGGGGTCGGATCGCCTGGATGTACGAGGGGGTGCGACCGATCATGCGCTTGGCTTCCATGCCGACGGCCAGGGCGCGGTTGGTTTGGGTATCGATTGCGACAACAGACGGCTCGTTCAACACGATGCCCTGTCCACGAACGTAGACGAGCGTGTTGGCCGTGCCGAGGTCGATCGCCATGTCCCGCCCCGCCAGGGCGAACAGGGATTCCACGTTTGAGGCCAACGGCCTACCTCCAAAGCACTTACGAGGAGGAGTGTACAGACAACCCAAATCGGGCGAAAGAAGTTTTCGCGCTCTCAGAGACCACCCGAAACAGGACGCGAAAACTCGCCTAACGGTCGCCTCGCAGGGGCCCGACGGTCACCTCGAGCGCCCGCTGGTGTCAGCGACCGTCACCTCGGTGCACCGGCTCGTCAGGAGCCGGTACCGGTTCCCCATCAGTCTCGCCCACCGGGGCAGGTTCCTGCGCTCTGCGGTCGTGCTCACCGCCCGACCTGTCACCGTCTGTTCCGTCAGCCGGCGCATCCCCGGTCGACCTTCGGTCGGTGTCCGTTTCTCGGGGTGGCTGGTCGGTCGCCGGCGCCTCGATTTGGTCGGCGGGATGCGGATCGGTGAGACGTTCGTCGGTGGCAGGCTGATCCGAGGGTTGTTCATCGGTCGACGAATCGATGGGTTGGTCGTGGGTGGGTCGCCCGTCGTCGACTTGGGAGCGGTCGGTCACCATGCGCAGCCGCCGCTCCAGATCTCGCAGCCGGTCCCGCAGTTGGTGATCGGTGGCCAGAGCGTCGACCTCCCTCCGGGCTTCTTGCAACTGGCGGTCGAGCAGCGCGGCTCCGGCATCGCGCTCGACCAGTTGCTCAAGCTCGACCACCCGGTGCTCGGCCGCGATGTCGTCATCGATGATCCGGCGGACTGACTCGGCGAACACCTTTGCGGGATAGAGCGTGTCGCCCGGCAACGCCGACTCGGCGGCCACCCCGACGCCGGCCGGGACCAGCAGAGCCAACGACAGCAGCGCGACGGCGGCCCTTCGCCGAGGTCGTCGGCGAACAGCGTGTGCGACGGCTCCCGATCGCCGTTGCTGATCCACGGCGGCCTCGATGATGGCTAGCTGCCTCCCCCTGGCGGCCGGGTCCATGGGCCGGCGTCCGTGCGCCTGCAGCCGGCGGTGTAGGTCGGTCTTCATGAGGCCACCTCACTCTCTGTGGCGAGCAGCTGTCGGAGGCGTCGTTCCGCCCTCGCTGCCGTGGCGAACACGGCGCCCCGCTTCATGCCGAGGACGCCGGCCGTCTCGTGTCCGCTCATCCCGGCCACGTGCCGGAGGAACAGGACCTGCCGCTGCTGGTTCGTGAGCCGGCTCAACGCGGCTTCGAGTTCCGGATCCAGGCCGTGTTCGATGAAGGGCTCGTCGGCCCGGTCAGGGAGGGTCGCCCGCAAATCCTCCTGCCGTCGGGACTTGCGACGTATCTCGTCGAGACAGCGGAACCGGACGCTTCTGAACAACCAGGCGCGAATCGAGCGTCCGTCACCGGTGAACGTAGGAGCGGCCTTGACGAGTTCCAAGAAAGCTTGTTGCACCGCGTCTTCCGCGCCGGCCCGGTCTCGCAGAATCGAGAACGCGAACGAGTGGAGCAGGTCTGTTTGCGATGCGTACAGCGCTCGAAAGGCCGCAGGCGCGAGCTCACGCACTCCTTCACAGAGTGCGTCGAGCTCGGGGTACGAATCTGCATACTCGATGCGGTTCAGTCCTTTGACGCCTTGGGAGAGCATCGGCAAGGCCGGCCCCAACGTGAACGACATACCATCACCCGCTACCGCGCCGAATCGATCGACCCATCAGGTTCCGCCCCCTGCCCCGGCTCGTCGGAACGATGGGTGGGCCTTTCGATCGGCCGGTCGATCGGCCGATCCAGCGGCCGATCGATGGGACGGTCGACCGGGGTGTCCACCGGGCGATCAACCGGTCGGTCAATCGGTCGGTCAATCAGTCGGTCAAATCGCCGCTGGTGGTCATGGGCCCGGTCGTGGGGCCGATCATGGCAGGCGAGCCAGATGCGCCGGGTGAGGTCGCCTTCGTGCAGGAGGAGGCGACAACGGTCGACGGGCCGATCGGTGGGGCGGTCGTGGGGC
>JBFIPU010000017.1:0-32830 GCA_041609995.1 Acidimicrobiia bacterium
CAGCTAGCCGGCGGCGGCGGTGGTATCGGGCCTCTGCTCTCGATCCGAGGAAGACTCGAGCTCGACCTTGAGCTTGGTCAGTGCGTCTCGCAGATACTTCTTCGACTGCTTTGCGAAGAGCGGTTCGGCCATCTTGAAGAAGGCCAGCATCTTCGGCAGCTCGCCCCAGTATTCCCACGTCATGCGGGTGGCGCCTCCCACCGGCTCCAGCGACTGCAGGGCTTCGGCCTTGAACCCGGTTTCGATCCGGTAACCCATCCGGCGGGGCGGGTCCCAGACGGTGATCACGCTCTCGTTTTCCATCTCCCGACCGAGGAACTTGCCTGCATACAGCATTCGCGAACCCTCACCAACCGGCGGCTCGGAGAGGAGCTCGGCTTTCGTGGCTCCGGTCCATAGATGGTGGGTGGACAAATCGGTGATGAACTCGAACACTTCCTCGACCGGCCGATCGATGACAATGGACTCAGTTATCCGCACAAGAACCTCCTGTTCGATCAAAACCGCCGGACCATCCGGTGTTTCCCTCGGATTGTGGCGCAGGATCAGACTGCGTGTCCTCGTCGTTTCCCGGCACCCGATTGCCGAAAAAATGGCAGGATTCTGCCACCTCGACCTCTCCGTGATTCGATAGCATTCGCTTCGATAGAGATGGCTGCCAGGCGCATAGCGTTCGTCGTGACCGAGCCGGCGGAGTCGTACCGCAGGGGTCTGCAACATGCCATCACCGAGGCCGGCCACCGGCTCGACGAACCGGTGGACATCTTCGCCTGGGGGGTGGATGCTCCTGGCCGCGTCCTGCTCCATTCACTTCGCACGGAAGAAGACTGCGGCCTGCTCGGGGATTTCTGCCAAGCGGGCCTGTGTGTGGTCGCTCTGCTTCCCCACCCCGACCTTCCTGCCTATCGGCATGCCCTCGGTCACGGCGCAGCCACCGCCGTCGACTGGAACGTCCGACCGGATGAGATCGTGGCCAATGCGGTGGATGCCGTGCGGGGGAGGTCGGTGTTGCCCACCTTCGTCGTGAATGCGCTCATCGGCTCCGAGGCCCCCCACCCGCCGGTGGTGACGGATGAAGAGCATGCCATACTGCGATTGCTGGCATCGGGATTCAGCGTCGCCCAGATCGCTGACGAAATCGGCCATTCGGAGCGGGTGATGTTCCGGCGCCTTCACGAGCTCTACCTCCATCTGGGCGTCCGGAGCAGGTCGGAGGCGCTGGTCGTGGCCGAGCGGGCCGGCTTGCTGCGAACCGCTACGACCGCCTGAGTTCTGCTCCACGCGAAACCGGGGAGTGAGTGCTCTCCCCGGTTTGCGGCTCATCAACCGAACCGGCGTCAGCCGATGAGGAAGGTGGACACCATTCCCTTTTCCAGGTGAATATGACCGGGGTCGGCGGTGTCGTCGAAGAAGCAGACGAAGGCGTAGTGAGCGGGTGCCAGTGGCTCCGTCAGCAACAAGGTCGCCGAATCGCCGGCCTCTACGACCGTGGCGGCGACGAACTCGACGCCCTCTGGCTCGCCTTCACTCGAAAGCAGGAGCTCGGTTAGGTCCCCCGGGCTCAGCTCTTCGGTGAGCCGGAACAGCACGGCCTCGTGATCCTGCTCGCCGATGTTGGCAAGCCGGAACGCCTGGACCGGCTCAGAGGGGGCCTCGTAGTCAAAGGCGAACTCCAGGAGGTCGACCGCGAGGGGCTGGACGCCCGCCGGCAGATCGACCGCCAGGGGATACTTCTCGATGCTCTCATTGATTCGCCACGAACCCTCTTCTTTGAGGAGGTGAAACTCGTAGGCCGAGATCCAGGTGCCACCCAGTTCAAGCGTGACATCGACCGTGGCCCGATCGCCGTCGATGTTCGGCTCGGCGATCTCGAGCACTTTGACCGGCAGCCCGCCGAATTCCTCCGACGTCAGCTGCAGGAACTCCTCCCGCGACATGTCCTGGTCTTCCAGGAGCCCGGCGTCGGTGAAGTCGGCTGCGTATCCCGTCACGTCACCGCTCGAGAACGAATCGGACACGTGTTGTACAAGCGCGTTGATGGCAGACAGCTCGGCCTCCGTGGTCGGGCTACAGCCGACAGCCACCAGAGTCAAGAGCAGACCAACCAAAAGGGCTACTCGGCCCTTCATGTGAAACATCCTTTCGTTGTGGTGATGTGTCTCATCACCCACCAATGAATGATGGATCGGCGTGGCCTTCATGAATTGGCCGTTTATCGGCACAACGCTGCCGAGTCGGTGGCTCCTGGGTGCCAGAGGGGGCGCGCTCAAACGACAGCCGGACGTGGGCCCGGCTGTCATCGTGAGCGGCTGTCAGGCGACCGTGGCTTCCTCGGCCAAACCCAGCTGCTGCATCATGGCGAGCATGTCGGTCACGCCCCAGTGCTCGGCGGCCCGGTCGCCTTCCATGCGGAGGATGTCGATCGTCTGGATCTCGAAGTGCTTGCCGGTGGCCGGAGCCCCTATGAACTCTCCCCGGTGGGTCCCCGAGATCCGCGCGCGAACCGTGACCAGGTCGCCGGCGATGAGAACCTCGTCGACCGTGAATTTGAGATCGGGGAACGGTTCTCTGAACATCGTCAGGAACTGGGCGATCCCTTCCCGATCGGGAGAGATGCCGAGCGAGCTCCCGACCGCCTCGTGGTCGACCCAGTCCTCGGTGACGAAATCGGGGATCCGATCGAGGTTGCCCTTGTTGACGACTTCTTCGTAGAACTCCCGAACTCTTTCCTCGGTACCGACCGGATCGACGACCTGGAGCCACAGGGTGGAGGCATCGACGTAGTTCCGTAGTCGACGGATCTTGCCGTCGGCGACCTCCCACACCTCAACCGCCGGGATGTCGAGCGCCCGGCCGGTGGCCCCGATCTCCCCGGTTGGGGTCACGAACGGTCCATCGTGGGTCCCCCGGGCTGTGATCTCGTTGACCACTACTCCGTCGCCCAGGTGCTGGTGCGTCACCTCGACTTTGAGATCCGACGACATCTCGACCCAGCCCTGCATGAATCCGAGAAAGCCGTCCCTCCCGGATGCCGTGATGCCGAGCGGCACCACTGTGGCCTCCATGTCGGGGGCGGCGTACTCGAGAGCCCGATCCCAGTCGCGGTCATTGAATGCTTCGTAGACGTTTCTCGCGAGCGAAGCTGCATCGATGGCCATGGTGGTGTTCTCCTCTCCTCGATGCGTGTCTGGGCAGTTGATACCTCTGCGGTGTGGTCAGATTCCTGGTCAACCTCTGTCCAATCTCGCGTAGTCTCCGATACGTACCCTCGAGGGACCGCGCGCCCTGTGTCAGAACGTATCCACGAGCTGCTCGCCCGGACTCAGCAGTCGGCGGTGGTGGGGCGAGCCGACGAGCAGGCATCGTTTCGCAGTGGACTTCTGCGAGGTCCACCCGGTTTCAGGATCGTTTACGTCGTCGGGCCGGGCGGCATCGGGAAGTCGACGCTGCTGCATTTGTTCGGCCGCCTTGCTCGAGAGCTCGGTTTCGAGACGGTGGAGATCGACGGCCGCGATATCGAGCCCACGGCACCCGGGTTGACGAAGGCGTGCGCCGACGCAGCCGGTGCCGGCGGCCTCGACGAATGGATCGACAGGCTCGCGCGTCGGCCCACGGTGCTGCTCCTCGACGCATACGACACGATCCGATCGCTCGACAACTGGATCCGCTCCCAGTTCTTGCCGCTGTTGCCGTCGACCACGCAGGTCGTCTTGGCCAGCCGGTTTCCTCCGGCGGCGGAGTGGCGGATTGACCCGGCGTTCGCCGGGCTCATGGAGGTCGTGCGGCTACGAAACCTGGGCCGCCGCGAGTCGCGCGAGTTACTGCGGCGGCGGGGGGTGCCCGATGCGGAGCACGGCGCCATTCTGGACTTCACCCACGGTCACCCGCTCGCCCTCAGCCTGGTGGCCGAGCTCTATCAGCAGGACGCCGCCATCAGATTCCGGCCTGAGGTGGCACCGGTGGTGGTCCATACCCTGGTCGAGTCGTTGATGGACTCGGTGGTCGACGCCGAACGCCGGACGGCGATAGAGGTCTCAGCGCTGGTCCGGTCGGTGACCGAAGAGCTGCTCGAGGCAACGGTTCCCACCGATGATCCGACTGCCCTCTTCGAATGGCTCGCCCAGCGTTCGTTCATGGAAGCCCACATTCGCGGGATCGCCCCCCACGATCTGGCGCGGGAAGCAGTGGCAGCGGATCTGAGGTGGCGCAACCCCAACCGATACGCGAGCCTCCACGACGACGCCCGCTCCCACTATCGATCCATACTGGCGGCGCGGCCTGCCGACCAGGCGGTGACGCTGATGGACTACGTCTATTTGCACCGCGACAGCCCGTTCGTGAAGCCCTATCTCGATTTCAGCGTGGAGGAGGAGGCCCACGTCGATGCGCTCCATCCAGAAGACCATGCGGTGCTGGTAGAGGCAGCCGGTCGTCACGAAGGCCCGCAGGCGGCCGCGATCCTGGGCCTGTGGCTCGATCTGGCGCCAGAGTCGGTGACGGTGATCCGGTCCATGGCCGGCTCGATCACCGGGTTCTGGCTCGAGCTGCTGATCCACGAATACGACGACGCAGGCGAGGTCGACTTCGACCCGCTGGCCGCCGAAGTGATTCGGCAAAGCCGCCTTCGCGCCGATGAGCAGGCACTCCTGTTTCGGATGTGGATGGATCTCGATTCGTATCAGGCGATCACGCCGGTGCAGAGCCGCATCTTCATCGAGTTCGTACGCAAGTACCTCTCGACCCCCCGGCTGGCCCAGACGTTCGTCGTGTGTGGTGATCCCGATTTCTGGGAGCCGCTGTTCAGTTACGCCGATATGCCCCGCTACCGGGACTTGGAACACGCCGAGCTGGAACGGCCGTATGGCGTGTACGGACACGATTGGCGCGTTCGCTCCCCAATGGCGTGGCTCGACCTGATGGCGGCCCGGGAGGTGTCCGAGGAGCCCGATCTCTCCAGCGGCCCCCCGTCAGCCGACCTGGTGTTTCTGTCCGAGAAAGACTTCCGATCCGCCGTGTTCGACGTCTTGCGAGACTTCAATCGTCCGTCGGCGCTGGAATCGAGCCCGCTGTTGCACGCCTCAGTCGTGGTCCGGCACCGCCGGGATGGGTCCGAGATCGAGGCCTTGCGCAAGCTGGTGAAGCAGGTGGTGGAGGACATCACTGCCGACACCGAGCACGCGAAGCTGTATCCGGTGCTCTATCACGGGTTTCTCAACCCCGCTCCGACGCACGAGGCAGCCGCCCGGCAGGCCCACGTGTCCTACAGCACATTCCGCCGCTATGCCGCCCGCGGTCGCGAACTCGTTGCCGACCGACTCTGGGCCCTGGAGCTCGATCCGGCCATGTGATTTCTCAGCTGGCGTCGGCAGCCCGATGGAATTCGATTTGGAATCTCACGGGGTCATCGAGGATGAGCCGGTGTGGCCGACGGGGCGGGATGTCGATGGATTCTCCCGCCTCGACGCGGTATGGAGAGGTCCGGTCGTCCTCGAACGCGAACACCAGGGCTCCGCTGTGGACCACCAGTCGGCCCCACACACCGTCGGCTATGCGGTGGGCGGCCAGCAGTCGCTCTGGAACTGACTCTTCGTCGAACATCGGCGTGGTTCGGGCCAGCCGCAGGCCCCCCGGCATGCGTTCGGATTGTTCCGGCATTCTGCGACTGTAGCCGTGGTCGGTGGAGCTTCTAAGCTCGGACCGTGCCCAAGACGTCTCCATTCTTCGAGCGATTGGCTCGCTACAACGAGCCGCGGATCTGGGACCACTGGTCCGGCTACCTATCGGCGCCGCGGTACCAGTACTCGGCCATCACCGAGTATTACGCCATCCGTGACGGTTGCGGGGTCTTCGACACGTCGCCCCTCTTCAAATATCGGATTTCGGGAGCCGATGCCGGCGCCTTCCTCGATTGGGTCATGGTTCGGCCGATGGGTCGGGTGGGCAGGGCCCGCTACGTGGCATGGTGCAACCCCGATGGTTGGGTGATGGAGGACGGGATAGTTCTTCGTTCAGATGAGAACGAGTTCTGGCTCGCCACCGCCCAGCCCAACCTCCGCTACCTGTCCGGCCTCGTGGGTGAACGCCAGGTCGTAACCATCGAGGACATCAGCGAGGACTACGGCATGCTGGCGCTGCAAGGACCCCATTCGATCAGCGTGCTGCGAGAGCTGACCGACGCCGTCGACGACCTCGCGTATTTCGGACTCACCTCGGCTGAGCTGAAAGGCATTCCGGCGATCATCAGCCGTACCGGGTTCACGGGTGATCTCGGCTACGAGGTATGGGTGGAGGCCGGCCGGGCAGTCGAGCTCTTCGATCTGCTCTTCGACGTGGGCGCCGGATTCAACATCAAGCCCGTCGGCGAACTCGCTCTCGCCATGGCCCGGATCGAGGCGGGTCTGCTGCTGATCGATGTGGATTTCCGATCTGCCCGCTTCGCCTGGGTGGATGCCCAGCGCGAGACGCTCGATGAGCTCGGCTGGGGGTGGATGGTGGATCTCGATCGTGACTTCATCGGCCGCAGCGCTATTGCGGCTGCCCGCGACCGGGGCACCACCCGCTGGAACACGGTCGGCCTGGCGGTCGACTGGCATGATTACGAACGGGTCTACAACGACCAGGGCCTCATCGCTCCCAAAGAAGGGGTCCTCCACCAGCACGCAATGAGCGTTTACCGGCCCGACGGCGGATATGCCGGGTACGCCACCAGCTTCGTCTACTCGTCGATTCTCAAGCGCCACATCGCCATCGCCAAGCTCCCGCTGGACCTCATCGAGCCCGGAAGCGAGGTGGCACTCGAGCTCGTACCTATCCACCGGCCCGAGAACGTGCGGGCGAAAGTGGTCGACATGCCCTTCTACCTACCCGAGAGGACGACTCGATGACCGATGCCATTGTGATCGGGGGAGGGCACAACGGGCTCGTCAACGCCGCCTACCTCGCCAAGAGCGGGCTGGAGACGTTGGTGCTGGAACGGCGGCCCTTCGTGGGTGGTGCCGCCATCACCGAGGAGCTTCTGCCGGGCTTCAAGTTCACCACCTTCTCATATGCCCTCAGCCTGATCCGCCCCGACATCGTCCAGGATCTCGACCTCGCTGAGCACGGTATGAAAGTGCTGCCCCTGCCGCACACGTTTCAGGTCGGACGTAACGGTGAGTACCTCGTGATGAGCGCCGACACGATGGAGAACTACCACGAGATTGCCCGCCACTCGCGTAGCGACGCCGAGGCGTATCTCGATTTCGCCCACATGACCGAACGGCTGTGCCATGCCATGAAGCCGCTCATGGACATGGTGCCCCCCAATGCGTTGAGCGACGACCCCGGCGACCGTAAGGAAATGGCGGCCCTGCAGGAGTACCTGGACGGGCTCGATCCCGACATCAGGGAGTTGCTGGACGTGATCTGGACGGGGAGTGTGTCCGAGATTCTCGACCGGTATTTCGAGAACGAGTTGGTGAAGTCGCTGCTCGCCTCCAGCTCGATCATCGGCAGCAAGGTCGGTCCCCGCTCTCCCGGCTCCGCCCTCGTGTGGCTTTACCACGTCATCGGCGAGTACGACGGAGTGTTCGGTGAGTGGGGATTCCACAAAGGCGGCAATGGTGGCTTCACCCAGGTATTGGCACGGGCGGCCGAGGCCCTCGGGGTGACCATCCGTGTCGACGCCCCGGTGGCCGAGGTCATCGTCGCAGACGGCGTGGCCACCGGGGTTCGGCTCGACGATGGCGAGGAGATCCTGGCGCCGGTCGTCGTGAGTGCCCTCGACCCGCGCCGCACGTTCACCCAGCTGGTCGACCCGACCACGCTTCCCGACTCCCTCATCGGCCCCATCTCGGAGATGAAGTTCCAGGGCACAGCTGCCAAAGTCAACTTCGCGCTCACCGGGCTGCCACCGTTTCCCGGTCTAGAGGATCGCCCGGAGGTCTTTGAGGGCTTCACCAACGTTGGTCCCTCGATCGACTATCTGGAGGAGGCTTTTGCCGACTGTGAGGCCGGCCGGTTCAGCCGCCGGCCCTTTCTCGACGTGTGCGTGCAATCCACCCTCGACCCCGACATGACGCCGCCCGGCAAGCACGTCATGTCCTGCTTCGTGATGTATGCGCCTTATCACCTGCTGAACGATGACGGGACGCCGGGGGACTGGGATGCCGAGCGCGAGAACCTGGGCGACGCCGTGCAGGAGACGCTCGAGGAGTTCTTTCCCGGCTTCGCCGATTTGATCATCCACCGTGAGGTGGTGACGCCCCTTGACATCGAACGGACCGTCGGTCTCACCGAAGGCAACATCTTCGCCGGCGAGCTGTTCGCGGGCCAGATGTTCATGAACCGGCCTGCCCCCGGATGGAACCAGTACCGCACACCCATCAAGGGCTACTACCAGTGCGGGTCCGGCACCCATCCCGGCGGGTGCGTCATCGGCGGCCCGGGAAAACTCGCTGCGGGCCAGATCCTCGGCGACCTGGTGACCGCCTAGGCCGCTCCGCCCACCACGTTGTACCGGCTCAGCGGCAGCAGGCTTCCGCTCCCAGCCGGGCCGATCGGGGCCGGTATGATCCGCCGATGCCCAAACAGCTGGTCGGATGGCGGGAGTTCGTGGAACTTCCCGAGCTCTGTCCCGTTCCCATCAAGGCCAAGGCCGACACCGGGGCCCGGACGTCGGCGCTTCACGCATTTCGGTTGCGACTGAGCGAGCGGGACGGCGTCAAGTGGGCCGCATTCGAGGTACACCCGGCTCAGCGCAAGTCCCGGCCTTCATACGAGGCCGAAGCGCAGGTCATCGGGTTCCGGCGGGTGCGGTCATCGAGTGGGCATTCGGAGCGGCGGCCGGTGATCCGGACCCCGATGAAGATCGGCGCTTATGAGTTCGACATCGACGTGACGCTCACGTCACGGGACACCATGGGCTTCCGCCTGCTGCTGGGCCGATCGGCGCTCAGAAAAAGGTTCGCCGTCGATCCCGGCAGCTCCTATGTTGTATCGGGTAAACGATGAAACTGGCGATCCTCTCCCGAGCACCGGAGGCGTACTCGACGCGCCGGCTCAAAGCAGCAGCCGCCGACCGCGGCCACAAGGCCCGTGTCCTCAACACGCTCCGTTTCTCGATCGACCTCGCCGGGGACGAGCCCGACCTGCAGTACCGGGGAAAGCTCTTGTCCCATTACGACGCGATCTTGCCCCGGATCGGGGCCTCCATCACGTTCTTTGGGATCGCGGTCGTCCGCCAGTTCGAGCAGATGGACGTCTACACCCCGAACACGTCGAATGGAATTGCCAATTCGAGAGACAAGCTCCGCTCCATCCAGATTCTGTCCCGTCACCGCATCCGCATTCCGGCCACGACGTTCGTGCGCGACCGGGCCGATGTTCTGCCCGCCATCGAGCGCGTGGGCGGAGCCCCGGTGGTCATCAAACTGCTCGAAGGCACCCAGGGGATCGGGGTGATCCTGGCACCGGACACCAAGGTTGCCGAGGCCGTGATCGAGACGTTGCAGAGCACCCGCCAGAACGTATTGATCCAGCGGTTTGTGGCCGAGAGCAAGGGCCGGGACATCCGGGCACTGGTGATCGGCGATCGGGTGGTGGCGGCCATGCGCCGTCGGGCCCAGGAGGGCGAATTCCGTTCCAACCTCCACCGGGGTGGAACCAGCGAGGCGATCGACATCGATCCGAAGTACGAACGGGTGGCCGTGCAGTCGGCCCAGATCATGGGGCTGCGCGTGGCCGGTGTCGACATGCTCGAGACGGACAAGGGACCATTGGTGCTGGAAGTGAACTCATCTCCCGGGCTCGAGGGCATCGAGACCGCCACCGACCTCGACATCGCCGGGGCCATCGTCGACTTCATCGATCGCCAGACTGCTTTTCCCGAACTCGATGTGCGGCAGCGGCTGACGGTCAGCACCGGATACGGGGTGGCCGAAATCCTCGTACGGGACGGTTCGGAGCTCGTGGGCAAGTCGATCAAGGACTCCGCTTTGCGCCAGCGGGATATCACGGTGTTGACGCTGAACCGGGGCCACACGGTGATCCCCAATCCGCGCCAGGATCGGGTTCTCGAGCCGGAGGACCGTTTGCTCTGCTTCGGGAAGCTGGAATCCATGCGCGATCTGGTACCGGAGCGGCGCCGGCGCCTCCGGAAGGTCGAGCCGCTTCCGTCCGAGCCGCTTGGTGACGAACACGTTGAATGAGGTCCTCCAGATCGCCGAGGTGACGGTGAAGCCCGGCACGGTGAAGAAGCTGGAGCTCCCCATCGCCCGGCTCATGTCGGGAACGCCGGTATCGCTCCCCATCCTCGTGTACCACGGCCGAAAGCCGGGACCCACGGTGTGGCTGAGCAGCGCCATCCACGGCGACGAGATCGGTGGAGTCGAAATCATCCGGCGTGTGACCGAGCGGCTGGATCCGAAGTCGATGAGCGGGACGGTGCTGGCGGTGCCGGTCGTCAACGTCCACGGGTTCAACTCCGATGATCGATATCTGCCCGACCGGCGTGATCTCAACCGTTCATTTCCGGGATCACCGCGGGGGTCGCTCGCCTCCCGGCTGGCCCACCTCCTGATGACGGAGGTCGTCAGCCGGTGTGGAGTCGGCATCGATCTGCACACCGGTTCCAACCAGCGGACCAATCTCCCGCAGATCCGGGCAAACCTGGAAGACCCCGAGACCCTGGCCCTGGCAGAGGCATTTTCGCCTCCCATCGCCATCCACTCACGCATTCGGGATGGCTCGCTGCGTCAGGCCGCAACCGAGGCCGGGTCACGGGTGCTGCTGTACGAAGGGGGTGAGGCGTCCCGGTTCGATGGTCCCGCCATCGTCGCCGGTCGCGACGGCATCCTCCGCGTGCTCGAATCGCTAGGCGTGATCGGCGGTGCTCCACCAGACGGCGGCGGGATGTTGGTCTCCTGGAAAAGCCGCTGGGTGCGGGCCGGCAGGAGCGGCATCTTCGGCCTCGAGGTCCAGCTCGGCGACCGGGTCGCCAAGGGAGATGTGGTGGGCACGATTCGCGATCCATTCGGAAAGCGACTCGGATCGGTCAAGGCCCGGGTATCGGGCATGATCATCGGCCACACCCAGCACCCGCTGGTGAACCAGGGTGATGGCGTGGCACACATCGCAGAGCTCGAGGTCGCCTGATTTCCGCGGTCGGGGGAGGTCCACCGGACGCATAGAGTCAATACGATGGATGTCGCCAACCGCATCGACGAGTTGCGCCGCCTGCTGCGCGAGCACTCCCACGCCTACTACGTGCTCGACCAGCCCACCATCCCCGACGCCGAGTACGACTTCCTGTATCGGGAGTTGGAGGAGTTGGAGGCCGCCAACCCGGAGTTGATCACATCGGACTCTCCCACGCAGCGGGTGGGGGCGCCGGCAGACGCCCTGTTCAGCAGCGTCCGGCACCGGGCGGCGTTGTTCAGCCTCGACAACGCCGAGACGCCCGAGCACCTGGATGCCTGGCTTGAAAAAGCCGAGCGGTTGCTCGGCCGGACTCCGGGCGGTTTCGTGTGTGAGCTCAAGATCGACGGTGCCGCCATGTCGCTCACCTACGAGAACGGAGTACTCACCCGGGCGGCCACCCGGGGCGACGGCACGACGGGCGAAGACGTCACCGCCAACGTCCGCACCATCCAATCGGTTCCGTTGCGCACCCTCAAACCGGCGCCTGCTGTCATGGAGGTGCGGGGGGAGATCTACATGCCCGTATCGGCGTTCGACAAACTGAACGAAGAACAGGCGGCGGCCGGTGGCCAGGTGTACGTCAACCCCCGCAACATGGCGGCCGGCTCGGTCCGGCAGAAAGATCCGGCCGTCACGGCCTCGCGCGCATTGGCGATCTGGACTTACCAGATCGGCTACCAGGAGGGCGGGCCTTCGTTTGCCTCCCACTGGGAGAGCATCGAATACCTGCGGGAGCTCGGTTTTCCGGTCAATCCCAAGTCGAAACGCGTGGAGACGCTGGACGAGGTCAAGAAGTATGTGGCCGCAGCCGAAAAAACCCGCCACGGTGAGGGCGGGCTGGACTACCAGACGGACGGTGTCGTGATCAAGGTGGACTCCCTGGCCGACCAGAACGAGCTCGGCTACACCGCCCGCGCCCCCCGTTGGGCGATCGCCTACAAGTTCCCGCCCGAGGAGCGCACCAGCAAGCTCGTCGACATTCACGTCAACGTGGGGCGGACGGGCAACGTCACCCCGTTTGCCGAGGTGGAGCCGATCTTCGTGGGTGGGGCCAACGTCCGCATGGCGACGCTGCACAATGAAAAGGAACTGCAGCGCAAGGACGTGCGCATCGGGGACACGGTGATCGTCCGGCGGGCGGGCGATGTGATCCCCGAAATCGTCGGCCCGGTCCTGTCGGATCGCAAGGGAGACCCGCCCATCTGGCACATGCCCGCCGAATGTCCGTTCTGTGGCCACGCCATCGTCACTCCGGAAGGAGAAGCCCGCGCCAAGTGCACGGGAGGGTTCGCCTGCCCCAGCCGCCTCCGGGAGTGGCTGTTCTATTTCGCCAGCCGGGGCGGCATGGACATCGAGGGTCTTGGCTACAAGACCGTCGACCTCCTGTTGGAAGAGGGGCTCATCAAGGATGCCGCCGACATCTACCGGCTGAAGGTCGAAGACCTGCTGGGTCGGGAAGGCTGGGGGGAGGTGTCGACCAACAACCTGATCACCGCCATCGAGGCATCGAAGGATCGACCGGTTTCCAAACTGCTGACGGCGCTGGGCATCAATCTGGTCGGCCCGACCGTATCCACCACCCTCATCCGGGAGTTCCGGTCGCTCGACCGACTGGCCGAGGCGTCCGCCGAGGAGATCGAGGCCATCGACGGCATCGGATCGGAGATCGCCCGCACGATCACCGAATGGTTCGCCGACTCCGACAACCAAGGGCTCATCACCCGGCTCCGCCAGGCGGGACTGCGTTTCGAACAACCCGAGCCAGAAGGTGGATTCAGCGACCTGCTGCAGGGGGTGACGCTGGTCATCACCGGCACACTCGACGGCTTCACGCGGGAAGAGGCGAAGGCGGCAGCCGAGGCGGCCGGCGCCAAAGTCACGGGATCGGTGTCCAAACGCACAACGGCGCTGTTGGCAGGGGCCAATGCCGGAAGCAAGCTCGCCAAAGCCGAATCGCTCGGGATTCCCGTCATTGACGAGATCACCTTCGCCCAGCTGTTGGAGCAGGGGCCGGCGGCGCTCGAACAGGCCGGCTGAGGAGTAACACCGCTATGGAGATCGGCATCGACAGTTTCGCCGCCTACCGCCCAGAGACCGGCGGGCCCGAAGCCCGGCAGCGAGCCATGGCCGAACTGCTGGAACGGATCGAGGTCGCCGACGAGGTCGGTCTCGATGTCTTCGGGGTCGGCGAGCATCACCGACCCGAGTTTCTCGATTCGGCCCAGACCCTCATCCTGGCCGCCGCTTCCGCCCGTACCAGCAACATTCGTCTCACCAGCGCGGTCACCGTGCTCAGCGCCGCCGATCCCGTGCGGGTGTTCCAAAACTTCGCGACGCTCGACCTCATCTCCGGTGGGCGGGCCGAGATGGTTGTCGGCCGGGGATCGTTCGTCGACGCCTACCCCCTGTTCGGCCTCGATCTGGCGGACTACGACGCCCTCTTTTCCGAGAAACTGGAGCTACTGCTGCGCATCCGCCACAACGAGCGGGTGACGTGGTCGGGGAGTTTCCGCCCCCCGCTCGAGGATCAGCCCGTGTATCCGAGACCGGTGCAGGAACCATTCCCGATCTGGGTCGGGGTGGGAGGCACCCCCGCCTCCTTCGTCCGCGCCGGGATGTACGGACTGCCGCTGATGGTGGCCGTGATCGGGGGCGAAACCCATCGTTTCGCCCCGCTCGTCGAGCTGTACCGTCGGGCGGCCGCCGAGGCGGGCCACCCGCCGGAGAAGCTACGGGTCGGGCTGCACTCGCTCGGGTATGTCGCCGAGGACGGCGATCAGGCAGTCGCCGACTACTTCCCCGGCTACCGAGACATGTTCAACCGGATTGGGCGAGAACGCGGGTGGCCGCCCGTCACGAGGGAGGCTTTCGACGCCCAGAACGGCCCCACCGGCGCCCTGCTGGTCGGCGGTCCCGAGGAGGTGGCCGCCAAGATTCTGCGGCATTCGCAGGCGCTGGGTGGCATCTCGAGGTTCACGTTCATGATGGACAACGCCGGGCTCACCCACGACCAGCTCACACGTTCGTACGCGCTCATCGCCGACGAGGTGGCACCCCTCGTCACCGCCGATTGAGCCAACGGCGCCAGAATTCGCCGATGCCTGGAACCGGCGGCCGGCTCAGCGGACGGCGGCCCGGGCCGCCTCGATCACGCTGAACGCCTCGGCCGCCGGCCGCCAGCCGAGAACAGCGGTCTTCTTGTCCTCGAGCTCCTTGTACACGCTGAAGAAATGTTCCAGCTCGCGTAGCAGGTGGGCCGGAACATCATCGAGGTCATGGGCGTCGACCCACAGGGGATCCCCCGTGGGGACGCCGAGCACCTTGTGATCGTCCTGGCCCTGATCTTCCATGAGGAACAATCCGAGCGGCCGGATTCGGATGTGGCAGCCGGGGAATGTGGGCTCGCTGACGAGAGCCATCGCGTCGAGCGGGTCGCCATCGTCGGCCAGGGTGTCAGGAAAGAAGCCGTAGTCGGCCGGGTAGCGGGTGGCGGTGAACAACATGCGATCGAGGAAGATGTCGCCCGAATCGTGGTCCATCTCGTATTTGTTGCGGCTCCCTTTCGGGATCTCGACGATCATGGTCACAGCGTCCATCTGTGTGAAAGCTAGCTGTCGACCCGGAACGCCGGGCCGTCCGGGTCCGAGGCCCGCCGGGCTCGGTGTCGGTGTTGCAGGCTGCGTCTTGAGGGCGGTCCGATGGACCGTCAGCGGTCGGAGTCGGCTTCGGCGTCGCGGCGAACCGGCATCGTGGTGATCTCATACACGGCTCCAAACACCTGGACCGGCGCCCGAGCCGCCTCTGCCAGGCCGCGGCCCAGTGTGCGACCGGCCTCGCGTCCGCTCGGGCGCTCGATCCAACCGAGGGCGACAAAGATCCCCAGCGACAACACCGCGATGAACCCCATGACAGCAGTGACGACGATCCACCCCCAGTCCCGGGTCAGCCAGGGGAGGTTGACGAAGTTCATGCCGAAAAAACCGGCGATCAGCGATAGCGGCAGCATGATGGCTGCATAGATGGTCAACACCTTCGTGACGTCGGTGGCCTGGCGGGCTTCCGCCCCCCGGTAGGCCTCCAGTGTCTCGGCCAACGAGGTGCGCGCTGCGTCCAGGCCGGTCGCCACCCGGTTGGCGATGTCGAACACGTCGTGGAAACGCCGCCGTCCGGCGTCGCTGATGAGCGGAGACTCCGAGGCCCGGAGCTGGTCCAAAACCTCGCGTTGTGGATGGACGATCCGGCGCACCGTGGCGAGGTCGCGTCGCACCGCCGTCAGCTCGGCCAGGAGATTGTCATCGGCGTTGAGGGCCTTGTCGATCAGGTCCTCATACCGATTGTCAAACGTGTCGAGGACAGTGAGGAGGCGGCGGCTCACCACGTCGGCGAGGCGGGCCATCAGCTCGTCCGGACCGCCGTGGGCGAGCTGGGGGTGGCGTTCGATCTCGGCGTACAACGCGTCGAGCGCCGGTGAGCGTCCCCGATGGATGGTGACCAGCGCTGCATCGGTCAGGAAGCAGTCGATCTCGTAGGTGGCGATCGTTGCTTCTCCCAGCCCGTGGAACACCACGCTCATGCTGGCACCGAAATCATCTACTTTGGGCAGGTCGATGTCTTCAACCGCGTCGCGAACAGACAACGGGTCGAGATGCAAATGGGCAAGCGTTTCGAGCAGCTCGTCGACGCCGGCGGTGATGAGCTCCACGTCGATCCAGGTCCAACCCTGCGGGCTGTCAAACGTTCGCGTCTTCACGAGCTATCGGCTCCGTCCCATGTGAGCCCGGACGCCAGGAGCCGTGAAAGGGGGGATGCGATGGCTTTACTATCCGGTTCGTCCATGTCACCTGGAACGTCGCAGCGATCGCCTGGCGGGCGGACATCGATCGGTTCGAGCATGCTCCAACCTACCCCGAACAACCCGCCGGGTGAGCGACAGTCGTCGGCATCCGCTCGACCGGCCGGGCGGGTCCTCCGGGCGTTCACGAGCGCGACGAACCGCAAACGAACGGTGTGGCGCGGAGATGACCCGGCTGGGCTCATCATCCAGATCGTCCGGCGGGCATCGGGCCCACCTGCCTCGCCGACTGACGGGCTCTCCAGGGGGCAGATTCCATCTGGACGGTTGGCCACAGGACCCCCATACTCGTAGGGGATGGGTTCCCCGAATCGGGAAGGCGCGCATCAGCGCACCTCCTGTGTCCTCTCGAACCAGTTGTCGATGTAGAAGGAGCATTGTGGATTGGATAACTGAGCAGTTCAGCTTGTCGCCGGCGACGCAAACCAAGCTGTTCGGAACGCTCATCGTCGTCGTGGTGGCGCTGCTGCTTCGATACCTGATCGGGCGTGTCCTGCACATGCGCCTTGATGACACCGAGGCGGTCTATCGCACCAGCAAGCTCACCACGTATGCGTTGACGGTGGTGAGCTCGATTGCGCTGGCGTGGATCTGGATCGACGCGTTCGACAATCTCGCCACGTACCTGGCGGTGGTGTCGGCCGGTCTCGCGATCGCCCTCGCCGACGTGTTGAAGGACATGGCGGGCTGGGTGTATGTCCTGGTGCGGAGGCCGTTTCGGGTGGGGGATCGGATCGAGATCGACGGTACGAAAGGGGACGTGATCGATCTGCGCCTCTTTCGATTCACGGTGGCGGAAGTCGGCAACTGGGTCGACGCCGAGCAAGCCACCGGTCGGCTGATCCACATTCCCAATGGCGGTCTGTTCACCACCCAGCTGGCGAACTACACGGAGGGGTTCGAATTCGTGTGGCACGAGATGGCTGTCCTCATCACCTTCGAGTCCGATTGGCACCTGGCGGAGGAGCGTTTTCGGGAGATCGCGGAGACGCACTCACCTGAAATCGAGGCCGAGGCCGGCGCCCGGATTCGCAAGATCGCCCGCAACTACAACATCAAGCTGGGGGTGTTGCGGCCGACGGTCTACCTGTCCGTGCGCGACAGTGGGGTCTTGCTGACTCTCAGGTTCTTGACCGATCCCCGCGAGCGAAGAGGGGTCGAGGAGCGCATCTGGCGTGCGATCCTCGAGACGTTGGATGCAGAACCCACCATCGAGCTCGCCTACCCGACGGTCCGGGGCTTCCTACGCGATCCGATCGGTGTGGCCTCACAGGCCTAGTGCCTCTTCGGCTGTGGTGAGATCTTGTCCCGTGCGCGTGACCGGAGCGAATAGGTCACCCACGGTGCCGAGGCGCTCCCAGATGGTCTCGATGGTGAACTGGGTCGGGTCGATGTGGCCGATTTCGTCCCATGCAAGGGGCGTCGACACGGGGGCCCCCGGGCGGGGGCGAACCGAATAGACACCCGACGTGGTGCGGCGGGGGCCGTTCTGGCCGATATCGATATACACCTTGCCTTTGCGTTTGCTCTTGTCGAACTCGATGGAGATCCCGTCGGGGTTGGCTTTGGCCAGCAGACCGCCCACAGCGGCGATGAATCCGCGTGATCGTTCAAAGCCGTGGCCCGGGCCGAGCGGCACATGTACGTGCAGGCCGCGCGATCCCGAAGTCTTGGGGTACGCCTGTATCCCCAGGTTGTCGAGGAGTAGTTTCAACAAATCGGCCGCCTCGGCCAGGTCGGCCCACGAGGCTCCCTCCTGGGGATCGATGTCGAACAAGGCGATGTCTGCCTCGGTGTCGTCTCCCCGGTGGAGCGTCGGGTGGATCTCGATGCACGCCATGTTGGCCAGCCACATCAGCGTGGCCCGGTCGTTGGCGGTGATGTACTCGATGCCGTCGCTCATCGTCGACGTGTTGATCCACTCGGGAGCGTGCGACGGCGAGCGTTTCTCGTAGAAATGCTCGCCGGTGATGCCGTCGGGGTACCGCACCATGGTGAGCGGCCGGTCTGCGATGTGGGGAAGCACGTACGGCGCGATCGATGCGTAATACTGGATCAGGTCACCCTTCGTGTATCCGCTCTCGCCGAACAGTGGCTTGTCGATGTTGGAGAGCCGGAGCGGCTGGCGTACACCAATGGGTACGAACGTCTCTCCGTCGACGATGACCGACACCGGTTTCGGCAGGATCAGCTTCGACAGCTTCCGGGTGTTGGTGGCCGGCGCCGCCGGTGCGTTGGCCAACCCGTCGGTGAGCTCGCGGAATATGGCGCGGTGGCTTTCGAGGTGGTGGCTCTCAGAAATCACCGTGATGTCGAGATCCATGCTGGCAATCGTCTCGGCCAGCGGGGCTGCTCGCAAGGTGCCCTCGCCGTAGGGGACATGGCGGATCTCCCCTCCGGGACCGAACTGGTTGTCGGAGAAGTGGGTATGGAGATGCTCCGTCTTGAAGTTGGGAAACTCGGCATAGAGAAAGCTGACGACCGCCTCGAACGCCTCCCGGTTGGTCATCTGGCCCTGGGTGACGGCGTGGACGTGAGCCCAGTCGATCACGGGGTAGACGAACGGGTACTCGTTGGCGAGCACGGCGATGTCTCCGAGGCTGCCGAAGGCCCCCACCGTGCCCGAGGTCTCGAGACCAACCGGCTGGGAGAGGTGGGTGGTCTTGGAGGCGAGATAGTCGAGCCTCTCCCGTACCAGGTCGAGAATCTCCTCCGAGGTCCGGTCGCGGGCATGCCCCGGGTGGACCACGGTGATGGTGCCGTGCATGGCCTGGGACAGCTTCATCGAATGCTCGATGGCGTGGACGCATTGCTTGGCGCGGTCCTCGTCCTCGACCGTCAGCATCGCAAAGAACGGGGCGTGGACCGACAGGCTGATGCCACGTTCGGCCGCCAGAGCACCGAACTTCTCGCAGCGGGGCTTTTTCCAGGGGAAGTCCCGGACGAAACCCAACTCCATTGCGGTGTATCCCTCGGCCACCAGGCCGTCCAGAAAGTCCTCGTCCGAGACGTCGTCCGGTGGAAGCCCCGAATAGCCGTATTTCACTGCGTTCGGAAACTCCAGGTGTAGGTCCCACCGCCTACCCCGGTGGGGTTGAAGAACTCCACCGTCACCACGTGCTCTCCGGGGGTCCATGAAGAGAACGCGCGGCCGGGGCCGGGGCTCCACAGATGAATCCCGGTTCCGCCTCCGACGGAGTTGACCTGGTCCTGCGGGATATCGAGCCCGTCGATGTTCAACCGCAGGCGATAGTTGGGCTCGAGGTCGACTTCGATCAAGCCCTGGGTGAGTACGGTTTCTCCGTTGCTGGGCGAGACCCGCTCCAGACCGGGTGGATAATCTGGTTGGATGCCGCTGGGGGCGAACGCCCACGTGAGAAGCACGATGGCCAGAATCGTCAGACCGATCCCACCGTAGATGAGCCTGTAGGTCGCCGACTTCACGGCAGAAAGTCTATGACAACATGCGCCACTACCGTTGAGGCGTGCACACCAACCCCATCGTGAAGTCCCTCGGGACGTACCCGCTCGAGGTCGTGCAACACCGGGCTCGCGATCGGCGGGAGGCCGGGCTGCCGTTGGTGGATTTCTCTATTGGCGATCCCCGGGAGCCGACGCCGCCCTTCATCCCGGAAACGCTCAAGGCCAATGTTCCCGCCGTTTCCCAATATCCCACGGCCAGGGGGTTGGCCGTGATTCGCGAGGCGATTGCGTCGTACCTGGGGCGACGGTTTGGGGTGCTGGTCGATCCCGAAACCCAGGTGATCCCGACCTCTGGCAGCAAGGAGGCGATCTTTCTCACTCCGCTGGCGTTCGTCGACCGCGACGCCGGTGCCAGCGTCGTGTACGGCAGCCCGGGCTACCCGGTGTATGAGCGGGGGGCTTTGTTTGCGGGTGCCTTGCTGGACCCGGTGGTGCTGACAGGCGACTTCGTTCTGCGGGCGGCCGACATACCGGAGGAATCGCTGAACCGGGCTGCGCTGGTGTGGATGTGTTCACCGCACAACCCGGCCGGCTCCGTCACTCCCGGCGAAGTGATGGCACAGATGTTGGACCGGACTCGTGAAGCCGGAGCCTGGCTCTGCTCCGATGAGTGCTACGTCGACCTGTACGACGACGAGCCGCCGGGCTCGATTCTGCAAGTTGCCGGTCAGGGCTTCCGGGGGGCGCTGTCGTACTTGAGTCTGTCGAAACGGTCGGGAATGACCGGTTATCGCTCGGGAGCCATCGTGGGAGACGCCGAGGCGATCGCCACGATCCGCACCCTGCGATCGTCGGCCGGGGTGGCTCCGGCCGAATACGTGCAGCACGCCGGAGCGGCCGCCTGGTCGGATGATGAACACGCGGCCGAGCGGCGCGAGATCTTCCGTAGAAAACGCCGGATCCTGAGGGCGGCGTTCGAGGAACTGGAGCACGACGTGGTGGCGTCAGAGGCCGGGCTGTATATGTGGGTCCGGGTGGGTGACGATGAGGCGGTCACGCTCCAACTCCTCGAGGAGGGCATCGTGGTCGCCCCGGGTCGGGCTTTCGGCACCGGCGGTGAGGGCTACATTCGTCTGGCGCTGGTGCCAACCCTGGGAGAATGTGAGGAGGCCGCCGAGCTGATCAGAAAGGTGCTGCGTGTCCCAGGAAGCTGACGATCGTCATCTCATAGAGCAAGCCGCGGAGGATCCAGAACTGGTCGGCGAAGCGGCCGAGGCGATTCTTCGAACCATTGCAGCCCTCGACGCCGGGAAGTTGCGGGTGGCGGAGAAGATCGAGGGTGAATGGGTCGTGAACACCTGGGTCAAGCAGGCGATTCTCGGTTACTTCCGTCTCGCCGAGTCTGACACCCTGCAGGCGGGACCCTTCGAGTACTACGACAAGATTCCGACCAAGTCGGGCCTCGCTGCCCAAGGGCTACGGGTCGTTCCTCCCGGCACCGTGCGATATGGGGCGTTCTGTGAACCGGGGGTCATCGTCATGCCCGGCTATGTCAACATCGGGGCGTACGTCGGATCGGGCACGATGGTCGACACCTGGGCCACCGTGGGCTCCTGCGCCCAGATCGGACGGGGAGTCCATCTGTCGGGGGGAGTGGGGATCGGCGGGGTGCTGGAGCCCGCCGGGGCCCGGCCGGTGATCGTGGAAGATGGAGCCTTCATCGGCTCCCGGTGCATCATCGTGGAGGGGGTCCTGATCGAAGAAGGGGCAGTCCTCGGCGCCAACACCACCATCACGGCTTCGACGCCGATCATCGACGTGACCGGCGACGAACCGGTGGAGATGCGGGGACGCGTGCCTGCCAACTCGGTAGTCCTACCCGGGACGCGGCCAAAGACGTTCCCGGCGGGCACGTACGACCTACAGTGCGCTCTGATTGTTGGCAAACGAACCGAGTCGACCGACCGCAAAACCTCGTTGAACGACGCTCTGCGGGAGTACGAAGTCTCGGTGTAGACCGGGTGGCACCATGAGCGACGTCGTCCAGACCGTGATAGACCTCATCGATATTCCGTCCGAGACCGGGCGGGAAGGGCGGATCTGCACCCACCTGGCGCAGGAGTTGATGCCGGTATTCGGCCATGAGGGCGTCAATCGCATCAGCAACTCACTGGTGGTCGGCAAGCGGTCGGGGCGGCCGCTGATCTCCCTGTACGGTCACATCGACACGGTGCCCAACCAGGGTCAGGGCCCCGCTTATCTGCAAAAGGGGAGAATCCACGGTCTCGGAGCCAGTGACATGAAGTCCGGCGTGGCGGTCATGCTCGAGCTCCTCAAGGACGAGGACGTGCGGGAGGGCCCTTACGACGTCGTGGGCGTCTTCTATGAGGCCGAAGAAGGTCCGATGGCCGGCAACGGCCTCGAGAAGGTCTTGTCGCACACCCCCTGGCTCACGAGCAGCGAGGTGGCGGTGGTACTCGAGCCGACCGACCTCGCCATCGAGCTCGGGTGCCTTGGCGTCATCAACGCCGAGGTCACGTTCGAAGGCAAGGCCGCCCACAGTGCCCGGCCCTGGCTGGGAGAGAACGCCATCTCGAAGGCCGGGCTGTGGCTCGACAAGATCGGCACCATGGAACCCCGCTCGGTCGATGTCGGTGGGCTTGAGTTCTTGGAGGTGTTGGGCGTGACCAAGGCCTCCGGCGGCGTGGCCAACAACGTCGTGCCCTCCTCGTTTACGTGCAATCTCAACTACCGCTTTGCCCCGGCGCGATCAGTCGACGAGGCAACCGACCACCTGCTCGCCATCGCTGGGGAAGGACCGGATCGTTTCGAAGTGGTGGACGCCGCGCCGGCCGGGCCCGTGGCAGCCGGGAACGAGCACGTCACCCGCCTCGCCTCGATGGGCGAAGCCATGTTTCGACCCAAACAAGCGTGGACCGATGTTGCTCGCCTTGCGGAGTACGGGATCCCGGCCGTCAACTACGGCCCGGGCGATCCGGCCCTGGCGCACGTGCCGGAGGAGTCCGTCTCGGTAGACAACATCGAGCACTCGCTCGACGCCCTCTGGAAGTTCCTCACCAAGATCTGATCAGGGGCGTCGGAACCCCTCGAATGCGGACAGGGACTCCGGGTTCGCCAGAGCATCCAGCCGTGTCGCCTCGGCGGGCGGAGTGCCGGCCAGGATCCGTTTGATCGGGATCTCCAACTTCTTGCCGCTCAGGGTTCGCGGTACGGCCTGAATCTCGTGGATCGCATCCGGCACGTGGCGGGGTGACAGCTCAGTGCGGAGCCGGAAACGCAATTCCTCCGCCATCTGTCCCGACCACTCTTCCTGCGGCACGACGAACAGAATCAGCCGGTCGTCGTCGGTGTGCACCACCACGCTGTCGGCGATGTGCGAAACGCTCTCGACCACACGGTAAAACTCGCTGGTACCCATGCGCACTCCACCCCGGTTGAGGGTGGCGTCCGAGCGACCATAGATCACGCAACCGCCTTCGCGCCCGATCTTGATCCAGTCGCCGTGGCGCCACATTCCGGGGAAGACATCGAAATAGGCGTCGTGGTAGCGGGAGCCGTCGGGGTCGTTCCAGAAAGCCACCGGCATCGAAGGCATGGGCCGGGTGATCACCAGTTCTCCGGTCTGGTCGATCAAGGGGTTGCCGGCCGGGTCGAACGCCTCTACCGCCGCCGCCAGGGCTCGGCATTGCAGTTCCCCGGTCCGAACGGGCAACAGCGGGCTGGAGGCCACGAAGGCGGTGCACAGGTCGGTGCCGCCGCTCACCGATCCGAGCAGCACATCCGGTTTGACCGCCTCGTACACCCAGCGGAATCCTTCGGGCGACAGCGGCGAGCCGGTGGAGCCGATCGCTCGCAGATTCGACAGGTCCACCTCTGCGCCCGGCCGCAACCCTTCCTGCATGGAGGCGTGGAGAAAGGGGGCGCTGGTGCCGAAGTAGCTGATGCGCTCGCCGGCCGCCATTTCCCACAGTCGCATGAGCGAGGGGTGGCCCGGGTTGCCGTCGAACAGCACGATGGTGGATCCGACCATGAGGCCCGAGATCAAGTAGTTCCACATCATCCAGCCGGTCGTCGAAAACCAGAAGAATCGGTCGCCGTCGCCCAGGTCGGCCTGGAGCGCCAGCATCTTCAGGAGTTCGAGCGTGATACCGCCGTGGCTGTGGACGATCCCTTTGGGGGCCCCGGTGGTGCCGGACGAATAGAGCACCCACAACGGATGATCGAAGAGGACTCGCTGGAATTCTGGGTCACCCGCCTCTGACATGAACGCGTCCCACGCTACGACCCCGAAGCCCGGTTCGCCGGAGCCCAGGTAGGGGAGCCACACGACCGCCTCGACCGACGTCAGCTCGTCGAGCATGTCTGCGATCGCGTCTGTCCTGTCGAAGGGCGTCTCGCCGTACCGGTACCCGTCCACGGCCAGCAGTACCTTGGGCTCGATTTGGCGAAGCCGGCTGACCACGGCACCGGTTCCGAACTCGGGTGCACAGCTCGACCAGATGGCTCCCAGCGATGCCGTTGCCAGCATCACGATCAGGGTCTCGGGGATGTTGGGGGCGTACGCCGCCACCCGGTCGCCCGGCCCGACGCCCAGCGCCATCAATCCTCGGCGGGCGGTCCCCACCTGGGCCGCCAGCTGTCCAAAGGTGAGTTCGACCCGGTCCCTGGTATCGGAGTGGGCGATGACCGCTACCGCGTCATCGCGCCGTCGCAACATGTGCTCGGCGTAATTGAGGGCGGATCCGGGAAACCACACGGCCCCGGGCATGGTGTCGTTGGCGAGCGCCGGCTCCGGCGCGCCGTCGGACAGGATCTCGAAGTAATGCCACACCGCCGACCAGAAGCCGTCCAGGTCGGTGACCGACCACTGCCACAGCTGCTCATACGTCGCCATAGCGGGCGCCCGCCCCGCCTCGGCGAGCCACCGCATGAAGTCCCCGATGCGGGTGTGTTCCAGTGCGTCGGCGGGCGGCTCCCACAGCAGTTCCCCGTAGGCTGTCATGGCCTGACGCTACCTAAGCTTGCGCCCCATGTCCGAAGATGCCGGTACCCCTCCCGAGGTTGACATAGACATACGACGCGTGGCGCGATTGGCCCGCATTTCTCTCTCGGTCGACGAGCTCGCCACTTACGAAGAACAGCTGCCGGTGATTCTCCACCACGCCGCCCGGGTGCAGGCCCTCCCCACCGAGGGCATCGAACCCACCAGCCATCCGCTGCCGTTGGTGAACGTGTTCCGTTCCGATGCCGTCGGGGAGTGTCTCGACCGCGACGAGGTCTTGGCCGAGGCCCCCGAAGTTCAGGATCACCAGTTCGTGGTACCCCGCATCATGGACGAGGCATGAGCGACTTCGCCGACCTGACGATCCGCCAGGCGGGCGAAGGTCTGCGGGCGGGGGAGTTCTCGGCGACCGAGCTGCTGGAGGCGGTCCACAAGCGGGCCACGATGACCGAGGCCGAACTGCACGCTTATCTCACCATCGACCGCAACGGCGCGGCCCGGATGGCGGTGGCCGCCGAGTCGGCCTTCCGGAGGGGGGAAGACGCCGGACCGCTCCAGGGCATACCCGTCGCCCTCAAGGACAACATGGTCACCCGCGGCGTCGAAACCACCGCCGGCTCGAAGATTCTGGCGGGCTGGATCCCGCCTTACGACGCAACCGTGGTGTCTCGCCTGCAGGCGGCGGGGGCGGTGGTGGTCGGCAAGACCAACCTCGACGAGTTCGCCATGGGCTCGTCGACGGAGAACTCGGCCTACGGTCCGACCCGCAACCCGTGGAACCCCGATACTGTGCCCGGCGGGAGCTCCGGCGGTTCGGCAGCAACGGTGGCTGCCGGATCTGCCCTCGGTTCTCTCGGGTCCGATACCGGGGGATCGATCCGCCAGCCGGCGGCGTTCTGCGGCGTGGTCGGGGTCAAACCCACCTACGGCCTCGTGTCGCGCTACGGCCTGATCGCCTTTGCTTCCTCACTGGATCAGATCGGCCCGTTCGCCCGCACGGTCGACGATGCAGCGGTGCTGCTGGAAGCGATCGCCGGGCACGATCCCATGGACTCGACCAGCTACTCCGGTGAGGTCCCCGACCTGCGCTCCGGCCTCGGCGCGGGGGTGCAAGGACTCCGTGTCGGATTGATCGCCGAGATGATGGGCGGCGAGGGCTACGACCCCGGCGTCGTGGCGGCCACCAGGCAGATCGTGGCCGGGTTGGAGTCGGCCGGTGCCACGGTCGCCGAGGTCTCCATGCCGAGCGTCGATTATGCACTGTCTGCCTACTACCTGATTGCTCCGGCCGAGTGCTCGGCCAACCTGGCCCGCTTCGACGGCGTCAGATATGGGCTGCGGGTGACCGGCTCCACCACCGAAGAGATGATGGCCAACACCCGGGGAGAAGGGTTCGGCCCGGAGGTGAAGCGCCGGATCCTCCTCGGCACCTACGCCCTGTCGGCCGGCTACTACGACGCCTATTACGCGCAGGCGCAGCGAGTACGGACCATGGTCATCGGCGACTTCGAGCGCGCCTATGAGGAGGTGGATGTGCTGATCGCTCCAACCACCCCGACCACCGCGTTTCGGCTCGGCGAGAAGGCGTCGGACCCGCTGGCGATGTACCTGTCGGATATCTGCACGATTCCGTCGAACCTGAGCGGTCACCCCGCCATGTCGGTTCCGGTCGGCCTCGATGAATCCGGCCTGCCGCTCGGGGTCCAGGTACTGGCCCCGGCCCTGGGGGAGCCGGTCATGTTCCGGGTTGCGGGCGAAATCGAGCGACAGGCCTCGTTCTCTCACCGGGCCCGGCTGGCCTCGAGCGTGGTGCCACGTTGAGCTACCAAGCGGTCATCGGCATCGAGACCCACGTCGAGTTGTCGACGAGGTCCAAGATGTTCTGTGCGTGCCCCGTCGACACCTCTTCGCCTCCCAACACGAATGTGTGCCCGGTGTGCCTGGGGTTGCCGGGCGCGCTTCCGGTCTTGAACGAGACGGCGGTCGAGTGGGCGATGATGATCGGCCACGGCCTCAACTGCTCCATCGCCGATCACTCCGTCATGTCGCGCAAGAACTACTTCTACCCGGACATGCCAAAGAACTATCAAATCTCCCAATACGACCTGCCGCTGTGTATCGACGGGCACCTCGAAGTCGAATCCGACGACGGGGTGCGGCGGGTCGGGATCACGCGGGTGCACATGGAGGAAGACACCGGCAAGAGCACGCACGTGGGCGGTTCCGGCACCCGAATCCACGATGCGCTGTTCTCCCTCGTCGATTTCAACCGGGCGGGTACCCCGCTGATGGAGATCGTTTCGGAGCCCGACATCCGGACGCCGGCCGAAGCGCGGGCGTTCGTCACAGAGTTGCGAGAGATCGTGCTGGCACTCGGGGTCTCGGATGCAAAGCTGGAAGACGGCAGCATGCGGTTCGACGGCAACATCTCGATCCGGCCGGAAGGTTCGGAGTCGCTCGGAACCAAGGTCGAGATCAAGAACATGAATTCGATGCGATCGTTGCAGCAGGCGCTCGATCATGAAATCCGCCGCCAATCCGAGATCCTCGAATCCGGGGGCGAGGTGGTACAGGAGACGCGCCATTGGAACGAAGACACCGGCCGGACGGAGAGCATGCGTTCGAAGGAAGAGGCCTTCGACTACCGGTATTTCCCGGAACCGGACCTGGTTCCCCTGGCGGTCGACCCGGACTGGGACCAGCGAGTCAAGAACGAGCTGCCCGAATTGCCCTCCCAGGCGCGTTCCCGCTACGCCGGGCTGGGACTGGACGCCGAGGCTGCCGCGCTGATCGCCCGGGGCGATGCAGGCGCTCTTTTTGCCGAAGCGGTCTCCGCCGGCGCCGATCCGAAGCTGGCGGCCAATTGGCTCACCGGCGAGGTGATGGCGTGGACGAGGCGAGAGAACGTCGAGCTGGCCGCCACGCCGCTGGCGGCGATTCACCTCGCCGAGCTCTCATCCATGCAGCTGGATGGCCGCCTCTCGGCCTCGGCAGCCAAAGATGTGCTGGCAGGCGTGTTGGCAGGAGAAGGTGCGCCGGCGGACATAGCCGAGGAGCGGGACCTCCTGCAGCTGTCCGATGCCGGTGCCTTGCAGGAGATCATCGATCAGGTGCTGGCCGACAACCCCGAGGCCGCCGAAAAGCTGAAGCAGGGGGACGAGAAGGTGCTCGGCTTCCTGGTCGGGCAGGTGATGCGGGCTTCGGGGGGCAAGGCCGATCCGAAGCTGGCGAGGGAGTTGTTGGGGACGTGAGCGAGAACCTCCTGAGGAGTGAAGCCGAAGCGCGCGCCCGGGCGGTGTCGCACGTGGCTTATGACCTGAGTTTCGAGCTGTCGGCCGGAGCAGAGACCTATGTGGGTGATACCACCATTCGCTTCACCTACCAGGGCTCCGAGGGCACCTTCCTCGACTTCGGCGGAGGCGAGATCGAGCGTATGGTCCTCAACGGTATCGAGGTGAAGCCCGAGCGACATGACGACAGGCTGCTGCTGCAGCACGATGATCTGACGCCGGCAAATGAAATCCGGATTCAGTACCAGAAGCCTTACGACCACACCGGTGAGGGCTTCCATCAATTCGTCGATCCCGAGGACGGAGGCGAGTACCTCTACACCCAGTTCGAGCCGTACGCGGCGCACCGAATGTTCCCGTGCTTCGATCAACCCGATCTCAAAGCGACCTTCGAGGTCGACATCGTGGCTCCCACGGAGTGGGAGGTCACCACCGCATCGAGGGAAGTCGATTCCGAGGCCATGGCGGACGGGCGTGTGCGGCGCATCTACGAAAAGACCGTTCCGTTCAGTGTGTACCTGCAGTCGGTGGTCGCCGGTCCCTACCTGAGAGTCGAGGATGAGCACAATGGCCTGCCGATGGCGATGTACTGCCGGAAGTCGCTCTTCGAGTACCTCGATTCGGAAGAGTTGTTCGGGTTCACCAAGGCCGGCATCGACTTCTTTTCGGATTTTTTCGACACCCCGTATCCCTTCACGAAATACGACCAGGTATTCGTGCCCGAGTTCAACTGGGGTGGCATGGAGAACGTGGCCAACGTCGTCTACACCGACCGGTACCTGTTTCGCGACCCCCCGACCGAGAATCAACGACTGAGCCGGGCTGAGGTTTTCTTTCACGAGTTGGCGCACATGTGGTTCGGTGACCTCGTGACGATGACCTGGTGGGATGATCTGTGGCTCAATGAGAGCTTCGCCAGCTACATGGCCTATCTTGCCGTTGACCGCGCCAGCCCCTTCGGCGGCGCCTGGCAGGACTTCCACGCCGACATGAAGCTGTGGGCCTACATGCAGGATCAGCTGCCCACCACGCACAAAATCGCCGACGATGTTCCGTCCACTCAGGATGCGTTCCTCAACTTCGACGGTATCACCTACGGCAAAGGGGCGTCCGCCCTCAAACAGCTGGTGGCCACCGTCGGCGAGGACACATTCCGGGCCGGCATGCGTGCCTACTTTCAGGATTTCGCCTTCAAGAACGCCCGGCTCGCCGATTTTCTCGAGGCGGTCTCTCTGGGCAGCGGTCTGGATTTGAAGCCATGGTCGGCCGCCTGGCTCGAGACCCCGAGCCTCAATACGCTCTCGGTCGAGTGGGAGGACTCGGGGCTGTTGCTGCGTCAAAGTGCGCCGCCGGGGTACGACACGCTCCGCCCCCACACCGTGGAGATCGGCATCGTGCATGAATCGGACGGCGGTCTTGGCCTCACCGCCATCCCCGCTGCCATCGCAGGGGCAGCTGCCAGGGTGGAGGCCCCACTCGACTCGGCGTTGTTCGTGTTCCCCAACTACGACGATCTGGGCTACGCCAAGGTGCGGCTGGATCCGGTATCGCTGCACTTTGCGACCTCCCGTCTCGACGAGATCGACGATCCATTGCTGCGTCAGATGACTTGGGCAACGCTGTGGGATATGGTTCGCGACCAGCAGTTCTCCTCTCGCGAGTATTTGGCGATGGTCGGGGACAAGGGCCCACGCGAAACCAATCTCCACGCCATCCGGCTCATCACCCAGACGGCGACCTCGGCCACCACCCGGTATGTGCCGGAGAATGACATCACGGTCCAGCAATCGGCGTTCGTGGCAGCGGGCCGGCGGGCGTTGTCCGAGGCGCCGGCGGGCGATGCTCGCGTGCTGTGGTTGCGAGCCATGATCGCCAACGCATCGACAAGGGATGACCTGAAGATGCTGGCAGCGATCGTCGATGGAGAGACCGACCTGGACGTGGCGATCGATCAGGACATGCGCTGGTCGCTGGCTATTCGCTGGGCAGCCTTTGGGGTCGAGGGGTGGGAGGCTCGTGCTGAGGGTGAGCTGGACCGGGACGCGTCCGATCGGGGACAGCGCCACATGATCACGATTCATGTCGCCCAGCCCGACGTCCGCGTGAAGGAAGAGGCCTGGGATGCCATCCACGGCGCAGGATATGGATCCCTATACATGGACCTGGCTGCGATGCGGGGCTTCAACTGGCGCAATCAGCGTGATCTGTTGGACCCCTATGTCGGCCGGTTCTTCGCCGTGCTTCCAGAGGTCTTCGAATCGAAAGGACACGAGTACGCCGATCGGTACTTCAGCGTCTTCTTTCCCGGTTACCGGGTGGACGTGGAAATGGAAAAGCGCTTGGAGGGCACGCTCGGGCAGACCAGCGGCCCGCCAATGCTGATCCGGCACCTGCGAGAGGCGGCTGACCACCTCGACCGTGCCCTCAAATGCCGGGCGTACGCCGCCGGCTGAGCAAAAGCGCGCCGGTCAGCCGTTCTGAGCGGCGAATTCCCCCATGAAGTCGATCAGGGCATCCACCCCCGCCGTCGGCATGGCGTTGTAAAGGCTGGCCCGTACACCCCCCACGCTGCGGTGCCCCTTGAGGTTCACCATGTCCCGCTTGGCTGCGTGGTCGATGAACGCCGCCTCCAACTCGGGGGTGGCGAGGTTGAAGACGACGTTGGTCAGTGACCGGTCGCGGGTTGCGACGGGGTTCGTGTAGAAGCCATCGCTGTTGTCAATCGCCTCATAGACACGGGCGGCCCGGGCTTCCGTGCGCCGCTCCATTTCTGCCAGTCCGCCCTCGCTTTCGATCCACTGCAACATCTTGCCGGTCATCCAGATCGTGAATACCGGCGGTGTGTTGTACAGCGAGCGCGTGTCGGCGTGGATGTCGTAGCGGAGATAGGCGCCGAGGTGGCGATTGGTCGACTCCAGAGTCGTTTGACGGATGAACACAACCGCCATGCCGGCCGGCCCCAGGTTCTTCTGGACGCCGCCATATACGAGGTCGAAACGCTCCCACGGTATCGGACGGGACATGTAATCAGAGGACATGTCACCGATGAGGGGGACGTCGACCTCCGGCCACTCGACCATGCGCACGCCGCCGATCGTCTCGTTCGTCGTGACGTGCAGATACCGGGTATTTGGGCGAATCTCGATCTCGTCGGAGTCGGGCATTCGAGACGGCGTCTCGCCTGATCCGTCCCACGCGGCGTATGCATCGCCATAGATGCGGGCATCGGCCAGCGCCTTGGAACCCCAGGCACCTGAATCGACATAGGCCCCGGCCTGATTACCGAGAAGGTTCATCGGCACCATCGAAAACTGAAGAGTGGCTCCGCCCTGAATGAACAGAACGTCGAAGTCGTCCGGCACCCCGAAGACACTCATGCTGCGGGCGCGGGCGCCTTCATGGATTTCGTCATAGATTGGCGCCCGGTGGCTCATCTCCAGCAGTGACATGCCGGCTCCGTGCAGCTCTACGAACTCGCGTTGTGCTTCCTCGAGGATGGGCTCCGGCAGGGTGCAGGGGCCGGCACAGAAATTATGGACTCGCAAGAAGTGCCTCCGGGCTCGTAGGCCGTCAGCGTAGGCCTCAGGACACTTGATGCAAGATGTGATCTGTGCCCAGGCTGGCGATCACATCGACCACGCGATCGGCCACGGCCGCCTGCGCCTGCGAGGTGGAGGCTCCGATGTGGTGGGTGCCATAGACGCGGGGGTGCGAGGCGAGGCGGCTGCGGATGGTCCCGGTTGGTTCACCCGGTTCATCTTCGAACACGTCGAGCCCGGCCCACAGGTTCTGTTCGTCCAAGGCGGCGAGCAGGGCGGGTTCGTCGACCACCGAGGCCCGCGACAGGTTGAGCACCACCGATCCGGGCCGAAGGCGGCTCAAGATGTGGGGACCCAGCAGACCGTCGGTGGAGGGGTCGGCCGGTACGTGGACCGTGAGGAAGTCGCTGACCTCGGCGAGATCCTCGACGGTCTCGTAGCGGGCGATCGAGTGCTCGTCGTAAAAGGCCTCCTTTTCGGCCGAGCCACCGGGACGCCAGAAAGCGGCGAGATCCATGCCGAATGCTTCCGCCCTGACCGCCACCTCTTTGCCGATGGATCCGATGCCCACGATGCCCAGCGTGCGGCCCTTGAGCCCGATGCCCTTGCTGTATTCGGCCTTGTTCCAGACCCCGTTGCGCAGGTCGATCACGTTGTCTGCGATCCGGCGGTCGATTGCCAGTATCAATCCCAGGGTCAGTTCGGCTACAGCGGTGGCATTCTGCCCAGGGGTGTTGCAGACCCGAACACCGGCCTGGCGGGCGGCCTCGATATCGATGGTGTTGGTGCCTGCCCCGGCGCGGACCACCGCCTGGAGACTGCCTGCGAAGACGGGGGCTTCGACGCGAGTGCTACGCACCACGAGGATGTCGAACCCGGCTGCTGCATCGGGCAGATCTCCAGATTGGAGGGCCGGCTCGTACTCAGGCACGTGGCCGAGGTCACGGAGTCGCTCGATGGCGCGCTGCGGAAAGGTATCGGCAATGAGAATGCGCATCAGTTGCGAAGCGTATTAGCTGCGTCGGGTGATTCGGCGTCTCACGTCGACGGGCCGGAGTTGTGCTTCGAGGCGATTGGCTGCCAGCAGCAGGGCGTATCCGAGGACGAAAGCCGTGACGGCCACGTAGAGGATCGACTCGCTGATGCCGGTGTCGGGCAGGGCCGCCAGGGTCTCCGGTTCGGTGGATTGGCCCAGCACCTCGATGTCGGTGGCCGAGCCGTCCTGGGGCGTCGTCGGCACGTCGTCCTCGGGGGTTTCCGACGGACTGTCGGGTGTGCCCGATGGGGGGTCAGGTGTCTCGGAAGGTCCGTCGGGAACTTCCGGTGTCGGGGTCGAGCTGTCCGGGGGATCCGGCGTCGCGGGCGGGGTGGGGGGCGTCTCCGGTTGCGATGGCCCGGTGGGCCCGGTGGGCTCGGTCGGTTGCTGCGGCGTACCGTTGTCGGGTGGGGTGCCGTCTTCGGGTGGGGTGCCGTCTTCGGGTGGGGTGCCGTCTTCGGGTGGGGTGCCGTCTTCGGGTGGGGTGCC
>JBFIPU010000018.1:0-32575 GCA_041609995.1 Acidimicrobiia bacterium
CATCGCCTATCAGACCGAGAAGTTCCTCAAAGAGAACGAAGAGTCGATCACCGACGGGGAGAAGGAGTCGATCAACGTCGCCCTGACAGAGTTGAAGGCGGTTCTCGGCAACGAGGAGGCCGATCCCGACGACCTGCAGAAGAAGGCCGACGCGGTGCTGGAGGCGTCCCAAGCCGTAGGCACGCGCATCTACTCCGAGGCGGCCGCCTCGCAGGAGGCAGAGGGGGCGACTGACGATGACGACGACGTGGTGGACGCCGAGATCATCGACGAGGACGACTGATGGCAGAAGGACCAGCCCCGAACAGTCAGGCGCCTGACGCGGTCAACGACGAGGCAGCCGGTTCTGAGCCCCCCATCGAGCCGGGCGAGGTCGTCGAATCCGACGATTCCGCGGCCAGGATGCCCGTCGTCCTGGAGCCTGCTCATCTCGGGATCGAGCTCCCCAGCGACCACGACGAGGCTGTCTCGCTGTTGCTCAGCGAGTTGGCGGCCGCGCGCAGCGAACGGGACGACTACTTGGCCGACCTCAAGCGTGTAGCCGCCGACTTTGACAACTTCCGCAAGCGGGTCCAGCGCGATCAGCGGGAGATGATTGCCCAGGCGACCCGACGCGTGGTCGAGTCAATGCTCCCGACCCTCGATGCCTTCGACGCCGCTGCCACCCACGAGCCGCAAACCGAGGGCGAAGAGAAGCTGCTCGCCGGTTTGGTCGGGACCCGCCAACAGCTGATGGACGTGCTCGCCCGCGAGGGTCTCGTGTCGGTCCCGGCCGAAGGTGAGCCGTTCGATCCCAACGTCCACGAGGCGGTTTCCATCACCGGCGAAGGAACGGAGCACGTCGTCGAATCCGAGATCCGCAAGGGCTACAAGCTGGGGGACCGAGTGCTGCGGCCGGCGCTGGTTGCCCTCAGCGCGGGAGGCTCCGAGGAGTCCTGATGGAGCAGGAATGGCTGGAGCAGGATTATTACAAGATCCTGGGCGTGCCAAAGACCGCATCACAAAAGGAGATCAAGAAGGCGTATCGGAAGCTGGCGCAGACCCTCCATCCGGACGCCAACCCGGACGACGCCGGCGCCGAAGACCGGTTCAAAGATGTGTCGGCCGCCTATGCCGTGCTCTCGGACTCGGAGAAGCGCAAGCAGTATGACGAGGCGCGGGAGATGTTCAGAGCCGGTGGCTTCGGCCAGGGGGCCTTCCGCGGTGGAGGCGGCTTCGGGGGTGCGCAATCGGTCCGGGTCGAAGATCTGTCGGACATCTTCTCGGGATTCGGTGACGTGTTCGGGGGCCGCGTCCGGACGGCGAGCGGTGCCGAGCCAGGCGCCGACGTATATGCCGATCTGAACCTGGCGTTCAAGGAGGCGATCGAAGGAACAACGGCGACGCTGGGCGTGGACGGTGAGTTCTCGTGCCGGACTTGCAAGGGCAGCGGCGCCCAACCAGGCAGCCGGGTGGTCACGTGCCCGGTGTGCCAGGGGACCGGGGTGCAGGCCGTGAGCCAGGGCGTATTCGCGATGACCCGGCCCTGTGATCATTGCCGGGGCACCGGGCGCCAGGTGGAACACAGTTGCGACACGTGCAGCGGAAGAGGAGTGGAACACCGCAACCGCCAGGTCAAGGTGCGCATCCCGGCCGGGATCAAGGACCGGGCCACGATCAAGGTGTCGGGCAAAGGCTCGCCCGGGAGACTGGGCGGTCCCCCCGGCGACCTCATCGTGCGCGTGCACGTCGGCAAGCACCCTGTGTTCACCCGCAAAGGCGACAACCTGGCCGTCACGGTGCCGGTGACGTTCACCGAGGCGGTGCGGGGGGCGGAAATCGCCGTGCCGACCCTCAACGGCTCGGTCAAACTCAAGGTTCCGGCGGGGACCGATTCGGGCAAGACGTTCCGGATCAAGGGCAAGGGCGTGCCGAAGAAGAACGGCGGCCGGGGAGATCTGCTGGCCACTGTGCAGGTCCACGTGCCGAGCGACCTGTCCGACGAAGGACAGGCCCTCATCGACAACCTGCGCGAATTCGACCCCGTGAACGTCCGCGCCCATCTTGGAGTGTGACATGAGTGCAAGTGAGGCCGTCTACATCATCTCGGTGGCAGCCGAATTGGCCGGGATCCACCCGCAGACGCTGCGGATCTATGAGCGGAAAGGCCTGATCGAGCCGTACCGAACCCCGGGCGGCACCCGCCGCTATTCCGACGAGGACATCCGCCGCCTGCAGGCGATCCAGGCGCTCACCGCCGTCGGGGTGAACCTGGAAGGCGTGAAGCGCATCATGGAACTCGAAGAAGCCGTGGAACATCTACAGAGCCGGTTGGACACGGTCAAAGCCGAGCTGGCCGAGGTGCGGGCAGACACCGAAGAGCGCCTGCGGTCCATTCTCCCCGACATCGTGCGGCCGAGGTTGAGCGAGCTGCTGGACGAATAAATAAGGTACTCGGAGGCACCGCGGCCGGGAGGAGCACGTGGAGATCTCAGGCAAGACCGCATTCGTCACTGCCGGCGGCGATGGCATCGGCGCCGCAATCAGCCATTCATTGGCCCACGCCGGGGCACGGGTGGCGGTTTCCGATTTGAACGAGGACGCGGCGGAACGAGTGGCCGTCGACATCGGCGGCCTGGCGTTCGAGGCCGACGTCGCCGACGACGCATCCCTGCTCCGGGCGCTGGATGCTGCCACTGATGAGCTGGGCCCGATCGACATACTCGTGAACAACGCCGGCGTGGCTGTGGGCGGTGGCGTCGAGGCCCCCGATGCAGACTGGGATCGCTCGTGGCAGATCAACCTCATGTCACAGGTCATCGCGACCAGGCATGTTTTGCCGGGCATGATCGAGCGGGGTAGCGGCTATCTGGTGCACACGGCCTCGGCCGCCGGCCTCCTCACCAACCTGGGCGCCGCCCCCTATGCGGTGACCAAGCACGCTGTGGTGGCCCTGGCCGAGTGGCTGTCGATCACCCACGCCCACCAGGGCATCCGCGTCTCCTGCCTCTGCCCCCAGTTCGTATCGACCAACATGCTGGCCGAGTTTCTCGACTTTCCCGGCGGGCGGGCGCTGGTGGGCGACACCGCCATCACCCCCGCCGAGGTGGGCGACGCCGTTGTCGCCGGCATCCATGATGAGTCGTTCTTGATTCTCCCACACCCGGAGGTTGCCGAATTCTTCCGGCGCAAAGGCGACGACTACGAGCGTTGGCTGGGCGGCATGCGCAAACTCCAGGCGCGCATGGAGGCCGCCACCGAGTGACTCCTAGAGTTCGGCGGGACAGCAACCCCGAGGAGTGAGCACATGGGCACCATCGTCGTCAGATACGTGACCAGGCCCGAGCATGCCGACCACAACCAGGAGCTGGTGGAGGCCGTGTTCGCCGAGCTGGCTGAGGCCGATCCGGGAGGCGTGAGGTACGCCACCCTGCGGTTGGCCGACGGCACCTTCGTCCACCTGGCAGACGTCGAGACCGAGCCCAACCCGCTTGGGAACATCAAAGCTTTCGCCGAGTTCCAGCAGGACATCGCCGAGCGGTGCGAGCCGGGGCACGGCCCCGATCCACAACCGGCGACGGTGGTGGGCTCCTACCGCTTCTTCGCCACCGACTGATCCAGCCGTCTCCAGATCGCGAAAAACCAGCCTACTGGGACGAGGCCACGTAGATTCCTGCGCCCGTGGTGAATGGCCCGTTTCACGTTATTGCCCTCGTCCTGGTTGTCGCCGGGGTCGCCAAGCTGCGCCGCCCGGAACCGACCATGTCGGCGCTCGCCTCCTCGAAGATACCCGTGCAGTTGCTGGGTGCCTCCGAGCTGGGCTTCGGCGCCCTGGCCCTGCTATTCGGCGCCGACCCGATCGGGTGGGTGATCCTCGCCTATTACGCAGGATTCGCCGCGTGGACCGCCTCCCGAATCGCGCAGCCCTGCGGCTGCTTCGGGAGCGAAGCCTCGGTGTCGGTATCGCACGTGGTTGCCAACGTGGTGTCGGCGTTCATTGCGTTGGCTGCAGGCCTGACGCATGTCACCGGACTGCCGGCGGTGTTGGCGGCTGATTGGGCGGCGGCTGGATCGCTTCTGGCAACGGTCGTGATCGGAGCCGCCGCCGTCATCCTCATACTGCAGCGACCGCCGACGACGACCGTCCCGACCAGCTTTCGGATGCACACGGCAGCAGAGGTCGAACTCAGGCCCGGATTCATGGAGCGGGTCACCGCCCGCACCACCAGGTTCGCCCAGACGGCAGTCTCGCGCCGGGCCTTCCTGGGGCGGGCCGCGCTGGTGGGGACGGCGCTGGCGGTCAACCCGGGCCGGTTCATCCTCACACCTGGCACGGCCTATGCAGCCATTTGCGACTGCCAAGGCACACAGTGCGAATGCGGATCCCTTTGCTGTGATGGATACACCGAGTTTTGCTGCACCCTCTACGGCGCGAACTCCTGTCCACCCGGCAGTATCGCGGCCGGATGGTGGAAGGCCGACGGCTCAGGCTTCTGCGACGTGGACGGGGTGCCCCAGCCCCGCTACTACATCGATTGCAACGCCGAGTGCTCAGGTTGTGCGTGTACCAACGGATTCTGCGACCCGGCCTGCGTGTTCTGCGATTGCCAATGCGCGGGAGGCGAATGCACCAACCGAAAGGCGTGTTGCACCAAGTTTCGATACGGCCAGTGCAATCAGGACGCCACCTGCATCGGCCCCATCGTCTGTCGGGTCATCACGTGCGTACCTCCCTGGGTATGGGACCCGACCTGCGGAACGACCAGCGCCACCGACAACAACACCGCCTTCCACGACGCGGCCTGCCTCCACGTCGGCGGGGCGCCAACCGACCTCTCACGGGCCGTACCCGGCGGGGTCCCGATATTGGGAGACTGGAACGCCGACGGGCGCAAGACGCCGGGGGTCTTTCGCGACGGAGTCTGGTATCTGAGCAACACCCTGGAGGGGGGCGAGGCAGACATCGTCTTCATCCACGGCCAGCGGGGTGACATCCCGGTGGTGGGCGACTGGAACGGGGACGGACGGGACACGATTGGCTTCTTCCGGGCCGGTCTCTGGCACCTGCGGAACGACAACGCCGAGGGCCCCGACGACGTTGCGTTCGCCTTCGGTGACGCCGGCGACATACCGGTGGTAGGTGACTGGACGGGCAACGGGCCATCACTGCCGGGAATCGTCCGGCGCGGGATCTGGCATCTGCGTTACTCATTGACGAGTGGCGTGTCGGAACACAGCTTCGCATTCGGACTCCCCACGGATTACCCCTTTGCTGCCGACTTCAATGGGGACGGATTCGCCAGCCCGGGCGTGTTCCGCGCCGGCCGGTGGTTCCTGCGCAACCGCAACGATTTCGGAAACCCCGACCTCGAATTCGAGTATGGCCTGCCGGGAGATATCCCACTGATCGGAGGGTGGAACCAGTCCGGCCAGACACTCCCGATCATCGTGCGGGGCGGCGAGTGGCACTTACGAGACTCCCTGAACACCGGGCCCGGCACCCGTGTGCTCACCTATGGCACGCGCTCCAACGCGCCGGCAGTGGTACCGCGCTGATGGGCCCAAAAACCGCTACGCCGGACCTCGTGTTTCTATCCTCCGCCGAAATCGCCACTTGGGAGTTACTGCCATGCTGACCCTCCTCATCCTCCAATCGGCGGTGCTCGCCGTGGTGGTCGTTCTCGTGGCCGGGCTCCTGCGCAGCCACGCCGACATCATGAGGCGCCTCCACGACCTCGGGCTTTCGCACGATCCCGACGGGCGGCACGATCACGACACACGAGACGAGTTGCGGGTGGCTCCCGGTATCGCCCAGCCGCGGCTGGATGCCGAACCGGCCAGCGACATCACCGGCGTGAAAGCCGACGGGTCGGCGGTCACAGTCGGCGTCGTGGGCACCCCCCATCCGACACTCCTGGCGTTCCTCTCCTCGACCTGCTCGGCGTGCCGGCGTTTTTGGGACGCATTCGACGATCCCAACCTGCGCCTCCCCCACCCCGACCTGCGCCTCGTCATCGTGACAAAGGGCCCGGAGGCCGAAAGTGAATCCGAGGTCCGGCGCCTGGCTCCGGCGGCCATCACCACCGTCATGTCGACCCGCGCGTTCGAGGACTATGGGGTGCCCGTAGCACCCTTCTTCGTCATGGTGGACGGCCCGACCGGCCGCACGATCGGCGAGGGCGCCAGCGCCACCTGGGAACAGCTCGATGCGCTGCTACGGCAGGCTCTCGACGATGCGAGTTCGTCCCTGCAACGCAAGTCTCGCAAGGGAAGCCGGGCCAGGGGCAAGATCAGGTCGCAGGACGCCGACGAGGTGCTGATCGCGGCCGGGATCCAACCCGGCGATCGGGCCCTCTATACCAAACCCGACCGATGACCATGCTGGCCGCCGCGGCCTTCGTCATCGCCCCGCTGGCCGCAATCCGGTCGAGCTGGTCCCCTTGAGGCGAATCGATGCTTGCGAGCATCCACCCGCTCGGCGAGCGGGCCCGCAACCAGCACTGGGTGGTCACGGTGGCGGCCTACATGGTCGGATCCACCTTCGGCGGTTCCGTCACCGGGCTGGCGGCCGGGACCATCGGACTGGCGCTGACATCGGCATGGCACCCGTCGCCGGCGGCGCAAGCGGTCCTGGTGATGCTGGTCGCAGGAGCCGGCTGGCTGTACGAAGCGAGCGGACGGCGTCCACCCTCCATCCGCCGCCAGGTCAACGAGGACTGGCTGGACGAGTATCGGGGATGGATATACGGGGCCGGCTTCGGTTTCCAGCTCGGCCTGGGTTGGGCCACGATCATCACGTCATCGCTCGTCTACCTCACGTTCATATTGGCGATAATGACCGGCTCCCCGGCGGTAGGGGGCATGATCGGTGCCACATTCGGGCTGTCCCGGGCATTGCCGATCCTGCTGACGCGGTCGGTCGATTCCCCCCGGCAACTGGTCGCCTTTCACCAGCGCATGGACCACTGGGCAGCCGGGGCGCGCCGGCTCGGGGCCGCCACCCAAGCGCTCGCTTCGGCCGCGGCCGCGTTCATCCTCTTTGGGGCGGGCGGGTGAGGCCAGATGCAGCTTGACGCCCATGGGATATCGGTCGACGTCCCACGCGGGTGGGATGCCCACATCTACCGTCGACCCATGCCCACCGCAGGTGCCGCCCTCAACGCTCTCGGTCAGATCGGCGAAGAAGCCACCCGGCACGTCGTGGCCCATATCTCGACGTTCCCCCTCCCGGAAGACCGCGGAGATTATGGCGGCGGGGCGGTCGAGCGCATGGGGCCGGCAGATGCTCTGATCGTGCTCTTCGAGTACCACGAAGACAGCACCAAAACGGCGTTGTTCGCCGCCACCGGTGTCCCCTGGCCTCTCGATCCCGGACAGTTCGACGCGCAGCAAATGCAGCGGCCGCTGCCCGGCCAGGGGGGCTTGCAGCGCTTCTTCCAAATCGACGGACGGGCCTTCTGCCTGTACGTCGCACTCGGCGCCCTCGCCAACCGGGAGGGCCTCGTCGAGAACGTCAACGACGTGCTGACCACCATCGACATATCGTCACTCTGACGCTACTGACCTGATCACGCCCGAAGCCCTCCTTCGCGATGCTCGCCAGAGGCTTGGTGCCCGCCGTGGCGGGCCGTGGTCGCCTCGACGAGTCGCGAAACTGATCGTAGAATCCGACTCTGGGTCCGGTCCCGGGCCCACATCTCAACTCTGAGGAGAGAACCCCCATGCGAAACAACCGAGGCCTCCTGGGCCTGATGCTGGCACTCGCCCTGGTGGCCGCCGCCTGCGGCGGCGGTGACGACGCCACCACCGAGACGACCGAGGCGCCGACCACGACGGCGGCACCGGCGACGACCGAGGCGACCACGACCACCACAGCCGCCCCGGAGCCGGAAACGCTCGTGATATGGGCTGACGAGAACCGTGCAAAGGTCATGGAGCAAGTCGCCCCCACTTTCGAGGACGCAGCCGGCGTGAACGTCGAGATCCAGATCGTCGACTTCGGTGAAATCCGAAGCCAGGTGCAAACGGCGGCTCCGGCCGGCGAGGGCCCCGACATCTTCATAGGCGCCGCCGACTGGTCGGGCGAGCTGGCAGCCAACGGCGTGGCTGCCCCCCTCGACCTGGGGAGCCGGGCGGGGGAGTTCGAAGGGATCGCCCTCGACCTCTTCACGTTTGACGGTGCCCTGTACGCCCTGCCGTACGCCACCGAGGCCATCGCCATGTACTACAACATGGACCTGGTGTCCGAGCCGCCGGCCGCCTTCGAAGACATCGAAGGCATCTGCGCCGGCTTGAGCGGCATCGAAAACTGCGTCGGAGTGCCAGGCGGTGGAGATGGCCCCGACGCTTATCACAACTACCCGTTCGTGTCGGCCCAGGGCGGTTACATCTTCCCGTTCGAAGCGGGAGCGGGGTTTGATCCCAGCGATGTCGGCCTGAACAGCGAGGGAGCCATCCAGGGCGTCAAGTTCCTGGAAGAGCAGATCGCGGCCGGTGTGGTCGACAGCGTCAACTACGACGGAGCCAAGCAGCTGTTCCTCGACGGCACCCAGCCGTTCTGGATCACCGGCCCGTGGGAGCTGGGCAACCTGGCCGACTCTGGCATCAACTGGAGCGTCGCCAAGCTGCCGACGATCGGCGGTTCGTCACCGCAGCCATTTGCCGGTGGACAGGGCTTCTATCTGAGCACGTTCTCGGAGAATCCGGTACTGGCCCAGTCGTTCCTGTTCGACTTCATCGCTACACCGGAAACAATGCAGGCTCTTTACGACGCCGACCCTCGCAACCCGGCGCACACGCCGACCCTCGAGGCCAACAGCGACAATGAGGTGCTGCAGACCTTCGCCGCCTCGGCCGCCGACGGGGTCCCGATCCCCAACGTTCCCGAGATGGGAAGTGTCTGGGGCCCGTTGGGTGACAACCTGTTGGCGGTTCGCAACGGAGACAAGGATGCCACCACGGCGATGAACGACGCTCAGACCGCAGTCGAAGAGGCACTGGCCGGCTGAGGCAGCGAAACCGACATATATGAGTGAAACCACCGAGGACAGGGAGCCACCCGGCGCCCTGTCCTCGGTGCGTTCTGCCGCCAATTACGGACGCGGCTTCTGGATCAAGATCCTCTTCCTGTCATTGCTGACGGCTGTCGGCATCTTCGCGTTTGCCACGCTCCTCACCGTCGGCGCCTGGATCCCCGCCGGTGCGGTGGTCATCGGCCTCGCGTTCATCAACTGGGTGTACCTGAGCCGAGGAACGAAGGCACTGCGGTGGATCACCCCCGGCCTCGTGATGATGCTCATCTTCGTCATGTGGCCCATCGTCTTCACGTTTTATCTCTCATTGACGAACTGGGCCACCGGCAACATCCTGACGCAGGAACAGGTGGTCGAACAGCTCGAGAAGATCCCGCTCCTCAGCTCCGAAGACGAGGCGCCGACTGTCGACCTGCTCGTCTATCGCAACGACGCCGGTGTCCTCAAGTTCCTGGTGACCACCCCCGACGGCGAGCAGTTCTTCGGCGAACCGAGGCTCCGATCAGAGGAACCCGTGCAACGGCTCGAAGACCTGGGCGCAGTGGCAGTCGTCGACTCCGACGGGGATGGAACGCCCGAATCCATCGACGGTTTCAACCTGCTCTTGCTGCGGGACCTCATCGGTATCTCCGATGCGCTCAACCGGCTGGTGCTCGATGTGCCGAGCGGCGTCGTCACGCCGCAGACCGTTTCGCAGGCGAAGCTGGTGGCGGCCGCCCAGCGGTACACGTACGATCCGGCCACCGACTCCGTCTACGACGCTCAGCTCGACCGAACCTGCGTTGCCGAACGGGGCAACTTCGTGTGTGACGGCCGCCGGCTCGACCCCGGCTGGCGAGTGGTGGTAGGGCCCGACAACTACTCAGATGTACTCGCCAACGAGCGAATCCGGGAGCCCTTCCTCCAGGTCTTCCTGTGGAACATCGTCTTCGCCGCTCTGTCGGTGATCCTGGGACTGGCGGCCGGCCTCTTGATGGCCATGGCGCTCCAGGACGACCGGCTCAGGATGAAGCCCCTCTACCGTTCGCTCCTCATCATCCCGTACGCAATTCCGGCCTTCATTTCCGCTCTCGTATGGCGCGGGTTCTTCAACGACCGATTTGGCCAGGTGAATCGGATTCTCGAAGCGTTCGGCGCCGAGGGCTTGAACTGGCTGGGAGACCCGTTCTGGGCCAAGGTGGCCCTCATCATCGCCAACATCTGGCTCGGGTTCCCGTACTTCTTTCTCATCTCAACCGGTGCCCTCCAGTCGATTCCGGAGGATTTGAAACAAGCCGCCCGGGTCGATGGAGCCTCGTCGTTTCGGGTGTTCCGCTCGATCACGTTCCCGCTTCTCATGGTGTCACTGGCACCGCTCCTCATCGGGTCGTTCGCATTCAACTTCAACAACTTCATCCTCATCTTTCTTCTCACGCGGGGTGGGCCACCCGTGCTGGATGCCGCAGTGCCGGTCGGCCACACGGACATCCTCATCACCTTCACGTTCGACACGGCAGTGAGTGCCGGACGCGGCAACAACTTCGGGCTCGGGGCGGCATTGTCGATCCTGATCTTCATCATGGTGGCTGCCATATCTGCCATCTCGTTCCGAACCACCCGCCAGCTCGAAGAGACCTACCAATGAGTGAGGAGATCATGAGTGACGGGGCTTCCCCATGAGCATCGACTCCCCACCAGCCACGGCCGCCGATCAACAATCCACGGCACGAGCCAACAAGATGAGCGGACGCCGCTGGCTTCGCGAGATGTCCTGGCGCCACCTGGTGCTGATCATCTCCTGCGTGTTCGCCATGTTCCCGGTGGTGTGGATCGTGTCGGCTTCGTTCAACGAGATCGACAACCTCACGACCGCCCGCCTCATCCCCCGCGGCACCACCCTGGACAACTTCACCGAGTTGTTCGACAATCCGCTCACGCCATTCGGGAACTGGCTGTGGAACAGCTGGAAGGTGGCGCTCGCCGCGTCCGCCTTGAACGTCTTCATCGCCGCGCTGGCCTCCTATGCGTTCAGCCGGCTGCGGTTTCGGGGACGTCGGGTGAGTCTGCTCACTCTGCTGCTCGTGCAGGTGTTCCCCCAGTTCCTGGCTTTCACCGCCATCCTGCTCTTGATGCAGCAGATCGGTGAGGTGTTCCCGGCGTTCGGGCTGGATACCCACCTCGGGCTGGTCCTCGTGTACACCGGGGGAGCGATCGGCTTCAATGCCTTCCTGATCAAGGGATTCATGGACACGGTGCCGGCGGCGCTCGACGAGTCGGCGGCCGTCGACGGCGCCACCCCCTTCCAGGTGTTCTGGCGCATCATCCTTCCGCTGTCTCGTCCGGTGCTGGCGGTGATATTCATCATCACTTTCATCAACCTCTACGCCGAGTACCTGCTGGCAGCCATCCTCCTCAACTCGAATGAGAACCTGACGCTGGCGGTCGGGTTGCGCCTGTTCGTGCAAAGCGAGTACGAGGCCAAGTGGGGTCAGCTGGCGGCGGCCGCCCTGCTGGGTTCCCTGCCGATCGTTGTCACGTTCCTGGCCGCCCAGAAGCAGATCATTTCGGGCTTGACGCAGGGCGCCGTCAAGGGCTGATGGTCGAGTTTCCCTCCGACCACAGCGTGTTCGGAAAAGGGAGCATCTTCCCGTACAAGGTCTCGTTCGACCCCGGCCGGGCCTCGCACCTGTCCCGGGTCGGCGCCACAGATCTCCACGTGCGGGTGGTCACGGAGCGTGCAATCACCGCAGTCATGTTGGTCACCCGGGGTGACGGAGTCCACGGCCATCCCCTCGCCGCCACCCGGGAGGCCTCGGACCAGACCGTATGGGAAGCATTGCTGCCTGTGGGCAGCGCGGCGTTCGAGTATTCGTTCGCCCTGCAAAATGAGCGGGGGGAAGGCGTCTACCTGACGCCGGCCGGCATCAGCAATGCGGTGGAACGCCTCGACCGGTGGCGATACGAGCCGGTGCCGCAGTTTCACACACCGGACTGGGCGAAGGGGGCCCTGATCTATCAGATCTTCCCCGACCGTTTCGCCAACGCCGACCCGAGCGTGAACCCGGTCGAGACCGACCCGTGGGGGGCGGATCCACATCACACGAGGTTCCAGGGAGGGGACCTGGCGGGCATCACCGGCAAGGTGCCGTATCTCGCCGACCTCGGAGTCGAGCTCGTCTACCTCAACCCGATCTTCGAGGCGCCCTCAAATCATCGCTACGACACGATCGACTACTACACGGTGGATCCGGCGCTCGGTGGCAACGCCGCTTTCGGCCAACTCGTCGAGGAACTGCATCGCCACGACATCCGCATCATGCTGGACGCCTCGTTCAACCACGTCCACCCCCGCTTTTTCGCCTTCGCCGACCTCGTCCAAAACGGCCCGGACTCCCGTTACGCGGACTGGTTCGTTGTCAACGAATGGCCTCTGCGGTTCGGCTACCGGCCACATGCAGCCGATGGCGAGGCCGCCCGCCGGCGCCTCGACTGGTGGGCAGGCCACTACCGGGACACACTCGACATTCCGATGGAGACGCTCGCAGACCCGGGCTGGCCGTGGCAGGCGACCTACGAGTCGTGGTACGGGCTTCCCCACATGCCGCGGGTCAACCTCGCCGACCCCGAGGCGCGCAGTTACATGCTCGATGTGGCCGGCTATTGGGTGGACGAGTTCGGTATCGACGGTTGGCGCATGGACGTGGCCCGTTATGTCGATGCGGATTTCTGGGATGACTTCCGGGCCGCCGTCAAGGCCACCAACCCCGATGTGCTGCTGCTGTCGGAGGTGATGGGAGACGCCGGGGATTGGCTCAACGGGCGCCGCTTCGACGGCACCATGGATTACACCTTCCGCCAGTTGTGCGTCGACTTTTTCGCCCGCGACGTGATCGATCCGTTCCGCTTCTGGGACGGTCTCGTGCGGCTGCACGCCATGTACGCCCCGCCCGTCACGGCCGTGAACCAACACTTGCTCGACAGCCACGACACGGCACGCTTTCGGACCGAGGCCGGGGGCGAAGCAGATCGGCTCGTGCTGGCAACGGCCTTCCAACTCACCTACCCGGGATCGCCCGGCCTGCTCTATGGGGGAGAAATAGGCCTCGAAGGTGGGGACGATCCGGGATCGCGCGTCGCCATGCCGTGGGGCGAGTCGATCTTCGAGGAGCCGACGGCGGTGGCTATCAGGGCTTTGCTGGCCCTGCGTGCCGCCAACGCGGATTTGCGCTCCGGGCCATTCAGCTTCGGCGGTGTCGACGAACACGGATTGTGGTACCGGCGGGGTGATCTCGGCGTGGCCTTCAACCGTTCCGCCCGACCCGCCCTCTTCCCCCTCACCGGGGAGGTGAGGTGGGGTGAGGCCGGTGCCTCACGATCCGGGGTCGAGCTGGCGCCGATGTCGGCGGCTGTGATCGGCTAGTTCGGCGGGTAGATTCGCGCCATGACCACGTTGCGAAAAGCGCTTTACGCCAATGCCATGTTCACCGCCCTGACCTCGTTGGTGGCGCTGGTGTGGGCGGGACCGATCGCAAAGGCGTTCAGGGTGGAACAGTGGGTCCTGGTCGCCGCCGGCGCCGTCTTACTGGGGTGGGCCACCCTCGTAACCTGGTTTGCCCGGCGCGATCCCACCCGACGCGCCGAGGCCTGGCTGGTCATCGCCGGCGACGAGCTGTGGATCATCGGGGTCATCGTGCTCCTCGCGGCGTTTCCTGATGCGCTCAGCAACACCGGCAAGCTCTGGCTGGCAACCCTGACCCTCGTGGTGGCGATTCTGGCCTCGTTCCAGCTCCTCGGGCTTCGCCGCATACCACGCGAAGAATCGCGCAACTCCTGAGCCGGTCGGCGTCCCACGAGGGACGTGTCAGGAATCGGATCCCCGGTGGTAGCTTGATGCCAATCAGGACGCCCGCACGATCTAGAGGGATATGGGGACTCGCGCACTGAACCTCGTGAGGGTGGCGGGTTGCTGCGTCTGTGGCACCGACCGGTGGGCGTCGCCGTTGGCTACGGGAGCGGACTTTGAATACGAGTCCAGCCCGGACACGTTCATCGCCAACCAGTGCTCGCAATGCGGGCTCGTGTACCTCGACCCGCGACCAGCGATGTCCGAGCTCCCCACGATCTACGGAGACGACTACCACGCCTACGAGTTCACCCAAGAGCGTTTTGGGATCTCGTATCGGATTCGTGCCCTGCTCGAACGGAACCGACTCAATCGCTGGACCCGCCGTCTGCCACCGGGGGCGCGGATCATCGACGTCGGCGCCGGAGATGGTTTCCACCTGGAACTCCTGCGGGAGCATGGCGATCCGACGTGGGTGCTGGAGGGCGTGGACCCCGACGTCCGCGCCGTCGAGGCAGGCCGGTCCCGCGGACTGACAATGCACGAAGGCTTCCTGGGTGACCTGGACCTGCCTGCAGATAGCTACGACTTCGCCGTCATGATCATGACCATCGAACATGTCGAGTCGCCCCCGGAACTACTGCGGGAGGTGCGCCGAATCCTCAAGCCGGGAGGCCGCTTGGGAATCGTCACCGACAACACCGGCTCCCCCGACTTCGCAATCTTCAAGACCCGACACTGGGGCGGTTACCACTTTCCCCGCCACTGGAACCTCTTCGACGAGGCCTCGATGCGGGCGCTCGCCGCCGCTTCGGATTTCGAAGTCGAGAAGCTCACGACCATGATGAGCCCGGTCAATTGGACCTACAGCCTCCACAACGCGCTCCAGGACTGGGGTTTACCGCGTGTCATCGTCCGTCAATTCGGGCTCGACCGTCCCCTGCCATTGGCCTTGTTCACGCTCGTCGACAGCGCATTGACATCGGTGGGCAAGGGAGCGCTGCTGCGAGTGGTACTGCGAAAGTCGCAGTCGGGATGAAGCCGGTGGCAGTACTGGGTGCCGGATTCGCCGGCCTCACCGCCGCCGTCGAACTGCGCCGGGCAGGCCGGGAGGTGATTGTGCTCGAAGCCGGTTCGGCGGTTGGTGGGCTGGCCGCCAGCACCACCGACGACGACGGCTTCACCATGGACTTCGGCGCCCACTTCATCACCAATCGCCTGGCCGGTGTGCTGGGGGTGGGGGCCGCATGCGAAACCGTGCGACGCTACGGCGAGGCGGTGTGGCTCGAGGGCCAGACCTTCTCCTACCCGTTCGGGTTGATCGCCCGACCCGACTTCACGCGCGATGCTCTCCGCGCCCGCCTCGGTTCCCATGTACCCCCTCTGTCGGCACATGACGTGTTCGTGTCCGGCTATGGGGCTGCCCTCACCAACCGGATCGCCGCTCCGTTGCTCGAAGCGTGGTCAGGGCGGCCATCGACCGACCTGGCACCTGCAGTGGCAGAAAAACTGTCCACCTCCATACCGAAGACGTTGTGGCTGAAAGCGGCCGGGGCAGCCAGCCGCCGGGCCGTGGCGATCGGATATTGTCGCGAGCTTCCCGAGTCGGCCGGCGTTTGGCACGTTTACCCCCGGTCGGGTCTGGGAACCCTGGTCGCCAAACTGTTCTCGGAGATCAAGGACGCCGTCCGCCTTTCCACGAGCGTATCCGGCATCGGAGTGGTGGACGACACAGTCGCAACCGTGCGCACCGAGGACGAGGAAATTCCGGTCGACGCGGTCTTCTCGTCGGCACCTGTCCACGTGCTGCCCAAGCTCATCGATGGATCGCAGGCGCTCGACTACCTCTCTGAGTTCCGCTACCGACCGATGTTGTTCGTGAACCTGAAGCTGCGCGGCTCCGACTTGATGCCCGATGTGGTCACCTGGACCCCGGACCCGGAGTTCATGTTCTTCCGGCTCAGCGAACCGACCCAATCCATGCCCTGGCTGGCACCCACCGGCCATACGCTGGTGACTGCCGACATCGGATGCGAGGTCGGTGATGACCGGTGGACGGCCCATGATGCCGCACTCGTGCAACAGACGTTGAACGACATCTCGCCCCTGATTCCCGATGCAGAAGACAGGCTGGTGGGATTCAGCGTGGCCCGGACCCCCTTCGCCTATCCGGTGTTCGCCAGAAGGTACGAACGCGAGCGCCAGCGCTTCTCACACGATCCGGGCATCGCCCGGCTGTTCCCCATCGGGCGCAACGGCGAGTTCGACCACTTGCTGATGGAGGACGTCTACTGGCGCACGCGGCGGCGGGTCGCCGCTTACGTCGCTGAGGAATCCGGGCCGGCTACGAGCTGACCCGCACCTTCGGGTAGAACGCCACGTGGTCGCGGATCTGTTCGGCCGCCGGCTTGGGATCGTGGTAGGTCCACGCCACCGCCGGGGCACTGTCGCCACCGATCTGCAGGTCGTAGTAGGCGGCCACCCCCTTCCATGGGCAAATGGTCTGGCGGGCGGCGCTTTCGATGAAGTAGTCCCACACGACCGATTCCTGCGGGAAGTAATGATTGCCTTCGACGACAACCGTGTCGTCTGACTGGGCGACTACGACGCCGTTGAACGTTGCAGTGGGCATTGAACAGGGCTCCTTGGCAGTTCTCCACCATACCTAACGCGGCGCCTGCCAGAATCCTTCCCAATGCACCATCTCGCCCAATTCAACGTCGCCCGGTTCATCCACGAATCAGTGGACCACCCCGCCAACGCCGATTTCGTGGCCAACCTGGACCCGGTGAACGCCGATGCCGAGCGGGCGCCGGGTTTCGTGTGGCGGTTCCAGGACGAGGCGGGCAACGCCATGTCTGTCCGGGCCTTCGACGATCCGCACATCCTCCTCAACCTGTCGGTGTGGGAAAACTGGGAAGCGCTCCAGAGGTATGTGTATCGGGATCCACACCTGGCGATGATGCGACGTCGATCGGAGTGGATGGAGAAGCACACTGAGCCCCACTTCGTTCTCTGGTGGGTTCCCGCCGGCACCTTACCGACGATCGACGAGGCGGTTGATCGGCTGATGAGGCTCAGGAAAGACGGGCCCGGCCCCGAGGCCTTCACGCCGCGGCACCGGTTCGATCCGCCGGCCGGCTAGACAATCGTCTCCGTGAGCAGGACGCGAAAGAGCGGCCCAGATTTTGGCCGCTCTCTCTCTTTGGCTGCGTTCTGGTTGCCAGCTGGCTATCGGGCCAGGGAGTCGGCAATCTTCCGCAAAAGGATGGTGTCCTCTGGAGGGGCGTCTTCTTCCTCGGCAGGCTGAGCCGCCTTGTAACGCTCATACGGCTTGACGATGAAAAAGAACACACCGAGTGCGGTGGCGATGAACGTCAACAGGGCTGACACGAACGCTCCGATTCGAATCACCGAGTTGCCGGCCTCGACCGTCCACATGTCCGCCACGCTGTCAGCGCCGCCGGCGATGCCGACGATCGGCATGATCACGTGCTCGACCAGCGAGCCAACGAGGGCTGCAAAGGCGAGGCCCATGATCAGGCCAACAGCGATGTCAATCAAGTTGCCGCCGAACGCGAACTCCTTGAACTGCTTGAGCATTGGATTTCCTCCAATTGGTAGACCCCCTCAGTGCGGGGCCAGTGTAAGAACGCGTAGAGGGTTTATCAACCCAAGGCCACGATCCGCAATGGCCATCGCGGGGAGTTGACAGAGTCAGCGGAGGCGGGGGAAGGTGGGAACGCTGAGCGTTCCCTTGCTCGAACGAAGGAAAGCAGGAGTAGGGGAACCATCTCCGGGACCGAGCCTCAGGTCCCGCCGGCGATGTCCAGCAAACGACCCAATTCGGCGCCGGCCTGTAGCTCTTCCTCGATCGGGACCAGTACATAGGTCTCCGCCACCCCTTCGACCTGCTTGTGGAGCTCTTTCATCGTGCGGCGAGCCTGTCGCCGGGCTCCGATCGAGGCGAGGATGCGGCCGATGGCGGCCACCACGAGGCCCAACCCGGCCCCGCCGATGGCGAGGAGTGTCGGAACCGGCCAGCCCTCCCACTCAGGTGTCACGATCTCGGTTGGCACCTGGAAGTACTCGAGGCCGAAGAGGACGGCCAGCCACACGAGCCCGGCGATCATCGCCGCCAAAACCAGCCACTGCACTGCGCCGACGGCCGACCACCAGCCCGGCCGTTTTCCGGCATCGACGGAGCGTGAGACGGCCTGGTCCAGTGCGTCGAGCATCGGTGCGCTGTGTTCCGCGACCGCCCGCCGGGCCAGCGCGTCCCAGGGCTCACCCCACCGCCCGGTCGCCTCATCGACGGTGGCCCGCACGGCCATTCTCGCTTCCGCCTCCTCCACGACGCTGGGCCCCGGCAATGAGGTCCGCCCTTGCGTGCCAAGCCGAAAGCGTCGAAGGGGGTGGGCCCGAAACCGGCGGAGCCAGCGGGTAACGGGCCAGCCCATGGTGCCGGCGGCATCCAGCCGGTATCCCTGGGCGACGGCTTTGACCACGTGGTCGGCGCCGGCAGCCGAGGCGAGCGCTTCCACCAGGTGCGAGCGGGTGGCCTTGCTCACCAGCTTCTTGCCGGTCTCGATGTCGACCTCCACCTCGGAGGCGACGGACCGCAGGTCGGCATCGATCCGGGCCAGCATCGCCTCCCGGCGACGGACAACGTCCGACAGCACTTCCCGAACCTGTCCCAGGCCTGTCCCAACGGTGGCCGACACGCCGAGCACCTCTGGTTCTTTCAACCCATCTCGTTGCAGGAGCTGGGTCAGGTCGGAAATGCAACGCTCCTGAGCCGCCGGTTCCAGCAGATCGATCTGGTTCAGCAGGAAAACCATGACGTCGCCGTAGCCAGACAGCGATTCGATGTAGTTCGCGTGAAACAACTCATCCGCGTATTTCTGCGGATCCGTCACCCACACCAGCGCATCGACCAGCTTTATCAGGCGATCAACCAGCAGTCGGTTCTCCCTGGTAGTCGAATCGAAGTCGGGCAGATCGAGCAATATCAGCCCGTCGAGATCGGGGTCGCGGCCCGGGAGGTAATGCCGCTTGCTCGCCTCGAGCCAATCGAGCAACTGGGTGCTTTCGCCGTCCGGACCCCAGATCGACGCGTGGACCGACCCGGTGGTCGGGCGACGCACCCCTGCTTTCGACACGAGAGAACCCGACAGAGCGTTGAACAGCGTCGACTTGCCTGAGCCGGTGGCGCCGGCCAAGGCCACGACAGTGGCCTCCGTGCCGTGGGTGAGACGCCGGCGGCTGCGTACCACGACATGGCGCGCCCGGGCCACCCAGTCTGCATCGAGCCGGCCGTCCGCCAACTCCACCGCCTCCGCCAGCGCCTCCACCCGTTCGAGGTTCATACGGGAATCGCCGCGGCCTGACGCGCCAGGGTTCGCAAGTCGTCAGCTTGTTGGGTCGTACCGGCGCCCTGCAGGAGCTCGACAAAACGCCGGCGGTCGGCCTCGAACAGCTCCTTGATTCGCTCCAGGAGATTGCCGCGCGCCTTGGCCGCCAGCCCGCGCACCGCCTGTTCTCCGAACACCGCTTCCAGCACCGCCTGGCTGACCGTGGCCGTGCCGCCGGCAACCGCCACCTCGCCGCCGCTGAGGCCGCCGGTTTGTGAGAAGAGCGCAACCATCAAGGCCACGCCGATGCCGTTCACGCCCAGCGAGACGGTGCGCGCAATGGTGCGCCGGTCGGCCGCCTCTGCCCGAACGAGGTCGAGAACGTGGCTTTGCCATGCCCGCACCTCGGGCCCCGTCGATTGTCGCAACGAGCGCGAGGCACGGTCCAGGCCGGACAGGTCGAGCCCCGCCGCCACGTCGGTTGCCTTCCACTGTTCCGCTACATCGAGGGCCGCGTCGTCGGCGGCCGCCATCACAATCGACTCGATCCCCGATTCGAGGGCTCCCTGCACCTCGCGTTCGGGCGGGGGTTCCCCCGTGAGCACCGACCGGATGCGGTCGCGGAGTCGACCGACGCCGGCTTGTACCGAGCGCATCATCTCCCCCGTTCCGACGAATTCCTGCCAGCGGTCCAATACTTCGCGGCGCAGCACGGTGCCGGTCCCCAGCGCCTGCTCGACACGGGCTACCGCCTCTGCGTACCGCCGCTCGCTGATCCGATCCAGCAGTGCGGCTCCTTCGATCTGAGCGACGATTCGAGCCGCCACAGCATCCGCCCGGCCCGGAATGCTCTGCAGGGCCCCGCGTAGGGTGGCGGCCACCAGCTCGCGCCGGGCCACGGCGTCGTCGGCCAGCAATCGGATGAAGCCGGCCAGCTCGGAGATGTCCGGAATCCGGCCCTCTTCGAGCTGTGAGAATGCCTCGATGGCAAACAGCCGCACATCGCCGAGCCTGCGGTCGCGCAGCATCGCGAGGAGATGTGCCCTGACCTCCTCGGTCGCCCCGGCCGGGATCCGATTCAGCACGATGGCGATCTGGGTGCCCCGCTCCTTGCCCATCGCCAGGTAGTCCCATGGAACCGCGTCGGCATAGCGAGCAGCCGTGGTCGTGAACAACCAGAGGTCGGCAGCACCCATCAGCTGGGCTGCCCGCTCGTGGTTCTCGGTTTCGACCGAGTCGATGTCCGGGGCATCGAGCAGCGCAAGCCCGGGGACCAGCGACGGTTCCGTCACCACGTGCAGGCTCCCGGCCTGGGGCACCGATCCCGTCGACCGCGGCATGTCGGCCAGCAGCCCGGCCTCGCCAGAGAACCACGGCGCATCGTCGGGATGACACACCAACACCGGAGCCCGGGTGGTCGGACGCAGGACTCCGGCCTCGCTGACGTTGCGCCCGACGATCGAGTTGACGACCGTGGACTTGCCCGAACCGGTACTCCCGGCCACCACGACCAGCAGGGGGGCATCGAGTTGACCGAGCCGGGGAATGAGATAGTCGTCGATCTGATCCACCAAGCGGTCGCGGACGAGGAGCGCATCGGCGTGACCGGGGGCGGGAAACCCGAGCGGGGCGGCCGCGAGGGCGGTGCGAAGATCGGTGAGCACGTCGGTCATGAACGCCGCACAGTAGCGGCACCACGCCCATTGGTCGACCCGTGTGAGTCTCATACCGGCGGCGGATGCGTGCCCCGCGCACAATTGCACACTCACTACTTGAGTGCACTATACTCAGATTATCTAATACGACTACTAGAACACATCGGCCGCTCCCTGAACCGCCCCGAAGCGAGGTTTGAGCGGGCGTCTATGAGGTAAACACCACCCATGGATCTCAACAAACTCACTCGACGGTCCCAGGCGACCGTGCTGGCCGCCCGCGAACTGGCAGCCGGCGAACACCACGCCGAGGCGGGAACCATCCATCTCTTGCTGGCTCTCCTCGGTGACACCGACGGCCTCATCTACCCGGTCCTCAACAAGCTGGGGGTGCAGCCCACCCAGCTGCGGGCCTCGATCGACAGTGCATTGGCCCGGCTTCCCAAGGTCTACGGTGACGCCGAGGCCGGCTTCTCCAACGACCTGGTACGAACCTTGAACGCTGCCGACGAGGAGCGAGAGGACTTCGGCGACGCCTACGTCTCGACCGAGCACATCCTCATCGCGCTGGCCGCCGACAAGGGCGCCGCCGGCGATGCGCTCCGCGCCTCCGGTGTCGAAAGCGACCGGGTGCGCGGGGTCGTCAAAGAGGTTCGCGGTGCCACGACGGTAACCAGCCAGGATCCCGAGGGGACCTTCAACGCGCTGGAGAAGTACGGACACGACCTGGTGGCGGCAGCCTCCAACGGCAAGCTCGATCCGGTCATCGGGCGGGATGATGAAATCCGCCGGGTGATCGAGGTGTTGTCGCGCAAGACCAAGAACAACCCCGTCCTGATCGGAGAGCCGGGGGTCGGCAAAACCGCCATCGTCGAAGGCATTGCCCAGCGCATGACAGATGGGGACGTCCCGGAAAGCCTGCGCACCAAGCGCCTGATCGCCCTCGACCTGCCCGCCATGATCGCCGGCGCCAAATACCGGGGCGAGTTCGAAGAGCGCCTCAAGGCGGTCCTCGACGAGATCAAGGCCGCCGAGGGCAACATCATCACCTTCATCGACGAGCTCCACACAGTCGTCGGCACCGGGGCCGGCGAGGGCTCGATGGACGCCGGCAACATGCTGAAGCCGATGCTCGCCCGTGGTGAGCTGCACATGATCGGCGCCACCACGCTCGACGAGCACCGCAAATACATCGAAAAGGACCCCGCTCTCGAGCGCCGATTCCTACCGGTACTCGTCGATGCCCCCAGCGTCGAGGACACCATCAGCATCCTGCGCGGATTGAAGGAGCGCTACGAGGTCCACCACGGGGTTCGCATCACCGATGGGGCCATCATCGCCGCCGCCATGCTGTCCGACCGCTACCTGCCGGCGCGCCAACTGCCCGACAAGGCGATCGACTTGATCGATGAGGCGGGCAGCCGCCTCCGCATCGTCATGGACTCCATGCCGGAGGAAATCGACGTGCTCAGCCGCCGCCTCCGCCAGCTCGAGGTGGAACGAGCCGCCCTGCAGAAAGAGAGCGACGCCGCCTCCAAGGATCGTCTGGCGAATCTCGAGGCAGACCTCGCCAATGTCCAGGAGGAGATCGACCGCCTCACTGCCCAGTGGACGGTCGAGAAGGATGCCATCTCCGCCATCCAGGCCACCAAACAGGAGATCGAGGAAGCGCGGGCCGAGGCAGAGCGGGTGGAGCGTCACGGTGACCTGGAGCGGGCCGCCGAACTCAGGTACGGCCGGCTGCCATCGCTCACCAAGCAACTCGAAGAAGAACAGCACAGGCTGGTCGAGATCCAGCAGACCGGCTCACTGCTGAACGAAGAGGTGGACGAAACCGACATCGCCAGCGTCGTCGCCCGCTGGACCGGCATCCCGGTGTCCAGGCTCATGGAAGGCGAGGTCGAAAAACTCGTACGCCTGGAAGAACACCTGCACGAACGGGTCGTGGGCCAGGAAGACGCCGTGAAAGCCGTGTCCAACGCCATTCGGCGGTCCCGTTCCGGACTGGCCGACCCCAATCGCCCGATCGGCTCGTTCCTGTTCCTGGGCCCGACCGGCGTGGGAAAGACCGAGCTCGCCCGCGCTCTTGCCGAATTCTTGTTCGACGACGAGCGGGCCATGGTCCGCATCGACATGTCCGAGTACATGGAGAAGCACTCGGTGAGCCGCCTAATCGGCGCACCTCCCGGATACGTCGGGTATGACGAAGGGGGCCAGCTCACCGAGGCGGTGCGCCGGCGCCCTTATGGAGTGATCCTGTTGGACGAAATAGAAAAAGCCCACCCGGATGTGTTCAATGTGCTGCTGCAGCTGCTGGACGATGGCCGCCTGACCGATGGCCAGGGACGCACCGTGGACTTCACCAACACCGTGCTGATCATGACGTCGAACCTCGGTTCCGAGCACATCACCGCCGACCTCGACGACGAGATCGTCAAGAGCCGGGTCATGGCCGCAGTGAAGAACAACTTCCGCCCGGAGTTCATCAACCGCATCGACGAGGCTCTCGTCTTCCGCCGCCTCACTGCCGAGGACCTCGAGCACATCGTCGACATTCAGCTCGAACAGCTCCGACACCGGCTCGACGACCGCAAGATCGAGCTCGACATCACCGACGGAGCCAAAGAATGGCTGGCCCGGGAGGGCTACGACCCCAACTTCGGTGCACGACCGCTCAAGCGCTTGATTCAGACGGCGCTGGTCGATCCGCTGGCCCTGGCGATGCTCGACGGCTCGGTCCTAGAGGGCTCGGTCGTGAAAGTCGAGGCCGGCGATGACGGGTTGACCGTTTCCAGTTGATAGCAGCCGCAAGCGCGACGAGACGTTCTCCGCACCGGTCCCCCATGGGGAGCAAGCGTCAGGTTGGGCAGGGGGCATCCTCGCCACCGGGCCTGCCTGAAATCTTCGCCACTCTCTGTTTAGAATTGACCGCGGTAAAAAACGTCGCGAAAAAAATCATTCTTGTTTACAGGGAACTTTTCGCGTTCTAACGTGTCCTATCGGTGGACTAACTGAGGAGGTATCCACATGGTCGACGACTTCGTTGACTCCCTAAGCAGCTCACTTTCTGACGTGGGCGCAGCAATCGGAGAATGGTTGCCGCGGATCGTTGCTGCAATACTCGTACTACTGGTCGGGTTGTTCATTGCCCGCATCATCCGACGGATCGTGAAACGGTTGTTCGAGGTCCCAGCCGTGTCGAGCTTTCTCGACCGGGTTGGCATCGGAGGCGCCGTCCGCGACTCCGGCTACTCGGTGGCGGATGTGGCAGCGAGGATCGTGTATGGCTTCCTGGCCTTGATCGTCTTGCTGATCACGAGCCAGACGCTCGGCATCGACGCCCTCACCAACCTGCTGCAGGAGCTCATTGCCTGGCTGCCGCGATTGCTCGTCGGCCTGGTGATCCTGGCCGTTGCTGCCCTCGTGGCCGACTTCGTGGCCAGCCTCGTTCAGCCCTGGGCTGAGCGTAAAGGATTCGGCTGGGTCGACAACGCCATCCGCATCGGCATCATCGTGTTCGGTCTGTTGACCGCCCTCGACTACCTGGGAATCGGTGTCATCACCAACACCCTGTTCACGGTCGTGAGCGGTGCTGCCGGGCTGGTGGTCGCCATCGCATTTGGTGTCGGCGGAATCGACACAGCCAAACGTTGGTGGGAGAAGTACGCGGCTCCACGCCCGTAACTGAACCCTCCTCAGAGAAAAGGCCCCGCTCCGGCGGGGCCTTTTCTATGCACATCGCGCCGCGTGGTGAACGAGCAGGCCATGAGAGCTCGAGCGGGCGCACCGGGCTCCGATATCGGGGCGTTGGCGGCCTCGCATTTCAGGTGCGTGATTCGGCCGAGGCCTCCTCCGACGTTGGTGATGATCTCCCGCTCCGGTTGGCATAGAACCAGGCGGCGGTCCCTCCGATGGCAATCACGATGGCGATCCACCCGTTGCGGCTGAGGCCGGCCAGCCGGAAACTGGTGTCGATGCGCAGCAACTCCATTCCGAATCGAATCACTCCATAGCCGGCGAGGTAGATGAAAAACAGGCTGCCCCTCCGATGGTCGAAGCGCTTGTCCACCCACAGAATGAACGCCACCAACATGAGGTTCAACACCGACTCGTACAGAAAAGTGGGATGGAACGTCTCGAACTCGGTGAAACCGGCGACCCGATGTTCGGGTGCGATTTCCAGTCCCCAGGGGAGGTCGGTCGGCTTTCCATACAGTTCCTGGTTGAAGTAGTTGCCCCACCGCCCGATCGCCTGGGCCAGTGGCAGGGCCGGGGCAATCGCATCCGCCCCGTCCGGAACCGACATCTGGCCTCTCCGGAGCAGATAGATGATCATGGCGGCCCCGGCGGTGAGCCCACCGAAAAACGCCAGGCCCCCTTCCCAGATCATGAATGCCCGGTACCAGGGATCCATTTGGTCGAGGTGGGTGAGGACGTAGCCCACCCGGGCGCCCAGCACCCCGGCAATCACGCCGGCGATGGCGATCTTTTCGATTCTCGAGCCGTCGCCCCCCCGCTTCTCGAATCTCGAACGCAACATCACGATGGCGGCGATCACGCCCAATGCGATGCAGATGCCGTAGATGTTGAAGCGGAACGGGCCGATGTCGAGCCCGTTGAACGAGGGGGATGGTATCGAGGCGATCACGGAGTCGATGCTAACGACGGCAACCGGCTAGTTCACGGAAGCGAGGCGTCGGGCCCGCACCTTCGCACGCCGGACGGCTACAGGATCTGGCTCAGGAAGAGCTTGGTGCGGTCGTGCTGGGGATTGGTGAAGAAGTGCTCGGGGGTACCCTCCTCCACGATCGTCCCGTAGTCGAAGAACAGCACCCGGTCGGCGACCTCGCGGGCAAAACCCATCTCGTGGGTCACGACCACCATGGTCATGCCCGACTCCGCCAGCTCCTTCATCACGTCGAGCACCTCTTTGATCATCTCCGGATCTAGCGCAGACGTCGGCTCGTCAAAGAGCATGATCTTGGGCTCCATCGCCAATGCCCGGGCGATGGCGACGCGCTGCTGCTGACCACCCGAAAGCTGGCCCGGATACTTATGCGCCTGCTCCGGGATTCCGACGCGCTCCAGCAGCTTCATGGCCAGGTCTTCGGCTTCGTCCTTCGGCCGCTTGCGGACCCAGATCGGCGCCAGCGTGATGTTGTCCATGATCGTCAGATGAGGGAACAGGTTGAACTGCTGGAAGACCATGCCGACCTCGGAACGGATTTGTTCGATGTTTCGCAGATCGTTGGTCATCAAGACACCGTCGACCTCGATAACCCCCTCCTGGTGCTGCTCGAGTCGATTGATACAACGGATAAAGGTCGACTTGCCAGAACCTGAGGGCCCGATGACGACTACGACCTCCCGCTCTTTGACCGTGGTGGTCACGCCGGTCAGAGCCTGGAAGTCGCCAAACCACTTCTTCACGCCGTCACAGACGATGATGTCCTTTTCACCAATGGCCATGGCTTACCTTTCGCCGACTCCGAGATTCTTTTCAATGCGCTGGCTCAAGCGGGAGAACACATATGTGAAGATCCAGTAGACGAGAGCCACGAACACGAGGTTTTCTTTGATCGAGCCGAGGAAGTTGAACGGCTGGCTCTGGTTCGGAACGACGTTCTTGGCGATCAAGAGGATGTCGAACAGGCCGACGATGGCAACCAGGGACGTGTCCTTGAAGGTGGCGATGACCTGGCCGACGAGCGCCGGAATCACCGCCCGCAGCGCCTGGGGCAGGGTGATGAATGCGGTCCGCTGAACGGTCGACATCCCCAATGCGTTGGAGGCCTCGTTTTGACCCTTTGAGACCGCCTGCAGGCCACCTCGCACGTTCTCCGCCAGATAGGCCGCGGAAAAGAACGTGAAGAACAAGAGAACCTTGACCACGTCCTCGAACTCGACCCCCTCGGGGAACAGGAACGGGAACACGACCACCGACATCAGCAGCCAGGTGATCAGCGGCACCCCCCGCACGACCTCGATGTAGATCGTGGCCAGCACGCGGAAGATGGGAAGCGTTGAAGTCCTCGCCAAGGCCAGCGTGACACCGATTGGGAACGACAGCGCCACGGCACCGATCGCCAACAACCAGGTGACCATGAAACCGCCGAAGGGGACGGCACTCTGGGTCTGGACGACAGAGGTTCCGACCGCCAGCAGCATCAAGTACACGATGACGAGGACGGCGCCCAGGTAGATCAACACGTACCGCCACTTGTTGCCCCCACTCCCCCCGAACGTTGGGGCGGCCAGCGCGAAGGCGGCGAGCACGAGAAGCAGCAGCCGCACGACAATCAGGGTAGGGAACGCCCACGCCGCCAACGCCGCCACCAGCAGTGCCCCCGAGATGAGGCGCCCGGTCTCGCCGAGGTTGAGATTGACAAGCGCGTAGATGATGACGCCCCCGACCACGGCAAACGCCACGCCGTACAACGCGTACTCGCCCACGCTCCGGAAATTGACCCCGCGGAGGAGATGGAGAAAGATCACCGGGTAGCTGAGGGCCCAGGCACCGACCAGCAAGGGCCGCATCAACCGGAGACCACGAACACGGGTGCCGAGCCCATAGCCGACAAAGCCGGCGATGAGGATCCACAACCACGGGAGCCGGGTCGTGTTCGCCAGTGGTTCCACCGTTGCAGCCCGGATCCCGGTTTCGGGGTCCGGCACCGGGACCTGCAGCACCCACAGCGAGGCAACGGCTCCGATCGCCAACCCGGCTGCTACGGCCAGCGAGGGGATGTTGTCCACCTTGGCGCGATCTCCCATCATCCTGCGAACCAGGTACGCCACGCCCACGACGCCGGCCCCCACCGCAGCCCAGGTCAGGCGCATGGAGGCCGGGAAGTCGGCCAGCAGGCCGGCGGCGAGCAAGAAGCCTCCCACTCCCATGGCAGAGGTGGTCAGCTTGTTGGCCGACGTGCGGCCACCCACGCGCCACACGGCCAGCGAGAGGGTGGTCAGCACCACTACCGCCCCGACCGCCGTCCAAACCCGCCACATGTGCTGATCGGGGTACGCCTGAACCATCAGGAGGCGCAAGTTGGTGGTCACGGCCTGCCAGATTCGTTCCGGGTTGACGAGGAATCCGAAGAAGCCTCGGATGGAAGCGGCCGCCAACAGGACGCCCACGATGGTGAGCACGACGCTGAATGGCGTCGAGAACAGGTTGTCCTTCATCCATACGACCGCCCCTTTGGGGGGCGGCTCCGGGGCGATCTCCGCCGCCGGAAGGTCGGGCAGAATGATCTTGCCGTCAGCCATCAGCGCTCCACCAGTTTGAGTCGTCGATTGGCGAAGTTGACGATCGAGCTCAAGATGAGGCTCCCCGTCAGGTAGAAGGCCATCCAAAGGCTCACCACCGGCACGGTCTGGCCGGTCTGGTTGTAGATGGTCTGGCCAACCATCACGATGTCGCTGAAGGCGACCGCGATGCCGAGTGAGGTGTTCTTGAACAGGTTGAGGTACTGGTTGCCGATCGGCGGCAGCACGATCCGGAAGGCCTGGGGCAAAACGATGAACCGGTAGAGCTGGAAGCGGCTGAGGCCGAGGGCGTTGCCGGCCTCGGTTTGCCCCCGTGAGACGGCCAGCACACCACCTCGCACGATTTCGGCGATGAAGGAGGCGGTATACAACGTGACGCCGACCCACAAAGCGAAGAAGCCAGGGGTGATGACGAGGCTTTCTTGCGACAGCTGCACGAAGCCGGCGCCACGTACGTCGACGGTGGGCGGGGCGTAGCGGAAGGGAGCGGCGACGTTGGTCGAGTCGAACTTGGGGGCGAGGAAGTGGAAGAACGCCGAGGCGGCATTGATGATCGTCTCACCGATCGCCTCGATCCCTACCAGGATGCCGATGAGCGTCACGCCGGCCCCGACTGCGAAGATCACCCGGAAGTAGTCATCGTCCACCAGACCGGAGACGAGCGTGCGGGGCGCCACCCAATCGATCAGGTATTTGAGACCGACGACGAGGACCGCAATCACCGCGCCGAGGGAGAGCCAGAAGGGGCCTCCCTCCAGCCCGCCGGCCAATGCCAGAAAGCCACCGACGACGGCAAGTGCAATCAGTAGCGCAGCGGCGAACAACCCAAAGACCGCCCGGTTGTTCATCTGGGGAGCGTCGCCGGCTCGCAGTCCGCGGAAGAAGCGCATGATCCACCAGCCGACTCCCGCCACCACCAGGACCAGCAGCATGAGGCGGATCACGATGGCGGGAATGGCAGCGATTCCATCGCCGATGGCGTTCAAGATGCCGCCCAGGAATGCAAAGAGCGGGTGGGCGAACCAGCCGATCAGGCCGGCCACCAAGATCGTGCCGACTGCCCAGCTGATGGCATAGGTCTCCCTCCCCTCGTCCTCCTTGATGTGCATGCGCCAGCGGTAGACGAATCGGGCGGCGATGAAACCGATGATGACGAACACCAGCCACTGGTAGAACCCCTGGTCGGGGAACAACCAGGGCACAGTGATGCCTTTGGCCGACGTGAACCAGAACGCATACGTGCCGATGTGTTCATCCGTGAGCGCTTTCAGCTGCTGGATGATGGCTCCCCAGAAGATGATCTGGACGAGCAGCGGAATGTTGCGGATGATCTCGATGTAGACCGTGGCGATCTTGTTGATGATCCAGTTGTGCGACAAGCGGGCGACGCCGATGATCGTGCCCAAGATGGTTGCCACCACGATGCCACTGATCGTGATGCGGAGGGTGTTGACCAACCCGAGGTAGAGAGCGCGGGCCCCGGTGTCGGGCTCGAGCGGGATCCCTTCCCGGAACGAGACGCCGGTGGGATCGGACAGGAACTTGTAGGAGTAGGTCAGACCACGGTCGGCAAAGTTGTCCAGGGACTGGGCGCCGAGCGTGACAAAAAGAAACACCAGACCGACCAGCACTGCGATTTGAGCCGCCCATTTGAGGACGGTTGCATTGCGCCAGTTCGGGGGTCGCTGGTGCTGTTCTATTGCCACGTGTTAGCCAATCGTGGAGTGTCTTTCGTGTTGTGTGTGAGGGGCGGGGAGGGTGCGTGCACCCTCCCCGCCTCTCGTCAGTTGTTAACGGGCAGGTGGGGCGTAGATCTGACCGCCATCCACGAAGGACGCATTCAGCGAACCCTCACGGGTGAGCCCAACCGGGTTCAGGTTGCGGCTGTAGATCTCGTCGTAGTTACCAACCTGCTTGACGACCTGATAGAACGCATCGGCCGGCAAGTTCATCGCCGACTGGACCTCTCCCTCGAGGCCGAACAGACGGCCCGCCTCGGGATCGATATCACGATTGTCGTCGATGTTGGCGCTCGTCACGCCCTTCTCGTCGGCAATGATCGTTGCGTAGATCGTCCAGTTGATGACGTCGGCCCAGGCCGAGTCGTTCTGACGGTAGGCCGGTCCGAGTGGCTCCTTGGAGATCGGAGCGGACGGGAAGATCACCCATTCCGCCGCGCCGGGGGTGCCGGCAGCCGTCTCGGTGGCCTTGTTCCCAACGAGGCCGGAACCGTCGGTGGTCACCAGGTCACAGGTGCCTTCCTTGAACTTCTCCATGGCCTCCGGGAACGTCTCGACTGCCTCGACGACGATCTCGGCACCGCCGACCCTGGCCCATTCCACGATGTTCTTCTCCGTGGTGGTACCGGCGTTGGTGCAGAGAATGGCACCGTCGACATCGGCCTGGCCGCTGTCCACGTTGAACCTGTCACCCGACCCCATCAGCTGCTGACCGTCGAAGTAGGTGGTCGGACCGAAGTCCAGGCCTACGTCACTGTCACGGCTCTGGGTCCAGGTCGTGTTGCGGAACAACACGTCGATTTCACCGCTCTTCAGAACGTCGAAACGCTCGGCAGCAGTTGTCGAACGGAACTCCACAGCAGTCGAATCACCGAGAACCGCAGCGGCAACCGCCTTGCAGTAGTCGGCATCGAAGCCGGTGGCAGAACCATCGGGCTGGGTCTCCGAGAACGCCACGGCGCTGCCGCTCACACCACAAATGAGTTTGCCGCGCTCTTTGACGACGTCGAGGGTGCTCTTACCTGCATCCTGACCTACGTCCGTGCCTCCGTCGGTACCACCGTCGGTTCCGTCGGTGCCGCCATCATCAGCCTGCGTCGTGACAGTGGTGTCGTCAGCCGCAGTCGTCTCCGTTGTTTCTTCAGTTCCACCACAAGCCGCCGCTACCAGAGCGAGGACTACGAGGAGGAAGCTCAGTCTTTTTATCATGCCAGAAATTGCCTCCGTAGCACAGGAATCGCTTCCATTTGACACGCCAGCGATTGGCGTGCTGACCCAACTTAGTCAGAGTTTCGCGCTGTCGGCAAGCAGAGCATGCGCGCTCAGGAGAAAACCGGCAGTCCGTGTGGGCCGGAAGCCTTCAAGAAAGTTCGCGGTCGAAGGGGAAAGGCGGGTCAGACGCCCTGTGAGTGGATCATCAGGCGCCGGGGCCGGGCCTGATCGAGCTCCACCAGCAACACCCGTTGCCACTGTCCGATGACGATCTCGCCACCAACAATCGGGACTGTCACCGAAGACGAACCCACGATCATCTGGCGGCAGTGCGAGTGCCCGTTGATGAACTCGTCCTCCTGCAGATTCTCGGTTCGCACCGAGTGGTCGTCATGCTCGTAATAGACGTCTGCCGGGATGGTCTGGTCCATGAGACGTCGGAAGTCGTTGATGAACCCCGTCTCGGATTCGTTCAGCACCAGGGTGGTCGTTGTGTGCGGTGTATGGAGCGTGACCTGCCCATGCTTCACGCCCGACCGGCCGACCGACTCGCGTACGACCTCGGTGAAATCGAAGAACTCCATGGCCTCCGAGGAGTCGAAGTGCACCACCTCGGTGAGAATGGGAGGCGTTTCCGAGCGGGCGAGAACCGTTGTGGTCCCCTCGGGCGTTCTGGTTGCTTGTCGAGCCGTCTGGCGTTCCACGGTGTAGTTCTCTGGTTCTCCTGCAAGGACCGGGGAAGAGTAATGCTCCGCAGACATCAATACCTACTTTCGGGGCGACGTTCAGCACGTTGGCCCTGGACATGTCTTCGGCACGAGACCCCCGCCACAACAGCCGAATCACACGGGCATCGCGGCGGGGACTGTTCCTCTCGAGACGTTTGAGCGAGTGGTTTGAGCATATGCTCAAATGATACCACGCCGGTACGGGGTGTCAACCGGGTGGCCACGCCCGGCCGCCCTCCAGGCCCGTCACGTCGGCCCACAACGCGAGCATCGACCGGTCACCCGCAGGTCGATGGCGTCCACCTCGAATTGATGGTCGTCCCCCAGGTGACGGCGGATGTCGTCGACCATCGCCCCGCCGTGGTGCTGAACGTCGCCGCACGATGAGCACACCAGGTGAAATTGGTCGTCGGGGTGGGCGAGTTCCCACCGGCCCCCGCCGGAGCCTCCGAGGACCGACTCGCGGGCGAGATCGAGGCTCTCGAACAGGGCCAGGGACCGGTAGACGGAAGCCAGGTTGATGCTCGGTTCCCGGGTGGCGACCCGACGGGCGATCTCTTCCACGGTCAGGTGTCCGTGCCCGGCCGCCAGCACCTCCCAGACATGCCGCCGCGGCGGGGTCAGGCGGTAGCCCTCGGCCCGCAGGATGTCGCCGATGTCGGGCTCACTGGTCATGCGATACAATTGCGAACCATTCGCAAATACGATAGCGTCCCGGGATCGGGCCATCGGAGAACGATGCATGCACCAGATGGATTCCTGAGCGCCGGAACTGCGCTCGCAAC
>JBFIPU010000019.1:0-32135 GCA_041609995.1 Acidimicrobiia bacterium
ATAGACATGCGAACGGATGGCACCGACGGTTGCGGCTCCGGCCTCGATGGCCTCCACGATCTGATCGTTGCGGCTCAGGCGGTGGGCGATCACTTCGCGTAGTCGGGTTGAGGGCTCCGTGATCGGGGGCCCGTGTCCCGGATACATGACATCCAGATCGAGTGCGACCAAGGCCTCCAGCGAGTCGAGGTAGGCGGTCAGGTCTTCGATGATGACCGTCGACTCGCCCATCAGCACATCCCCGATGAAGGCGGTGTCCCCCCAGACAATCGAGATCGAATCGGGGGTGTGCCCCGGTGTGTGGACTACTCGCAGGAGCTCGCTTCCGACCTGGATGTCGCGCCCATCGGCGACCACGGTCTTACGGGCATAAGCAGGCTGGGGATCCATGGCGAACACCGGGGCGTCGAGGCGCTCCCCCACCGGTTCGGCGGCAGGAGCGTGATCCGGGTGATGGTGGGTGACGACCACCGCCTTGGCCCGGCGACCGCCCACCTCGGACACCACCTTGTCCATGTGATCCGGCATGGTGGGGCCAGGGTCGATCACGGCCACCTCTCCCGCGAAGTCGAGAACGTAGGTGTTGGTACCGGCAGCCGTGTAGGCAGAGGGGTTGTTCGCCAGGACGATATCGAGCTTCATGGCCCCGATTGTATGACAACGCGCCTGTCGCCCTGCCGCCGGGTGACCCGCTGCTGGTCGAGCCACTCGAGCATGGGGACCGCATGGCGCCGGGTCACTCCCAACTCGTCGCGGAACTCGGAAACGGTGAACGGCGCCCTCAACGACTGGACGCGGATGACCAGGGCGTCCAGAGTCGCGGGTAGATACATCAAGCCGTCAGCCAACTCCACCAGGTCGCCGCGCCGAACCAGGGCATGTACCAGTTCGGATCCGAGGCCCAGATCCCGGACGGGGGTTGGAGCAAAATGATCGGCCTGCAGCCGGCGCCGTGCCTGCCCCCACGCCTCCTCGTCGGCTGCGCCCAACGAGCCGCTGAAATCGGAGGTGGCGACCGCAGCCTGGTCTTCCACAAGCCGCTCACTCCACCCCACGAGCGCCTCGAGCACCGGCGCATCGACCCCGAGCTGGCTGGCCAGTTGCGCCTTGGGTATGCCCGACCGGAGCGGGTTCTGAGCCTGATATGCCCTTGCCATCGTCACCGCCTCCGTCTCGAGCTTGGCCGACCAATCGGGAGACATCACCATCGCCCCGGCCCCGATGGCCCCGACCACCTCTCCTCCCCCCGAATGGGCCCGGATCGTCTCGAGTCGATCGGCTCCGCGTGTATCGAGCAACGCCTCAGCCCGCTCATCCGGCGTGCCCAGCGGACGATCAGCAATCGAGGTGTCGGGGCGTCGGGCGGGAGCCGGATCGAGCACCGTTCCCCCCGCCACCACCATGCGGCGGCCGGCGTCGAAGACGACGAAACGATCCCCGGACGAAGCGGCCACACCTTCGCTGAGCGAGATGAGGGCGAGGCCGCGCTCACCGATCGCCCCCTCCAGGGGACGCAAGCGGACCGGCCAGGCCCCGGCCCCCAGGTGAACAGAGAACGCACCTCGCGCCGTGAGGGGTTCCTCGAGGGTGCGAACCGTCTGCAGCTCGACCAGCCACCGGCGGCCGGGAGACCAGTCGGACCGAACACCCAGCATTGCACCGCGGCTCACTTCCCGGTGGTCGATGCCCGCCAGGTTGACTGCCGTCCGGGTGCCGGGAACCACGACCGAGCGCGGCGTGTCGTGGCTGTGCAACCCCCTCACCCGCACCTCTCGGTCCAGGGGCCAGAGCCACAAACGGTCGTCGACCGAGATCGATCCTCCGGTCAACGTCCCGGTGACCACCGTTCCGGCGCCGCTCACCGGAAACACCCGGTCTATCCACAGCCGCGGGCGGCCGATATCGATCACGCCCGCAGCCTCGACCGCGCTGGCGAGCTCAGCGCGCAGCTCGTCGAGACCCTCCCCGGACACGGCCGACGCCATGACGACCGGAGCACCTTCGGCTACGGTGCCCGCTGCCTGATCCTCGATCTCCAGTCGTGCGAGTTCGGCGGTCTCTTCGTCGACCAGATCGATCCGGGACACGACAACCACAATGTGCTGGATCCCGACCGCATCGAGTACCGCCAAGTGCTCTTCCGTCTGCGGCATCCAGCCCTCGTCGGCCGCCACCACGAGGAGGCCGACGTCGATCGACTCGATTCCGGCGAGCATGTTCTTCAGAAACTTCTCGTGACCGGGAACGTCGACGAACCCGACCTCAACGCCGCCGGGCAGCGTCGTCCAGGCAAAGCCGAGATCGATCGTCAGTCCCCGGCGCTTTTCTTCTTCCCACCGGTCCGGGTCGCGACCGGTGAGGGCCTGGACGAGGGTCGACTTGCCGTGATCGACGTGTCCGGCGGTGCCGATGACTGGCATCGGGCGTCAGCTGGAGAAGGCGGCCAGCGCCTTGGCGATGACCTCATCATCGCGCCGGTCCACGGACCGCAGATCGACGAACAGGTCTCCCTCGGACCGTCGAGAGACGATGGGCGGATCCTGGTCGAGCAGTGCCCGCCAGCGTCGATCCGTCGCCGGGCCCGGGATGCGGATGACCGGCCCGACGATCTCCAACCCCGGCAGCGTCCCGCCGCCGGCGAGCGACGATGCGGTCACAACTTCGCCCGAGCTGCCTGCGACCCGGGCGGACCGAGCTGCCAGCTCCTCTTCGGGTTGGGTTGCCATGTCCCAAATGGGGATTTCCTCGCCCCGGCCGTCGGCATAGAGATCGAGGGTGGCCGCCAAGCCGGCCAGCACGCCGCTCGAACACCGCATGGCCCGGGCGGCCGGATGGCTGCGAAGCCGAGAAATGAGCCGGGTCGAGCCCACGATGACCCCGGCCTGAGGTCCACCGAGCAACTTGTCACCGGAGAACAACACGAGATCGGCGCCGGCCGCCACGACCTGGCGGACGCCCGGCTCGTGTTTCAGCCAGCCCGGCGGCCCTCCCGGGATCCAGGGCGCAGCTTCGTCGAGCAGGCCGCTGCCGACATCGGCGATCAGCTGAACGCCCCGCCGGTGAGCGAGCTGAGCCAATTCTTCGTACCCGACCTCGGCCACGAACCCAGTGGTCCGATAGTTCGATGGGTGTACTTTCAGCACCGCCGCGGTATCGGCGTCGATGGCTGCGTCGTAGTCCCGCAGATGGGTTTTGTTGGTGGTTCCAACCTCGACCATCACGGTCCCGGTCGCCGCCATCAGCTCGGGCAGCCGGTACGAGCCGCCGATCTCGATCAGCTCTCCTCGTGAAACGGGAACTTCTCGGCCCTGATATAGCGCCGACAGCGTCAAGTAGAGCCCGGCGGCATTGTTGTTGACGACCATCGCCGCCTCGGCACCTGTCAGCCGAGCCAACAGCTCGTGGACATAGCCGGCCCGGTCGCCGCGGGTCCCGTCAGCCAGTTTCATCTCGGCGTTGCTGTACCCGGCTCCCACGTGAGCGACGGCATCGGCGGCCTCGGGGTGGAGAGGTGCCCGCCCCAAATTGGTATGCAGCAACACACCGGTGGCGTTGATGACCCGATGGGGACGACGAAGGGTCCACGAGCGGGCGGTTTCGGCCGCGTTCGCCTCGGGGTCGGATCCGTCCTGGCGGGCTTGGTCGATGGCAGCGCGGGCCACTTCGACCCGGAGCAGGTGGGGAAGGGACGCATCGAGTTGGCGAGACAGAGCGTCAACCGACGGAAGACGATGGGTCATGAGTCCAGCGTAGAGGCCGGGGGGCGCTAGTGCTGAGCCCGGCGTAGCGCCGCTGCCGCCCTACGCCGTTCGCTCTCGGTATAGCCACCCCAGATGCCATATGGCTCGCGAATCGTGAGGGCGTAATCGCGACACTCCTCGATCACCGGACAGACCGCACAGATCGCTTTGGCCCGAGTTTCGCGACGCTCACGCTCGTCCTTGCGCTCGGCAGAAGAAGGTGGAAAGAACAGGCTCGCCTGGCCTCCGGTGCACAACGCATCCTCTTGCCATTGACGATCGGACGCTTGCAGCACCCCGGTCTCTCCCTCTTGTGTCAGCGCCGCCAACCTACCACCGGCCCCATGGCGACTCAAGATGAAATTGCGCCATTTTTCGCACAAATACGGTTCAAACGGCAGACGGGCCATATCATCGCCCGGATGCGGTTTCTGCGCGACGTCCAGCGGCGCTTCACTCGCCGGGGAGGCCGCTACCTGGCCGCCGGGCTTGCGTTCCTCGCGTTCCTCGCACTGTTTCCGATATTGCTGGTCGCCACCGCCGTGACCGGATGGCTCTTCGCCGATGATCCGGGGGTGGTGGATGCGATCATCGAAACGCTCGGGCTCGGACCCGACACCACGGGCCTCGTCACCGGTCTGCTCCAGCAGAGCCAGGCCAGCGCACTGGCGGCCTCCATCATCGGTTTCGTGGGGATGCTCTGGACCGGCATGAGCATGGCCGGAGCGGTCGCCTATCTCTACAACGCCGCGTGGGGCGTCCCCAGTCGTGGGTTTCTGGGACGGATCATCGGCCTCGGATGGTTGATCGGGGCCGGGATCCTCTTCATCGGCTCGGTATTTCTCACCGGCTTCTTCATCAGAACTCCCTGGCTGGCATCGATACTCGGCACCCTCACGGCGTTCGGGCTGTTCGTCTGGACATCCAGAGTGTTACCCAATCGGCCCATCCATTGGCAAGCCACCCTGGTGGGAGCGGCGTTCGGGGCGCTCGGATTCGAGATCCTGGCGTTCATCGGCGCCGCGATCCTGCCCCGGATGTTGGACGGGTTCTCGAGCCTGTACGGGTCCCTGGGGGTGGTGTTCGCGCTGCTCGCCTGGATTTACCTTCTCAGCTGGGTGGTGACGTATTCGGCGATGATCGAAGGAACTGCCGGGAAACGAGCCATCGGCGAACCAACCGAGGAGGTGTTCGGGCTCGATGTGTAAACCGGCTCAGTCGACGGATTCATCAGCGGGATCCACCTCCAGCACCACGCCGACGACACGCGTGATGAGCACCTCGTCGCCCGGACGAAGACTGGCAGCCCGGGCGCTGGTGGCGCGCCAACGGGCTCCATCGATCTGAACCTCACCATTCGGATCGAATTCGGTGACAGCGATCGCATTGCGCCCGACCAGGTGTTCTCGCCCGATGGTCGGCGTCGAAAAGCGCGCTCGTACCACCGTCGTCATCGCAAACACCACCCAGGCAATCAACGCAAGCAGCGACAGCGCGATTCCCCACCAGGGCATCTCGAGGCCCGGCTTCTCTTCGATGAGTAATAGCCCGCCGCTGACGAAAGCCACCGTGCCGACCACGCTTCTCCACGACGGCCGAAGTCGCTGGAAATCGATGAAGAGCGAGAGGGTTCCGGCGACAACGAGGGCGACCGCCCACCAACGGGCGGGAAGCACCGAAAACCCGTAGCCGCTCAAGAAGAGACACACGACTGCGACTGCTGCCGCCACTCCCACCCCGGCCGCATAGAACTCGAACGCCGCTACCGCCAGCCCGGCCACGAGTAGAAACAACGCCGCAGACGGGCTGAGCGCCAGTCGCAGGAGCCGATCGAGGAGCGGGGGATCGTGAAACACCACCTCGGTGGCGGGAAGCAGCAGATCGGGTAGTTCGATGGAAGGCGCCACGACATCGATCATGACGATCGAGCCGTCAGAAAGGCTCATGCTCTGCTCGTGGGCAAGCAGCAAGACCCCGCGCAGAGCGGGGGCCTCGGCATCTGCAGCCAGAGGAGGCGGTCCGTAGACGAGCTGGGCCGACTCGATGACTGCGCGCATCTCTTTGGTAGGAGTGCGGGCATCGGGGGCAACCCAGGTGACCACGGGCACCGGTGGGTTGGCGAAGACCTCAGCGAGCCGACCGCCGTCTCCCAAGACCGCATTGGCGTCGAATTGGACAATGGCGAGCCGGCTGTCGTCCGCGATCTCGACCAGGGTTCGCTCGACGAAATCGGCCGTTCGGTCGTCGAGGTAGCGCTCGATGCGGATCACATCGATAGACCCTTCTTTGGCGCGGGCGGGAGGAGAGGCGGATACCGCGAGCAAGCATACGACCGCCACCAGCACCGTCAGAATCCGTCTCATACGGCTGCAATCCTATGTGCCGTCGGACATTCCGGTTCCGTGGATTTGCCGCTTCCGGGGTGGTAGTAACGTTCGCAATCATGACCAACGTGCTGCTGGTGGCCGATGAGGCCTGGGTCTACAACGACGTGGTTGCGTCACTCACCGATCCTGATACCGAGCTCGCGTACATCACCGAGCCCGCTGAGCTGACCGAGGCGGTCAAGCACCAACAGCCGGATGTGGCCATCATCGACATGCAGGTCGGTTCCAAAGGCGGCATGGCGCTGGCCCGCAGCCTGCGGGAGGCGCACGCCCTCGACGGCGCTCCCGAGGTTCCGGTCGTGCTGCTTCTCGATCGAGCGGCCGACGCCTTCTTGGCCAAGCGCTCGGCGGCGGACGCGTGGGTCCAAAAGCCGTTCAGCGCTGCCGACCTACGCGAAGCCATATCCAAGGCCATCGCTCGTCGCTAAGCTCCTGATCCCGCTCCGCGGGGAGCCACGACGGGACGTGGCGCAGGTTGGTAGCGCGCAGCGTTCGGGACGCTGAGGTCGCGGGTTCAAATCCCGCCGTCCCGACCAATCAATGCTGTAGGACAACTCCACGTTCCACGAAAATGACCGCTCCTTCCGGCGGGATTTGAGGCGGACGCGCAGCGGACGCCCCCAAATCCAGGAGTTGCGCAGCAACTCCCAAGGAACGCGAAGCGTTCCCGCCGTCCCGACCACGAACTCCTTACGAACAGATCACAGTTCCAGCGCGGCCAACTCAGATCAATACGGGATTTGAACCCGAGCGACCGCGCAGCGGGCGCCGTGAGCGAAGCGAACGACCCAAATCCAGGAGTTGCCGTCCCCTGGAGTTGCGCAGCAACTCCCAAGGAACGCGAAGCGTTCCCGCCGTCCCGACCAAGAGAGATGCCCTCGCCGGAACCCCGGACCATGTGTTGGCTGCCCTCCTCATGGGTGCGTTGTCTGGACGCGATGTTGCGCCGCCAGGACGCGATGCTGTACATGACGTCACGTCGACATAGCGGGCGTGGTCTCCTGTCCCCGGCCGGCGTAGCGCGTTGCCGTTCCCGCACGCAGGCGTCGACACCGATCCCTAGCCTGCCTCCGATGGAGCGCCGAAACCCGTTGTTTGCCATCGCGGCCTTGACCATCGTGGTGTTTCCGCTCCTGGCCTATGTGACGATCGAGCGGCCGGCGACGTCCTTTCCGGTTCGCTGGGCGCTGCTCGTCGTTCTGGTGGGGTGCGCCGTGATCATCGGCAACGGTTGGCTCCTACGCAGCCGCCCGGAAGCGCATACCGGCCAGGTTCTGGTCGCCGCCCTTTGCTTGCTGGGACTGGCAATCTCGTACGTTGCCGGCAACTGGTGGATGGCGCCGATGGCGGCCTTCACCGGGCTGCTCGCGCTGATCATCAGTCGAGGGCCGGGACCTAAAAAGTAGACGACTGGTCCGACAGCTAGCGAACGTGGCCGATGGTATTCGACCACCTGGGATTCAGATCCCGCTCCAGGCGGCGCAGGCCACCAGCCTCCTCCACCATTCGTGCCAGACCATACAGGGCTCCGGCGCGCCACTGGGCCGAGCCTGCCCACCCAATCGCCCGCGCGGCCTTCTCGGGCCTGAGGTCGGCCAGGTGGGAAGACCAGGCCGGTTCGGTGTACCGATGCACGAGCAAATCGTGCGGGGGAACATCCGTTTCTGCCCATCCCACCAGAACCGCCCGGCTCGTATCTCGTTCTATGCCCCAACTTAAGAAGTGCACGTTAGAGATCGGCAGGTCGATCTGAGTCTTCGCCAGGCGTGAAGCACCTGCGAAGGGATCGAGCATCCCCTCCAACGTATGATCCTCATCCGCCAGGGGGCCATCCACCGTGGCCGTCCATCGCGAATCCAGCCCGTGTTCTTGACGCACCAGCGCCCACGTGTGCTCAGCGCTCCTGTGGATAATCCACAGCACCACATGCAGGTTCTCCGGCCTCCAGCCGGCGTCGGTGAACACCCGGGAAAGCCGCTCAGGCGTAAGGTTGGCGGCGTTCCCGAGGTTGGTGTACAAGATGGGGTAGCCACATAGTGTGTGGCCGTCGCGGCTCGAGGCGAACAGTCCCACCTGAGTTACGGCGTTTCTTGTCCGCCGACGGGCGGCGGGAATCAGTAATGACAGACCAAACACGGCTATCGCACCGAGACCAGCCGTAAACGCCAATGGATCGATGATCCACAGGGAAGTCAGCACGGCCGCGACGAGCGCGATCACTACGAAAAACGCGAGGAACCGTCTCACGACGGCCTCTGTTCCAACCGCGGCGCCATGTAAGTCTCCCGCCAAATATGACTTCATCGTGCCGCCCGTCGACGGCCTGCTCAGCCTATCTCTGACGAACGCTCTACGTCAACCTGTCACCACGCAGGATCACCCCGAAGTGAGGAGCTCGGCGATCTCGATCGTGTTGAGAGCCGCACCTTTGCGGAGATTGTCCCCGACAGCCCACAAACTGATGCCTCCCGGCTCGGCCAGGGTGGGGCGGACGCGGCTCACGAGTACGTCATCGATCCCGGCCGAATCGAGCGGGGTGGCGACCTTGTCTTCCCACAACAGGACGCCTTTCGCCGATCGGATCAACTCGGACGCCTCATCAACCTCCATGGGACGGTCGAAGTAACAGCTGGCAGCGATGCCATGACCGACCATCACCGGAACTCTCACGCACGCCGGCTCTACCGCCAGGTCGGGAAGACCGAGAATCTTGCGCGACTCGTGGACGAGCTTCCATTCCTCGACAGTATGCCCGTCCTCGGCCATATCGCCCGCCAGCGGAAGCACATTCCAGCCGATGGGCCTGGCATACACGTCCACCTCAGGCTCTTCCCAGCCTCCGAAGACGAGTGCGTCGCGATCCTTTTGGAACCACGCAACCTGGTCGGCCAACTCGTCCATGCCGGCCATGCCGCTGCCCGACACCGATTGATACGAGGTAGCCGCCAGTCGTCGCAGCCCGGCGGCACGAGCGAGCGGGGCGACCCCCATGAGGGCCACCATGGTCGTGCAATTCGGATTTGCAATGATGCCCTCATGTGCAAGCGCAGCATGGTCGTTGACGCCGGCGACGACGAGCGGAATGTGGGGGTCCTGTCGAAACGCTGACGAGTTGTCGATGACCACGGCGCCGGCGGCGGCAAAGGCCGGGGCAAAGGCCCGAGACCGGTCGGCGCCGGCAGAGAACAGGGCGATGTCGATTCCGGTCGGATCCACCTCTGCCAGGTCCTCGATGGTGATTCGCCCCCACGGCGTGTCGACCTGGGATCCGGCCGAGCGGCTGGAGGCAATCAACCGCAACTCGGCGACCGGGAACGCCCTGCTGGTGAGGATCTCCAGCATCGTGCGACCAACGGCCCCGGTGGCACCGACGACCGCCACGTTGAACCCGTCGGGCTTGGCTTTCATGCGTGTTCCTCGATCGGCTCGTCCAGCGGAACCAACTCGGCGTGGAGCGTGCGGACGGCGTCCTCGATTCGATCGTCGCTGATCACACACGAAATCCTGATTGCCGATGTGGAGATCATGTGGATGTTGATGCCCTGGTCGCCGAGCGCCCGAAACATCGCGGCAGCGATTCCCGGGTTCGAGCGCATGCCGGCTCCCACCACGGAGACACGGGCGACACCGGTATCCACATCCACCCCTCCCGCCCGGAACTCGGGGACCAGTTGCTCGCATAACTCGAGTGCCCGGGCATGGTCATCCTTGGGAACTGTGAAGCTGATATCGGTGACACCTTCGATCGACACGTTCTGGACGATCATGTCGACGTTGATGCCGGCGTCGGCCAGGCTCCCAAACAGCCGAGCGGCAACCCCGGGCTGGTCCGGCACACCGTGTACCGTAACCTTCGCCTCCGACGTGTCGTGGGCGATCCCGGTGATGACGGCTTCTTCCATTACGGACTCCTTGACCCAGGTTCCGGGCCCTTCGTGAAACGACGACCTGACGTGGAGCGGAACTCCGAATCGCCGCGCAAACTCTACCGAGCGCATCATCAACACCCCGGTCCCAGAGGCGGCGAGCTCCAGCATTTCCTCATAAGAGACCTCGACCAGCAACCGGGCTGTCGGCACCAGGCGCGGGTCGGCGGTATACACGCCGTCGACATCTGTGAGAATCTCGCAGGCATCGGCTTCGAGGGCGGCGGCCATGGCGACGGCCGTGGCGTCGGATCCCCCCCGTCCCAAGGTCGTGACATCGCGGGAATGCGGGTCGACACCCTGAAACCCCGCCACGATCACGATCTTGCCCTGGTCGAGATGCTCTCGCACCCGATCTCCCCTGATGTGGGTGATGCGGGCTTCGCCATGAGAAGAATCGGTGAGAATCCCTGCTTGGGAACCTGTCAGGCTCAGGGCCTGCATGCCGAGGTCCTGAATGGCCATGGCCAACAACGACATCGAGATGCGTTCCCCGGCCGTCAGCAGCATGTCCATCTCACGGGGAGCGGGCGAGTGGGAGACCTCCCGAGCGAGCGCAATCAACTCGTCCGTCGATTTGCCCATCGCAGAAACGATTGCCACCACCTGATTACCGTCGCGAGCCTCGGCCACGACCCGGTGGGCAACTCGTCGGATGCGGTCGGCATCCCCCACCGAGGTGCCGCCGTATTTCTGAACAATGAGTGCCATGGGTCGCGGAGTGTAGAGGGCCTTGCTCCCGAACCGCCGGGCTTGTTGCCTGCTGTACTCGAGAGGATGGCAGGTCCCGATGAGAGCCACCGCTGTCAGGGATTCGACCGGTCGCAATACGCAGATCGGTCGTATAGTTCCCCGTCATGGGTACGGACAAGCGTCAACGCCAGAAAGAGAACCGGGCGCGGCGGCTGGAGGCCGAGGCCAAGCAGGCCGCCAGGGATCGCCGAATTGCCACGCTGCGGAGCCTCGGCACGCTCATCGTCGCGTCGTTGATCATCGGGGCCGGAATCATCTGGTTCACCAACCGGCCCGACGACATCAGCGGCGAAGCGTTTTCGCCACCTTCGACCACCGCCGCGGACTCGACCTCGACGTCCTTGGCCGACGCCGAGACCACCACCTCCACCGTCGTGGACACCGAGGGATTGAGCGCCGCGTATACATCGTATCGGGAGCAACCGGTGGCCTGCGGCGGCGAGCTGCCACCGCCGCTGACCCCAATGTCGTTCGACGCCCCGGCCGACATGGGAATCGATCCGAGCGCCACCGTCACGGCCAGCATCACGACGTCTTGTGGAGACCTGGTACTCGAATTGGATCCGGCAGCCGCGCCCAACACGGTCAACAGCTTTGTCTTCTTGGCCGAGCAGGGATACTTCGACGGGGTCGTCAGTCATCGGATCGCCCCCGGCTTCGTGCTCCAGATCGGCGACCAGACGGCCACGGGATCGGGCGGACCCGGCTACTCGATCGAGGACGAGCTGCCGGCGGACAGCTCGGCCTACAAGGCCGGCACCCTTGCCATGGCCAACAGCGGCGCCAACACGAGCGGCAGTCAGTTCTTCATCGACTTCGTCGACACGGGGCTACCGCCCCAGTATTCGGTGTTCGGCCAGCTCATCTCCGGAGAGGACGTCCTCGCCACCATCGAACAAATACCTGTATCAGGCGATACCCCGCTCGAGTCGTTGTTCATCGAATCGATCGAAATCGAGATCACCTAGGTGGCGGTCGATCTCCATTCGCACAGCCATTTCTCAGACGGATCGGACTCTCCCACGGAGATCGTCGATATGGCTGCCAACCTTGGCTTGAATGCGCTGGCGTTGACCGATCACGACAACCTCAATGGCATTCTCGAGGCACGGGCGGCGGCCGACCACGCCGGTATCGAGCTGGTTTCCGGCATCGAGCTCAGCTGCGACTGGGAGCACGGCGGCCTGCACATGCTCGGTTACTTTCTGGAGCCGGGTCCGGGTGAATTGCAGGACCAGCTGGAGGAGCTACAAGCAAGCCGCAACGCGCGCAACGCTGAGATCGTGGGGCGGCTGAACGAGCTCGGTATCGAAATCACCCTTGAACAGGTGGAGGCCGAGGCCGGGGGATCGGGGATCGGCCGCCCCCACATCGCCCAGGTCATGGTCGACGCCGGCGCGGTCGAATCGATCCCGCAAGCGTTCGACGAGTATCTCGCAAAGGGCAGACCGGCCTACGTGGACCGGCGGCGACTGTCTCCCGAAGACGCAATCGAGTTGGCTATGGCGTCGCGGGCGGTCACGGCCATTGCCCATCCGCATACGCTCGGTCTCGTTACGGACGAGTTCTCCCGCACCATGACGCACCTGCAGGAGGTCGGGCTCGCCGGATTGGAGTGCCATTACAGCGAATACGACCCGCACACGCGAGCGGAAATGGTCGAAGTGGCCGAGGACCACGGCCTGGTGGCCACGGGGGGGTCCGATTATCACGGTTCCTACAAAGAAGGGCTCGAACTGGGTCGCGGCTTCGGCGATTTGATCGTCCCGGACGAGGTGGTCGAGCAACTAGGCGACCGGATACCCTGAGAGTTCGGCTCAGTATCGGGAGCTCAGGCGCCGATACTGCCCATATATGGGTACCAACCTCGGCGAGCTCGGCCGTCGGTTCAACCGCGCGCGGTCCATAGGGGGATTGGGTTTTGCGGTGGCGATCGCCACGATCGGGGTCTTCATCCATCCGCTGGTGGTGGCGATCGGCGGAGCCGTTGCGGTGTACAACCGGCTGGAGGTCTACTACCGCAGCCGCCACCCGGATTCTCCCGTCCTCTACGTCCTTGTCGCCGATACCCTGGTCGCCGGTCTCGCCACGCTGCTGATCGGCCCCGTGCCACAGATCATTCTGGCGATGTACACCTTCGTGCTGGTGAACTCGATCTTCTGGGTGACCCGCAAGCAGGTATTGCTGCTCACGCTGCTGCTTTCCTCGTTTGTCGTCGGCTCGACGCTGCTACCCGGGCATCTGATCGATTTCGGAGACCGCCGCAGCCTGGCAATCTGGGGCACGATCGCGTCGTTTGGGGTCTTGACGCTTTGGATGGCAGAGACGGCGGCCGAAACCATCAGAGCCGGCGCCGACATCGAACGGGCCGCCTATGAGAAGGAACGTGATGCGAGCCGCATGAAGGATCAGTTCGTCTCGATGATCAGCCACGAGCTGCGCACACCCATAACGAGCCTCATCGGCTTCTCGGAGACGCTGGAAGAATCGTGGGAAGTGATCGGTCCCGCCGAAGCGAAGGAGTTTCTGTCCATCATCCATGGCGAGGCCGCCAACCTGCGGCAAATCGTAGAGGACATCCTCCTCATCCCGGGCCTGGAGGCCGGCCGCCTCCCGATCAAAACGGAGGACTTCGCGATAGCCGAGACCATCTCCGGTGTCATTCGAGCATTGTTTCCCGCGGGCTCTTCACAAACTGTGGCCGTCGACCTTCCCAATATCACCGTGTCCGCCGATCCCGGCCGGACCAAACAGGTCGTGCGCAACCTGCTTCGCAACGCCCAGAAATATGGGGGCAACCATATCAGCATCACCCTGTCCCTCGATTCGGGGATGGTGGTCATCAGGGTGCGGGACGATGGTGCGGGAGTGCCGCCTTCGGAGCGCGAGACCATCTTCGCCGCCTTTCACCAGGTCGACGGAGGGGACACCCGAAAAGAGGGACTCGGCCTCGGGCTTCCGATCTCCCGCGCCTTGGCGCGCGCCATGGGCGGCGACCTCTGGTACGAAGCAGATCTCGGCTGCACGTTCGCGTTCTCGATACCGCTGGCGCCGAGCGAGCTGGCCGCCTAGGGGCAGCAGCGAGCCGCCTCCGTCGCCCGATCGGGGTGGGCCCGCCATCCAACAGCCGACCGGCAGGCGCCGTGTCGCGGGTAGCGTGCCGTGCCATGGCCATGTCACCACAGCAACCCGATCGGCTCCGCCGCGAGCTGGGTGTCGGAGGAGCAGTCCTCCTGGGCCTCGGATCCATTCTCGGGACCGGCGTGTTCGTGAGCCTGGGGATCGCCGCCGGTATCACCGGTAGCTCGGTGGTTCTGGCCGTCGCGCTGGCGGCTCTTCTCGCCACGATGAATGGCCTGAACAGTGCCCAGCTGGCTGCCAACCACCCGGTGAGCGGGGGCACCTACGAGTACGGATATCACTACCTTCGCCCCTGGTTGGGCTTTCTGGCCGGGTGGGCGTTCCTCGTCGCAAAGTCAGCCTCCGCTGCCACAGCCGCCCTCGGCTTTGCAGGCTACGTCATCCATCTGTTCGGCCAGGACCCGGGCGCGTGGCTGGTCCCCTTGGCCCTTTTCGCAGTCGGAGCTCTCACCGGCGTGGTCCTCGCCGGCCTGCGGCGTTCGAATACGGTCAACACCCTGATCGTAACCATCACCCTCGTGTCGCTCGCCGCATTCGTCTTCGTCGGATTAGCGGACGTCGCCGGAGAGCGTTACGAGCCTTTCCTGACCGACGGTGGCCCGGGACTGCTAGAGGCAACGGCTCTGGCATTTGTGGCATTCACCGGCTACGGGCGCATTGCGACGCTGGGCGAGGAAGTCCGCCGACCGGCGGAGACCATCCCCAAGGCGGTGATCATCACGCTCATCGTTTCGGCCGTGATCTATGCCTCCGTGTCGGCGGTCGGGGTGGGCGCGGCCACGGCTGCCGGGCTCGCCTCGGCCGTCGACAGCACCGCAGCTCCTCTCGAGGTCATCGCCGAGAGTTTCAGCCCCGACATCTCCCTTTTCGTCGCCATCGGAGCGATCACAGCAATGCTCGGTGTGTTGCTCAACTTGATCCTCGGACTCTCGCGGGTGGTACTGGCAATGGGGCGCCGCGATGACCTGCCTCCGGTGACCGCCCGTCTCAACGCCACTGGCACCACGCCCCCGGTGGCGGTCCTGATCGTGGCAGTGATCATCGGCGGGCTGGTGCTCATCGGCGATGTCAAGACCACCTGGACGTTCAGCGCCTTCACGGTCCTCGTCTACTACGCCATCACGAATCTGGCCGCCCTTCAGATTCCCGTCGGGGACCGCCGATTTCCCCGTTGGCTGGCGTGGGCCGGCCTCGCCGGCTGTCTCTTCCTCGCGTTCTGGGTAGACGCCGCGGTTTGGATCACGGGGCTCGTCGTTCTCGTGATCGGGCTGGGATGGCATCTGCTGCGGCGCCGCCGCTGAGACGAGCCGCTAACGGCGTCCTGTCTCGTCCTCTTCCGATTCCTGCAGCGCCAGCTGCCAATTCGAAAGCCTGGTGGCCGCGTCCCGCTCGGCTGCTTCCTGATCGAGCAACCGCTCGACGGCACGTCGTATCACGTCGACTTGCTCGGGCGTCGGGTCGCCGGAAACCGTGATCCTCAGGTTCGCGTCCGGCCCGCTCACGGGCTCTCGACCAGTTCGATCAGGGTGCCGCCGAACGCTCTCGGGTGAACGAAGGCGATGCGTTTGCCCCAGCCTCCGATCCGGGGCCGACGGTCGATCAGCTCCGCCCCTTCGGCCTCGAGATGTGCCAGTGCCAACTCCAGATCTGCGACCGCAAACGCCAGGTGATGCATCCCCTCCCCCCGCTTGGCCAGGAACCGGGCAACCGGACCCTCGTCATCGAGCGGTTGAAGCAATTGAACATATGATCCACCGACAGCCAGCATCGCCTCCTCAACACCCTGCGATGCAACCGTCTCACGGTGTACCGGATCGACCCCGTACTGACGCCGGAACGAGCCAAGCGCGGCATCGAGGTCGTGCACCGCGATACCGATGTGATCGAGGTTGATGAGCAGCAATCCGACCGTCACCGGACACGCACGATGAGAGCGTCCCCCTGGCCCCCTCCGCCGCACAACGCGGCCGCACCGACGCCGCCCCCGCGTTGGCGGAGAGCGTTGATCAGCGTGACCACCAGCCGGGCGCCCGTGGCTCCAATCGGGTGGCCGAGAGCGATGGCGCCTCCGTTGACGTTGACGCGAGCATGATCGAGGCCGAGGTTGTCTGAGGACCACAGCGCCACGCTGGCAAAGGCTTCGTTTATCTCGACCAGGTCGAGATCGGCGACTTCATAATCCGTCGGCTTGAGCGCGCGTCGAATTGCCTCGGCGGGTCGTTCCAGCAGGGTGGCATCGACTCCGCCGATCTGGCCATAAGAGACGATTTCGGCGAGAATCGTCAGACCCTCGGCTTCAGCCGCCTGTCGATCTGCCAGCACCAGAGCGGCGGCGCCGTCAGAAATCTGGGACGCGTTGCCGGCGGTGACGTCCCCGTCGGGTCCGAACGCGGGGCGAAGCGAGGACAGCGCCTCCAATGACGTGTCGGGCCGCACCCCTTCATCCTCGAAGACCGTCACGTCACCTTTGCGGCCGGACACGACTACTGGAACGATCTCGTCCTCGAAACGACCCTCGGAGATGGCTGCTGCCGCCCTCCGGTGGGATTCGAGCGCCCACTCGTCCTGACTGGGCCGCTCCACGCCCAGCTCGCGATTGCGCTTGTCAGTCGAGGCGCCCATGGCGCACCGGTCGAAGGCGCAATACAAGCCGTCGTATTCGAGGGCATCCACCAGCTCGCCGTCGCCGTATTTCATCCCCCATCTGGCACCGGGCACCAGGTACGGGGCCCGCGACATCGACTCCATGCCGCCTGCGACCACGAAGTTGGCGTCGCCGAGCCGTATGGCGCGATCGGCCAGACCGATGGCCGACATGCCCGACAGGCACACCTTGTTGATCGTCGTCGATGGCACGGTCATGGGGATGCCGGCTTTGACCGCTGCCTGGCGGCTGGTGATCTGACCGGCTCCCGCCTGCACGACGTGACCAAACAACACCTCGTCTACGAGGCCCGGATCCAGGCCCGAGCGATCCAGGGCTCCCCTGATGGCCACGCCGCCCAACTCGACGGCAGGCAAGTCGCGGAAAGCGCCACCGAACCGGCCGATCGGCGTGCGGGCAACAGATGCGATGACCACCGGCATGGCCTCAGGGTAGCCGGGGCCGATGGCAATCGACCCGGGTGGGAGGTCGGCAGCGGGTAGCGTGGGGGTATGACGGAGATACCCAATATGCAGAATCTGCTTGCTCAGGCGGCCGCGATGCAGGCGAACATGAAGGCCGCGCAGGAAGCCGTCCTGGCACAAGAGTTCGACGGAACCGCCGGTGGGGGCGTCGTGACGGCAACAGTAAAGGGCAGCGGCGAGATCGTGTCTGTCCGCATTGATCCATCGGTGATCGACCCGTCGGACCCGGACCTGCTCGGCGATCTGGTCGTCGCCGCGATCAACCAGGCAATGTCGGCAGCCTCCGAGGCCATGAACCGGGAGATCGGGGAAGCCAGCGGCGGGCTCGATCTGGACATCGACCTCGGGGGCATCCTCGGCAGCTGATGTTCGAACCCCCGATCCAACGACTGGTCGACGAGCTGGCTCGGCTGCCGGGTGTCGGACAGAAGAGCGCGCAGCGTCTGGCCTTCCACCTCCTCAACGTCGACGAACCCGACGCCCGGCGGCTGGCTGACGCCATCATCGAGATGCGGGTGCAGGTCCGGCTTTGCGAACGGTGCTTCAACGTGAGTGGCTCCGAGCTCTGCTCCATTTGCTCTGATGTCCGGCGCGATCCCGGAACCATCTGCGTTGTTGAGCGGGCCCAGGACATCGTTGTGGTCGAGCGGACGCAGGAGTTCCGCGGAACGTACCACGTGCTGGGTGGTTCTATCTCTCCCATCGCCGGCATCGGACCCGATCAGCTGCGGTTTCGCGAGCTCATCGATCGAATCGAGTCGGAAGACGTCATCGAAGTCATCGCAGCCACCAACCCAACTATCGAAGGCGACGCTACCGCCCTATATCTGGCTCGACTCCTCAAGCCGCTCGGCGTGAAGGTGTCCAAGCTCGCCTCGGGGTTACCGGTCGGCGGAGATCTGGACTACGCCGACGAGATCACGCTCGGGCGAGCGCTCACGGGTCGTCAGGAGCTCTAGCCTTCGTCGTCGGCGGCTTCTTCACCATCGTCCACCACCTCGGCGCCGAACTCCTCGATGATCAAATCGGCGGCGTCACCGTCTTCGGCCTCTTCCAGATCATCCTTGTCGAGTGTGACCTCTTCTTGGACCGGCACGGCCCGGGCGGGAGCATCCTGGGTCAAGTATGCGATCTCGACGCCACCGCCCAGCACATCTGAGGCGGCGGTGCCCACGATCATTCGCAGGGCTTCGTCCGCCTCCAGTGCCTCGATATGAAACGTGAGGTGGCCCGGGATCATCAAAGCCAGCACGCCATGCTCGACGGCCGCCGGTTTGGCCTCACGAAGAATCGCAAACCGGCGCGGTCCCACGCCCGCCTGGCGCACCCGCTCCACCAAAGCCGGCCACTTGGCCGCCACCGCCGACTGGTCCATGTCGGCCAGAGGAGCGGGAGAAACCGGGTCGTCGACCGGGAGCGACATTGCCTCCGCCGCCGAATCGACGGACGCGTCTTCCTCCGACGGTTGCTGGAACGGTTCGGTACCTGCTTGTGCTCCCGGAGCTCTGGCCGGCTGCTCCGACCGGGCCGGCGGAACCGGCTCTCCGTCAGCCTGGGGCCGGGCAGGCGTAGCGGCGCCGGCCGCCTTGACGGAACCGCGCCGAACCCGTTCCTCCACCCAATCGAGCCGAGCCGCCAGGGCCGACGGATCAACGCTCGTCTCCGGCTTCGTCAGGCGAATCACCAGCAATTCGGTGACGAGGCGTTCCTCGCGGCCGTCCCGCAATTGGATGAGGGCCTCCGACATCTGATCGAGCGCATGCACGACCTGTGATGCCTGCAGCCGCCCGGCCACTCCCCGCCAGGTTTCGAGGTGTTCGGGGGCGACATCGACGATCTCCTCGACATTGCGGGTATAGAGGGTGAGGAACACGCCACGAAAGAAGGCCATCGCGTCGCCGACGAACTTGCGGAGGTCGAGGCCGCTCGAGGCGACCGACGACACGAGTTCGAGTCCCGATCTGGGATCCTCATCGGCGATGGCGTCGGCCAGTCGCACGAACGTGTCGTCTGACACGGCGCCGAGCGCGTCGCGCACACCGGCCGGGTCCACGACACCGTCCCCGAGGGCAGCCACCTGCTCCATGAGGCTCATCCCGTCCCGGACCGAGCCCTCCGCATGCCGGGCAATGGTGCTCAAGGCCTCTGGCTCCGCTTTGAAGCCTTCGGCGTCGGCGACGCGAGCGAGGTGGCCGGACAACAGCTCGACCGGCACCGGGTGGAAATCGAATCGCTGGGTGCGGCTTCGCACGGTGTCCAGCAGCTTGTAGGGCTCGGTGGTGGCCAGCACGAAATGCACATGATCGGGCGGCTCCTCGAGGGTCTTGAGCAGCGCATTGGCTGCCGCCCGCGACAACATGTGCGCCTCGTCGAGGATGTACACCCGCTTGTTGCCCTCGACCGAGGCAACGGTGCCGACATTCACCCGGATCTCGCGGATGTCTTCCACTTTGTTGTGCGAAGCGGCATCCAGTTCGATGACATCGAGGGAAGAGCCCTCCAGGACCCCCAGGCACTGGGTGCACTGGTTGCAGGGTTCGCCGTCCGGCCGGCGATCTTGGCAATTGAGCGACTTCGCCAGAATGCGGGCTGTGGTCGTCTTGCCGGTTCCCCGCGGCCCGGCAAACAGATATGCATGGGCCACCCGGCCTTCGATCACCTCTTTGGCGAGGGTCGCCGTGACATGGCGTTGACCCACCACTTCCGAGAACACGCGCGGACGATATTTGCGATAGAGGGCCTGGTACTCCACGAAGAGCAATTTACTGGTTCGCCCCGACACCCCGACCTACGAACTGCACTCGGACGGACCAATACAACAGATCGTGGCGTCGAGGCCATTCGGCCCTGGTCTGGACCAGATCCACCTGTTAGGCGTTGTAGACCGGCTGAGGGGTGAGACGAGAATGAAAGTGCGCATCTGGCGGGTCCTGCTGCCCGCCTCGTTACTTGCGACGCTTCTCGTTGCACCGCCGGCCGGAAGCTCACCAGATGCCAACCCGAAGCTGGCAGCCCTCGGTGACAAGCCAGAGCTCGCCAAGGTGGCGGGACATCTACTCGAGGCACAGCCCCTCGCAATCCATCAAGCCGAGCTGTTGCAGGCGAATCCACCCAGATACGTCACCGTAGAGAACGGCCTCGTCGAGGTGGAGATCATGTTCCACGGGCTCACCAGTGACGTCGCAGACAGCGTCATCGCAGCGGGGCTCCAGAGAAGCCAACTGTTCTTCCAATTCGGCATCATGACCGGCTTTGTCGAACCCGGCCTTCTCGGGGAGCTGGCATCGATTCCGCAGGTGGCTTCCATCCATCCGAACTACGGAAAAGCTTCCAGGGTGGGCGCCACAACCAGCCAGGGCGACTGGACGATCAAGGCGGACCAGGCCCGGGCCGCCTTCGGCGTCGATGGCACCGGGGTGTCGGTGGGGGTGATCTCAGACAGCTTCAATGACACCATCGGCGGATCGGTCACCGGGTTCGCGTGCGAACGATCGGTGACCGGGACGACGCCTCAGGGGAGCGGAGATCTGCCACCCGTCGTCAAGGTGATCGACCCCGGCCCCGGAGGAGGCACCGACGAGGGGGCGGGGATGGCTGAACTCGTGACGGACCTGGCTCCCGGGGCCGAGATCCTGTTTCACGCCGACGGTCCGACGAGAGCGACGTTCGCGCAGGGCATCATCGATCTGGCTGATTGCGGCGCCGACATCATCGTTGACGACGTGATCTACCTGGCCGAGCCCATGTTTCAGGACGGCATCATCGCCCAGTCGGTACAGACGGTGCATGACCGGGGAGTCGCATACTTCACATCTGCCGGCAACAACGGCTCCTACGGCATCGACGACTTCTATACCGACATTGATCCGTTGGCCGGCAGCCAGGCATCTGTTCCCACCGGCGTCGACTTCCACGACTTCGGTGGCGGTGATGCGTTTGCCGAAATCACCGTGCCCGCCGGCGGGGAACTCGACGTCGTCCTCAACTGGAATGATCCTTGGAGCGGCTCGCTGGGCCCGGGCGCCAGCAGTGACCTCGATCTGCACCTGTACGCCGCTCCTGATGTCAATTCCACGCTCCTGGAGTCGAGCGCCAACGGCCAGGGCTGCAGCCTGTTTGGCGGACCACCGGGTGGCACCCCCCTCGAAATCCTCGGATACGCCAATACATCGAATTCGCCGGAGACCGTCTATCTCGCTGTTGACCACTATTGCGGTCCCAAGACCGAGCGGATCCGCGTTGTGGTCTTCGACGATGGCCCACCGTTCAGCTTCGAGCCCGGCGTGTTCACGGACTCGACGATCTTCGGCCATGCATCGTCGCCGGCCGCTGTCACACTGGCAGCGGTTGACTACCGGGAGATCGAATCCGGCGGCACGTTCGACGGTGAGCCCGGGATCAACGTCGAGCCCTTCTCCTCTCTGGGCGGCCGAATCCCGATCTACTTCGATCCGGCCGGCAACCCTCTCCCCGGCGCCCCGGTGAACCGCCTCAAACCAGATATCGCTGGTCCGGACGGCACCAACACCACCTTCTTTGGCTCGGGCGACACCGAGGGGGACGGGTTTCCGAACTTCTATGGCACCTCTGCCGCCGCCCCCCATGCAGCGGCGGTGGCCGCCTTGATGCTGGAGCGCAATCCTGCACGGACCCCGGCGGCAACCGCGGCGATTCTGGAGAACACCGCCCTCGACATCGAGCCCGGGGCTCCCGCAATCGGCCCTGATGGGTCAGACAGCTTGTCCGGATTCGGCTTGATCGACGCTCTGGCGGCGGTAGGTGGCAACATCCGCCCCGTCGCCTCAGACGACGGCCCTTATACCGTTACCACGGGTGAGACACTCACCGTCGACGCCGCCGCAGGAATATTGGGCAATGACTCCGACCCGGACGGCGACGAGCTGACATCCTTGCTGAGCGGCGGGCCCACGAGCGGCGTCGTGGCACTCAGCGCCGACGGAGCGTTCACCTACATCCACGACGGCGGCCCGAGTGCGAGCGACTCCTTCACTTACGTCGCCAACGATGGGACAGTCGACTCGGAGCCTGCCACTGTCACCATCGAGATCAACCCCCCGAACAGTCCCCCAACAGCGCTCAACGACGGTCCATTTGAAGTCGTGCGCGGAGCCACGCTGGCAGTGGAGGCAGCCGAGGGCGTGCTCAGCAATGACGATGACCCCGATGGCGACCAGCTGTCGGTCGCAGTGGTCGATGAGCCCTCCCATGGGATCCTGGCTCTCGGCCCAGCCGGCTCGTTCACGTATCGACACAACGGCGGTCCCAGCACCAGCGACTCCTTCACCTATGTGGCCAACGATGGACGCGTCGATTCGACACCGGCAATTGTCGGTATCAATGTCGTCTCCGGCGTGACGGTCGGCCTCGTCAACACGGCAACCGGGCAGTGGCACCTGCGCGATGAGGGCGGCGCCGTGCGGGTCTTCTACTTCGGGACACCGGGGGACATCCCGATCATCGGTGATTGGGACTGCGACGGTGACGACACGCCCGGTCTTTATCGCCAGTCGGACGGGTTTGTATATCTGAGGAATACGAATGACACCGGGATCGGAACCATTCGCTTTTTCCTGGGTATCCCGGGAGACATACCCCTCGCAGGAGATTTCGACGGTGACGGTTGCGACACCGTGTCCGTCTATCGACCGGGAGAAGGAAGGGTCTTCATCGCCAATAGGCTTGGCGCCAACGAGGGTTTCTTCGTCGCCGACTACGACTACTTCTTTGGCAATCCCGGAGATAAACCATGGGTAGGAGATTTCACGGGCAACGGCGTTGACACCATCGGCTTACATCGGGAATCCTCAGGGTTCGTGTACTTCACCGAAGACCATCCGACCGGTCCGGTTGCCACCACCGACAACTCCTTCTTCTACGGGATCCCCAACGATCGGCTGTTGGCGGCAGATTGGACCGATGACGGCATCGACACCGTAGCCATCTACCGCCCGCAGGATGCCCGGTTTTATTTCAGGTTCAGCAACACGATCGGCACGGCGGATGACGAGCTGGCCTTCGGCGAGTCGAGTTGGGTACCGATCGCCGGTGTCTTTGGTCTCGTTCCGGAGAACGTCCCCGCCTTGACGTTTGGCGACGGCGTACATCGCGTCGGTATCGACATCCAGCCCGGGACCTACCGCAACAGCACGTTCTCCGGTTTCTGCGCATGGGAGCGCCTCAGTGGATTCGGTGGCGGCCGCGGCGACATCATTGTCGACAACCTCACAACGATCCGACAGCTTGTGACAATCTTCCCGACAGATGCCGGCTTCTCCGCCGAAGACTGCGGCATCTGGTCTTCCGATCTGTCGCCGATCACGACCAGCACCGTTGCCCCTTTCGGAGACGGCATGTACCAGGTGGGCGTAGACATCGCCCCCGGCACCTGGCAGAGCCCTGCATCGGAGTCATGCTTCTGGGAGCGCTTGAGCGGATTCAGCGGTGAACTGTCCGATACGATCATCAACGACTTCACCAACGACGCATCGACTGTCGCCATTGCCCCGACTGACGTCGGATTCAGCGCCGAGCGATGCGGCATGTGGACACGCCTGGAGTAGCAATTCGGTCGCAATGGGCCCGGATCAGCCGGATCTGGTTGACGAATTGCGGGAGGCTGGAGATAAGGGCAACCCGCGAGTACCGTTTAGGCAATGATCTATGACCGGGACCAACGCCTCCGCGACGAGGATCGATTCCTGTCGCCCTTGGCCAAACGCACTTCGGAGACCAAGGGCCGGGTCCGTCGCGAGGACCCTGATCGGCTGCGTACTGCGTTCGAACGTGACCGCGATCGCATCATCCACAACAAGGCTTTTCGCCGCCTCAAGCACAAGACGCAGGTATTCGTTTCCCCTCTCAACGACCACGTCATCACCCGCCTGACCCACACGCTGCAGGTCACCCAAATCGGGCGGGCTATCGCCCGGGCTCTCCGTCTCAACGAAACCCTGACCGAAGCGATTTGTCTGGGTCACGACGTCGGACACTCACCGTTCGGCCACATCGGAGAGGAAGCCTTCACGCCCTACGTGGACGGCGAGTGGCTGCACTCAGAACAGAGCGTTCGGATCTTCGAGGTACTCGAGCCGGAGAACCTCACGTGGGAGGTGATCGACGGCATCCGAACCCACTCCTGGAGGATCGATCCGCCGCCGACCACGGCCGAAGGGATGGTGTGCCGGTATGCCGACAGGATCGCGTACCTGACCCATGACGTCGAAGACGCCCTGCGCTCAGGCGTGCTACGTAATGTCTCGGAGCTCCCTGCCTATGGCCGCAAACTCTTTGGTGAGCCGGGGAGCGACTGGATCGATGTGATGATCAACGCAGTGGTCTACCAGAGCGAGCGTGACGGGGCGCTCACCATGGAGCCGTCCGTATTCGAAGCAATGCAGATCGTGCGCGATTTCATGTTCGAGCGGGTATACCTCCGACCGGAGGCGAAAGCCCAGGCGGCCACGGCCGTCGCTGTCTTGCGCGACCTCACCGATTACTACCTCGAGCGGCCAACGGAGATTCCGGAAACGTATCGCCACGCCGGAGCGACCCACGTGCAAGCGGCCATCGACTACGTATCGGGCATGACGGATCGATTCGCACTCGAGCTCCACTCCACCCTGGAGAGGGCCGGGGAAGTGAACGCAGAGTGAAGGCGTTGTAGCGACATGGAGACGCAACGTGTGGTGTGCTACCGACATCCCGGCGTCGAGACACGTCTGAGTTGCTCGGAGTGTGAGAAGCCGATCTGTTCTGATTGTGCGATCCAGGGGCCCGTCGGACAGAAGTGCCCCGATTGTGCCCGCCAGGTCGGCCGCGGCCGGGTGGTCAACGCTCGCCCGGCCCGTCGAGGCGGCCTCTCGGCGTTGCCGGGCGTCACCCGATCATTGCTCCTCGTCAACATCGGGGTCTTCGTCGCCGGTCTCCTTCCCGGCCTCGAGTCGGCGATCTTCGAGAACGGCGCATTGTTCTCCGCCCGCACGCTGGCTGGGGAGAGCTACCGGCTCTTCACGTCCGCATTCATGCACGGCAGCCCGATGCACATCCTGTTCAACATGTACGCCTTGTACATCCTGGGACCCGGCCTGGAACGGCGGGTCGGAGCGGCTCCGTTTGCCAGCCTGTATGTTGGCAGCGCCCTGGCCGGAGGAACACTCTTTGCCCTCATGAACGGGGGCGTCGCCGTGGGGGCATCGGGGGCGATCTTCGGGCTGTTCGGCGCCTACCTGGTGATGGCGTATGAGCGCCGGGACACACCGCTGGGTAACGCCCAGCTCCGAAGCATCGTCGCGATTCTCGCCATCAACGCGGTGTTCGGCTTCATCGCCCCCAACGTGGCCTGGGAAGGCCACCTGGGTGGGTTCATCGCCGGTGTCATCATCGCCGGTGCCTGGGCCCGGTTGGAGCAGGCGCCCAGAGAGATGGTCTTGACCGGGGTGGTGGTCTCGATCGCCGCCGTCATCGGAGTGATGGTCTGACGGCCGTCCGGGCCACCGTGGCAGAGCTAGGAACCTGAATAGAGCCCTTCGACCCGGGCGGCCCACACGAAGTCGCCCCGCTGTAGGCCGCCGATCGAGTGGGTCCAGATCTCGATGTCGACCTTGCCCCATGTGAACGTGATCAAGGGGTGGTGGTCGACCTCTTCTGCCAACGATCCGACCTTGTTCACGAACTCGAGGGCCTTCGCGAAGTCCGGAAACTCAAACGTGCGGCTCAGGCGCCCATCTGCGGTCGACCAGCCTGCTTCGAGCCGGACCGCCAGCTCGGCAGCCTCCGTGGCCGAGAGCGGCTCCCCGCTGTGGCGGATTTCGATCGGTTCATCGGCCAGGGACATGGGTTCAGTATGGCCGATGGAAGGCGGGTGTGCCGCTTCGAGCATTGAGAACGGAGTTCAGGAGAATCCCGCAGGTAGCGCCGGACAGGTCGGGCGGCGCCACGGTGGATCAGTCGTCGGCGACCACACCCCTGACGCGGGGGAACCGCGCCGGCGTGTGACGGAAGCAATATTCCGAACGGTTGTAGCGGGAGATCCTTGTGTCACAATCCGTCTTCTCGCATACCCGTCCCTCGCTGTACGTGCGGGGTTTTCTGGCATTACCGCGAGGCCAGCGTGCCTGGGTCACCGTCATCGCACCTCCTTCACAGCAAGTATTCGGAACGGCCCGGAGATTGGATGAACAGACCGGCTGGTAGCGTCTCCAGTGCCCGAATGTGGCTCGTGGAGGTGTGCTGTGATCATCGGATTCATCGGACTGGGCAACGCCGGCGGGAAATTGGCAGGCAGCCTGCAGCGCAATGGGTATCCCTTGATCGTCCGCGACCTCGACACCGAAGCTGCTCGTCCGTTCCTCGACGGGGGGGCCGGGTGGGCCGATTCGCCCAAGGAGCTGGCCGAACGGTCTGACGTGGTCATCACCTGTCTGCCTTCGCCGGCTGCGGTGAGACAGGTGATGGAAGGCGACGAGGGGGTTCTGCCCGGGATGGGGCCGGGCAAGACCTGGCTGGAGATGAGCACCACCGACGAGTCCGAGGTGCGAAGGATCGGAGCGCTGGTGTCCGCCACCGGAGCCGACCCGGTGGATTGCCCCGTTTCGGGGGGGTGCCACCGGGCGGCAACGGGCAACATCTCCATCTTCGCCGGTTGCGAACGGGAGGTGTTCGACCGAGTGCTTCCGATCCTCACCACCATGGGGCGTCGCATACTCCACGTAGGAGAGCTGGGGGCCGCCTCCGTCCTCAAAGTCGTCACCAACTATCTGGCCTCGGTCCACCTCGTGGCGCTGGGCGAGGCATTTGTGACCGCCAAGAAGGCCGGCATGGATCTCAACACCACTTACGAGGCCATCCGCATCAGCTCCGGCAACTCGTTTGTCCACGAGACCGAATCGCAAGTGATCCTCAACGGGAGCTACAACATCAACTTCACCATGGACCTGGTGGTGAAAGACATGAGCCTGTTCCAGGCGATAGCCGACCGGAACGGGGTGCCGCTGCAACTCTCGCCGCTCGTGTTGGACATCTTCCGGCGGGGGGAAGACGAGCTCGGATCGAGGTTCTGGTCTTCGGGCATCGTCAAGCTCCTCGAGGACTCGTGCTCGACGGAACTGCGGGCACCCGGGTTCCCCGCTGAGCTGGTCGACACCGAACCGGAGGAACCCGGTTACGAGGTGGTTCCCGTCGTCTCCTGAGCGCTCAGACCATGGCGGCGAGCCGGGGGCCGCACCAGGTGTGACCTCCTGAGGCCGCCAGACAACCGATCGCGGCGTTGTAGTAGCGTCTCCTCATCCATCCCGCACCTCGGTTCCGAATAGATGAACGACAGCACCATTACAGATGCCGATTTGGCTCAACGCACACGAACCGGTGACAGCGCCGCTTTCCGGGAGATCTACGAACGACACTCCGGCAGCGTGCTGGCACTGGCCAGGCGTGTTTTGCGCAATCGACAGTTGGCCGAGGAAGTGACCCAGGAAGTGTTCATCCAATTGTGGGACAACCCGCAGCGTTTCGATCCCACCAGGGGAACGCTGCGCACGTTTCTTCTGACCATGGCGCACGGGCGTAGCGTGGACATCGTGCGCTCCGAGACATCCCGTCGGGGCCGGGAAGAGCGCGACTCCCTGCTGGCACCTGGGTCGGCGGCCGGCGTGGAAGAACAAGTCGTCCGCACAACCGAAGACGAAGCGGTGCGGATTGCTCTCACCGGATTGCCAGACGAGCAGCGGAGGGCGATCGAGCTGGCCTACTTCGGTGGCCGGACCTACCGGCAAGTGGCCGACGAGCTCGGACAGCCGGAAGGCACGGTCAAGAGCCGTATACGGATAGGAATGGCCTCCTTGGCAGAGTCGCTGCGAGATTCATGATGGGCGAGTACACACGAGAAGAACTAGACGGATTGCTGGCACTGTACGCCATGGACGCGCTGCCTGACGATGAGGCGCGGGCGGTCGAGGCGGAGCTGGCCAGGCGCCCCGAGTTGTGGGATGTGGTGGACGAACACCGGGCGACGTTGGGGGAGCTGACCGAACCCGGCCCTTCCGCGCCCGAGCACGTGTGGCAAGCGATCAGCGCCACCATTGGGCTCGAACCGGCCGGCGGGCCCGACACGGTGGCCGAGAACGTGGTCCCTCTCCGTCCTGCCCAGCGTCAGAGCCGATGGATTTGGACGGCGGCCGTCGCAGCTTCGGTCGTGGCGATTGCTGCGTTCGGGCTCGGCCGGGCCAGCGTCGGTACCACCGATCCTCTCTTGGCGATGGCCGAGCAGGTGTCGGACGCACCCGGCACCGTCCAAGCCGAGCTGACAGCCGACGGCATCGCCGCCAAGATCGTGCTGGCAGAAAACGGCGCCGGTTATCTCATGGAGCACAACCTGCCGGCGCTCGACAGATCCCGCACCTACCAACTCTGGGCCGTGACCGCAGGCGGCGTCACCTCGGCAGGAGTGCTCGGCTCCGACCCCGGGCTCGTGGCTTTCCACACTGCCCGGGCGGACGAGGTTCAGGCGCTGGTGATCACCGAGGAGAATGCGGGAGGCGTCGTGACCTCCGAAGGCACCGTGATCGCCGCCTGGGGGGTCTAGTAGCCGACCGAGATGGGGTTGTGCCAGGACTTGCCGATCCGGATGGCCTGGCCGGCGAGAGCGTCGCCCACCACATTCGACAGATAGAACGTCGTGTCCGATGGGCGAAAGATGCCGAAACTCGATAGACCGTCGTCGTCCCAATCGCCGACCACGAAGCGGTCGCCGGGCTCGCCGTAGAACGTCTCGAAGTCGGCAAAGCCCGACAGGTTGGTGTTCTTGATGTACACGAAGCCGTTGGCCGGTCGGTAAAGGCCGACGGTGTCGATCCCATCGCCGTCCCAGTCGCCGGCGAACGGGAGATCAGCCGGGTCTCCAAAGAAGAACTCCTCGTCGGCGAAACCCTGCGTGTTGGAGTTGCGTAGGAAGAACTTCCCGAGCGACGGGCGGAAGACGCCGATGGTGTCGATGCCGTCGCCGTTCCAGTCACCGCAAACGGGCAGGTCTTCTGGAATTCCGAAGAAGATCGAGATGTCGGCCACGCCGAAATCGTTGGAGTTCCTCAGGTAGAGAAAGCCGGTTTCGGGTCGGTAGAGCCCTGGGGTGCGCACCCCGTCACCGTCCCAGTCGCACACGATGGGGAGGTCGCCGGGATCACCGAAGTAGAACGACTCTGTCCTGCCGCCGGCCGACGTCAACGTCCACAGGCCGTTGCGCGGGTTGTGGGTCCCGATCCAATCCTGGTCCACCGGCGGCACCCCGCCCCCGAGCCGGCCGAAGCCGAAGGTCGTGTTCTTCGGTTCTCCCAGTGGCAACGGGGTGGCGGCCTCGGCCAGGTCGATCTTCATCTGCCGGGGGGTGGTGCCCGGGAACGCCGAGAGGCGCAGCGCCGCAATGCCCGTCACATGAGGCGTGGCCGCCGAGGTGCCGACGAACTCGGCGTTGGCCACCGTCTGGACCGACGAAGGGGCCACGAAGTCAGGCTTGATCCGGCCATCGACGGTCGGCCCCTGGGCAGAGAACACGTCGAGGGTGTCGGGGTCGTCCCACGAGAAGGAGCCGACGGTGATCACCCGCTCCACCTCGGCCGGCACGATGATGCTCGACGCCGCCACCTGGTGCGTGAGGTTGAACGCGAACCCGGCGAACACGTCGATCCGGGTCTGGGTGGGGGGCCCCGCATATTGGAAGATGGCATACCCGACGGGAGCATCGGATCCGAAGTCGTTCTCCCAGATGATGGCCTCGATCAGAGGATCTCCGGGGTCGTTCTGGCGGCCGCTCGAACAGACGAGTTCCCGGGCAATGGATGTTCGCAGGTCATAAAGGCAGATGTCCAGGTCCACGTTGGGATCGGTCCAGCTGAGGAACAGCTCGACCTCGCTCCCGGCGAGTGAAACGAAGCGGTTGATCTCATCACCCCCCGGAAAAGAATGCAGCCCCCCACCGTCCTTGTACGACCCGCCGTAGTGCTCGGTGGCACCGTTCCCGGCCGCATTGATCCACATGACCCCGGCGTCGATGGTCTCGTCCACGACCTGCGCGCGCCGGGAGGTCCCGTCGAACGGGCCGGTGTTCCAGCCGGCCGACATGCTGATGATGTCCACCCCCTGGCCGACCAGATAGTCGACCGCCGCCTCGAACCGCGGCGTGTCGAAGTTGGCGAGCCACAGTTCGGCTTCGGGGGCGATGTCGTGGATGATTTCGGCCACGGCCACCCCGTGTGAATCGCCATCGGCATCGAGACCGCGGGGATGGAACGTGCGCACCTTCACCGAGTCGGGCAACTCGGTACCAAGCAGGTTCTGGTAGCCCGAAAATCCTGTGTCCAGAACTCCGATCTTGACGCCGGCACCGGTATAGCCGGATCCCAGCCACTCCTCCTCGTTCAACAACGCCAAGCCCTCAGACTGGACCTCCTGAGGTACCGGGGACGGCACGTAGCGCACCGAGGTCGCCAATCCCGAGTCGAGCATCGCCCGCAACTCCTCCGGGGTGGCGTACACAATCGAGGAACCGTCCTCCGAGGCCCGGATGGAGTTGGGCCCGAATCCGGGAGTGGCGGACACCGGTGCTCCCGTCACCACCTCCGCCGCGATCACGCGGCCAGGCGGTTGGGCGCCCAGAAGGTCGCCCGGTCGGGCGGCGGCGGGTGGACTGCGGTCCGGTACCTTCAGTGGACCATCCGCCCGGGCTCCTTCGGGGGAGAACAGCATCACGAATCCGACCAGGAGCAGGCCGGTGAGCAGCAGGAAGAGGCGTGAAAGCTGCCTGGCAGTGTGGACGGTTGTCATGAGGGCCTCGGCCTCGGGGACCGACTGGAGAATTCGGCCCTTGATCGCGTGCAACAATGCGCCCGGGAGGGCGCATGCCTACGTTACACACGATGCTTCTCTAGGCGCCGTCGATCGAGAAAAGAGGTGCATCGGACGTCGGCGGAAACTTGCGCGGTCCCCGAGGGCTAATAGCGGCTCGCCACCGCGATCGTGCGGCTTTCCCCTTCGCTTCCCAGCGATGCGATGGCAGAACCTCCGCCGCCACCCGAGCCGCCATTGAGCGCCCGGCCCCATTGCCATCGTTCATTGTGACCGTAGAGAATTGCCGCCACCCCGGCATCGGCGGCTGCTTGAGCGTCGGCTTCGACCGCCCAGGCGGGCACCCCTTCGCCGTCCGGTGAGTGACACCAGCTCGGGCTGATGTTCTCGTACCGCAGCTCGCCGGCGTAGACCGGTTTGGGTGACTGGTTGACGGCATCCGCCAGCTGTTGGTAGGTCGTCGATGCGTTCTGGCAGTGCCCGGTCTGGGCTGCTACGAAGTCGACCCACCACTCGTGGACGAATCGCAGGTGCCCGGTGCTACCCCCGTAAGCCGGTGAGTGGTAGCCCACCGGCTGGTTGGCGCCGGCGTCCCTGAGACCCGAGACCATGTTGGCCCAGATCTGGGGATCTTCGACACCGGTGAAGTTGTCCCCACCCGCCACCCAGTGGGCGATGGCCGGGTGATTGCCGAACGCGGTCCCGAGGTCGAAGCCGAGCTGCCAGGCGTTACCGGCATTCAAGCTGCCGTCGTTGGCGTAGTGGTTGGCCCAGATCATGACGAAACCGATGCGCTGGTTGTGGCGCTGGGCCGCGTCGAGGATGCCGCGCATGTGGTTGACATATCCCTGGTTGAGATAGAACCGGTCGCCCCACCCACCGCTGGCGACCGGATCACCGTTGACGTTGGTGCCGCCCAGGCCGCCATTGATGTGGTTGAAGTACGACAGCCAGGCGCCGGTGAAACCGGCTCCGTTGAGGTGGGCGAAGTACTGATCGGCCTCGCCCAGGGTCGCGAACACCGGCATCTCCCAAGCGGTGTCGTACACCGGCAGACCAGGCCGGGAGGTCGGCGCAGGGGCGGGCGCCGGGACCGGCTCGGGAGCAGGAGCCGGCTCGGGAGCAGGAGCCGGCTCGGGAGCAGGAGCCGGCTCGGGAGCAGGAGCCGGCTCGGGAGCAGGAGCCGGCTCGGGAGCAGGAGCCGG
>JBFIPU010000020.1:0-31516 GCA_041609995.1 Acidimicrobiia bacterium
AACACGGTCAAATCCACCATCGGCTGGGTCACCGTCCGTTCCACACGGATGAACACGGCGGTGCCCACGGCGGCCGTGCCGAGCAACGACAGCACGAATCGGTCGGTGAAGCCCGCTTCCTGAGCAATGGTCAGGCCCAGCAGCAGCGACGCAAGGGTGACCAGCAGAACGACGGCTCCCAGGAGGTCGAAAGCCTGCCGCCCCTTGGCGGGGAGCGCTTGCACGAATCGCCAGGCCGCCAGCGTCCCGAGAATCCCGACGGGGATGTTGACGAAGAAGATCCACTGCCAACTGAGCACATCAATGATGTAGCCGCCGGCGGTCGGGCCCGTGATGATTCCCAGAGACACGACCGACCCGCCCACGCCGAGGGCTCGTCCGCGCTCTTGCGCAGGAAAGGCTTCCGTGAGAATGGCAAGCCCGAGAGACAACGTCATCGCGGCGCCCACTCCCTGCAGGATTCTGAAACCGATCAACCATCCAATCGTGGGCGACAGGCCGCACAGACCCGACGCGATCGTGAACACGACGAAACCAGCCGTGTAGATCCACTTCTTCCCGAGCATGTCGCCGAGCCGCCCGACTGCCAGGGTCAGGGCCGCCTGGGTGAGGAGATACGAGATCACCACCCAAGGGGCCACTTGGAACGTCGTGTCGAGTTCCTCGACGAGGGTCGGAAGGGCGATGTTGACGATCGAGGCGTCGACGGTCGCAAGGAAGATCCCCAACGCCACGGCGAGCATGACGAGCCACTTGCGCGAGTAGTCGATCTCATGGGCCGGGTTCACGTGACGACGGTAGTCCGGAGGTACCGACCGCGAAATTCGGCCTCGGACTGTGGAGGTCCGCAGGACTCGACGGGTCGAGCAACGAAGGCACTCGGGCTGCGACGCCGGCTGCCGCCGGCGGTCGGTTGAGTTAGGGGCGGGACCGGGCTAGCTGGCCTGCTGCTCCGGCGGGCGCATCGTCTGCTGGATGCGCACCTTGAAATCGGACGCGTTGGTGGCGTGTGACAGGGCGTCGTCGTAGGTGATCGTCCCGTTCTGGTAGAGCGAGATCAGCGTCTGGTCGAAGCTGTGCATGCCGTAGAACTCGCCGTCCTCGATGAGGTCGCGAAGTTGGTGGGTCTTCTCGGAGTCGACGATCCGGTCGAATACCCGGGGGTTCATCGTCATGACCTCGGTCGCCGGGATTCGTCCGATTCCGTCGCTCTTGGGAATGAGACGCTGCGACACGATGCCCTGGAGCGTGCCGGCCAGCATCAGGCGGATTCCCTGGTGCTGGAACGGCGGGAAGAAGTCCAGTAGCCGGTTGATCGTCTCGGTCGCATCGAGGGTATGCAGCGACGACAGGACCAGGTGTCCCGTGTCGGCGGCCTGGATCGCCGCTTCGGCTGTGTCCTTGTCGCGAATCTCGCCGATCAAGATCACGTCGGGATCCTGGCGCAGTACTCGCCGCAACGCCTGGTCGAAACTGACCGTATCGACACCCAGCTCTCGTTGGGACACGAGGGCCATCTTGTCCGGGTGCAAGACTTCGATTGGATCTTCGATGGTGATGATGTTGACGCGCCGGGTGCTGTTGATCGCATCGACCATGGCCGCCATCGTGGTCGTCTTCCCGCAGCCGGTGGGACCGGTCACGAGAATCAAGCCGCGCGGTGCCTGCGCCAGCCGGCTCAACACGGGAGGCAGGCCCAGCTCCGCGAAGGAACGGCTGGCCGGCTGCACGGCCCGAATCACGAGGCTGATGGAGGTGCGCTGGCGGTAGACGTTCACCCGAAAACGGCCGAGCTGGGTCTTTCCGTAGGCGAAGTCGGCCTCGTGGATGTCGCGAAAGCTGGCGACGGCTCGAGGCGGCATGACCGACTGCGACCACGCCTCGGTATCGGCGGGAGTGATTGGGGGCAGGTCCACGGGTTGGAGCTGCCCATCGATGCGAATCATGGGCGGCGAACCCACTTTCAGGTGCAGGTCCGAGCCATGAACCTCGACCATTTTCGCCAGAAGATCGTCTAGTGACGGCATCCGCAAATGCTCCTTGTTCCGGTAGACCTCAATATCGGCATTCGATCGAGGCGGCTTTATGTGAGATTCCAATACCTGCTCTGGACCGCCTGCGCCTCCTTGAGCCGCTCCCACCCCTGTTCGTCGGTGCTTACACCACCGCCCGGGGTGTCGAAACCGGCCAGCGACTCGATTGTGGCCCGGGTCGAGGTCTCGAGGGCCTCCAAGTCATAGCCGCCTTCGAGGAAGAAGATGGTGCGATTCGTCGGCACAGTCGAACCCAGCATGCGCGTGATGACCCCGTAGTCGCCGGCCTGCAGACGAACCGAAGCCAGGGGATCACGATCATGAGCGTCGTAGCCCGCGCTCACCAGCAGCCAATCCGGCTGGTATTCGGCCAGGATCGGGATGACGAGGTTCTCGGTGGCCGCGACGTAGAGATCGCCACCACTGCGCGCCGCCACTGGAACGTTGACCGTGAGACCCTCCCCTGCCGCCTCTCCGCTCTCATCGAACCAACCGGTACCCGGGTACAGCGGATATTCGTGGATCGATATGAACAGCACGTCTGGATTGTCGTACAGCGAGTGCTGGGTCCCGTTCCCATGGTGGACGTCCCAATCGAAGACCGCCACCCGGCTCCCCTGCTCGGCCAACCAGGCCGCCGTGATGGCGATGTTGTTGAAGAGGCAGAACCCCATCGCCCGGTCCGCCTCGGCGTGATGGCCCGGCGGGCGCAGCGAGAGAAATGCGGTATCGGCCAGACCATCGGTCAAAGCCTGGACCGCCATCGGTCCTGCTCCTGCCGCTCGCGCCGCTGCGTCGAACGAGTTGGCGGAGGCAGATGTGTCCGGGTCGAGCCGGCCCCCGCCGGCCGCCGAAATCTCCTCGATCGACCTGACGTACGGACGGGTGTGAATCAAGTGCAGCAACTCGGGGTCGGCCGGCTCGGGCTCCGCCTCGATGAGCTCTACCCCGGCGGCTGACCGCACCCCCCGCACCACCGCGTCGAGGCGCTCGGGTCGCTCCGGATGACCGGGTGGGTTCGTGTGACCACGAAACCGCTCGTCAAACACGTGGAAGAGCCTCATGCGCACACCTTACGTGCTCCCGCCCCACCGATCACGGAGAGGGCCAACTGGTACCCTCACCCTCCGATTCGGGCCCAGCGATCGCCCGGGTGTCGCGACCGGAGGCGCCATGGCAACCGTCTATGACTTCTCAGCCGGCGGCATCGTCCGCTCTGCATCCGGCGAGGTTGTCGTGATCCAATTCCAGAACCTCGCCGGAGAGCCGGTGTGGGGGCTGCCGAAAGGGCACCCGAAAAAGCACGAAACGGCCATCGAGGCAGCCCTCCGCGAGACTTCCGAGGAAACAGGGCTGCTCGTCGAGGCCGAGGCCGGTCGAGAGCCGGGGGTCATCGACTATTGGTTCAGGAACAAGTCCGGTGACCTCGTGCACAAACGCGTCGAGTTCTATCTCATGCGGCCGGTGGGGGGAGACATTTCCGACCACGACGAGGAGGTCATCGAAGCAAGATGGATGGCGCTCGCCGATGCACTCGAGCTGTTGACGTACGAGAATGAACGCGACATGCTGGCGAGGACATGCGCCTGACCGGCGAATGGCCGGGGCGGGTCCATATGCGCACCCGCTGGGGATCTGCCCGGGCGCGCCCCCGCAACCACCTGACCCGCGACGCCCTTCTCAGCGTGGGGCGACACAACACCAAGTTGATCCGGGCAACCAGCCGTGCCCTCATCGGGCTGGGTGCTCCGGCCGTTTTCTCGCCTCCCAATCCACCCGACCGGATCGCAGCGTGGCGGGAAGCCGGCTACGTGCCCTACTCGAGGTTTGGCGTCATGCGCGCTCCGCTCACGCAACCGGTTCCGGCCGGACGCTTCCCGGTCGCCATTGGAAACGGCGGCTCGGTGGCGGCGGCAATCTCCGTCGACCAATCGGCGTTCGAGCCGGAGTGGCAATACGACGACGCTTGCCTCGAAGACGCCCTGGAAGCCACCGCCACCCGCGCATTGCTCATTTGTGAGGTGGAGAGCGTCCTGAGCGGCTACGCGGTGGTCGGCCTGGCCGGGCCCCAGGGATTCCTGCAGCGGCTGGCAGTGCACCCGAATCATCATCGCCGGGGTATCGGCCGCGCTCTGGTCAGAGCCGGCATGCAATGGTCTCGCAACCGCGGGGCGGGGATCATGGTCCTGAACATGAAACTCGACAATGAGGTCGCCCGCCGCCTCTATCGGGGTGAAGGCTTCGTCGAAGACACCGCCCCGCTGGTGGTCATGCGGCTCGATCCCGCCACCAGCGGATAGCCTCTGACCATGCTCCCCTCGCGGTATCACACCGAGATCCGGACCGGGCGGGACGCCGATATCGAGGAGTGGTTGGCGGCTGACGACAAGCTCGACCGGCCGGTGCTGATCCGCCAACTCGATCCGACTGCGTCAGCCCACCGCCGCCACGCGTTTCTACGCTCGGTTCGACAGGCCGCCTCGATCTCGCACACCCATCTGGTTGACGTATACGCCGCCGATCAAAACAATGATGTGGCGTATGGCGTGTTCGAGTGGTCCGGGGGCATGACCATCGCCGACCGGGTGGAAGCCGGCATGGCGATGCGGACCGAAGAGTTCCTGCCCAACGCCGCCGGGCTGGCCGAAGCGCTCGACGCCCTCCACCAGCGGGGCTACGTGCATGGCGGGGTGGATGCAAGCGCTGTGTTCTATGTGGCGGGGCATCCCGCCAAGCTGGGCGCATTCGGCCGACCATCCGATGAAGCCACCCCCCGTGACGACGTGGCAGCACTGGCCGGGGTTCTCCGGCAGGCTGCCGGCGGGGCCGGTTCTTGGGACGACGAGATCGGCCCACACGTTTCGGTCATCCTGGATGACGCCGAGGCGGGCAACCTGACGGCCGCCGAGTTGGCAGACGCTCTGCACGCTGCTCCCGGCCCGGGCCCGGCCCCACCTCCCACGCAGAATTGGTCATGGCGCTGGATCGGCCCGGGCGGAATCCTCGTGGCGTTGGCGGTGGCAGCCGGTGTCCTCGCACTGTTGACCCAGCGGGGTGACGAGGCACCCTTTCAGGTACCGGAGGCGTCAACGACGACCGAGCCGACGGTCGTGCCCACGACGACCATCCCGGCCAGCAGGGCACGCGTATCCGTCACAGAAGTGTCCGTGTACGATCCACTCGGGGATGGCACCGAGTTCGACCGCCGCCTGCCCGCCTTGATCGACAACGATCCCGATTCGGCTTGGCGGACAGAACGCTACTTCGATCCCTTGAGCAGCATCAAGGCAGGCGTCGGGATCGTGGTCGGCCTGGGTAATGATCCCCGGGCAGTGACGATCACGGGTTCTCCCGGGACCGTGCTGGAGCTGCGCTGGACCCCGCGCGCGATTCCCCCGGAGCGCCCGTCCGACTGGGAGACCGTGGCCGCCGGGGTGCTGGAAGAGGGTCCCACCAGCTTCGAGCTCGCAGAAAGAACGGGTGGCCTGTGGCTCATTTGGCTCACCGGGGTAGCAGAACAGGACGAGGGCGAGTTCCACTACTCGTTCCTGCAGGAAGTACGGTTCAGCCGATGACGTCGCCGACGGGTGGTACGACGGAAGGTCAAATGACGGACCGCGAGCTGATCGACCGTTTTCTGGCCGGCGATCAGAACGCCTTCACCCGCCTCATGCAGGCCCACGAGGATCGCGTCTTCGGGCTGTGTCTCCGCATGTTGCGCGACCGGGGGAAGGCGCTGGACGCCACCCAGGACACCTTTCTCACTCTTTATCGCAAAGCAGACCGCTACCACGGAAAGAGCGCTTTTTCTACGTGGCTGTATCGGGTGGCGATCAACACCTGCTACGACCACATGCGCAAAGAGAAGCGCAAGCGGGCAGACGCCTTACCCGATCACCTCGACCCGGTCGATCCCCATGTGACCGACGAGATGCGGGCAGTCGAGCTCCGTCCCGACTTGGAAGCGGCACTGGCGACGCTCCAACCGGAATTTCGGAGCGCCGTCGTCCTCGTCGACATGGAGGGACACTCGCTCGAGACCGCCGCCCAACTCCTCGACATCCCCATTGGCACCGTGAAGTCCCGCGTCTTTCGGGGACGGCGGAACCTGGCGGCTGTTCTCGGGAACTTTTCGCCCCGTCCAGACACTCCAAGGGATGACAGTGGATAACGACCGAGAGCTTCCCGACATGCCCCCCGAGTTCGCCGACGTCTCCCCCGAGCGGATGGAAGTCCTGATCGATTTCATCGACGGACGGCTTGATGAGTCCGAGACCGCCATCTTCGAGGCATCCCTCACCGAGAACGAGCGTCGCGAGGTCGAACTGCAACGGGCTGTCCGCTCGATCCTCGACGACGCCCCCGCCGTCAAGATGACGGACATCGAACGCGCCCAGCTCCGCACTGCCATCCATGATGTCGCCGGCACACGTTCGCGTCGCCTCGCCGGTCTGCTGCCGGCCTGGCAGGGTCGGGTCAACTGGGTGGCATTGGGGAGCGTCGCTGCCAGCCTGATCCTGGTGGTGGCGGCCGCCACCGTCTTGAGCAACGGTGTCCGGTTCAGCGACGGTGACGAGGGGGCCGACGCGATCGCAATAGCCGAGTCGGCGGCTCCGACGACCGCACCGGCGGCCGCATCGACCACGACGGCCATGGATACTGCCGGCGCTCTCAACCTCGAGAGCCTGCAGTCGATCGAAGAGCCGGCTGAAGAGAGCGCAGCCGATTTCTCGACGCTGACGATAATCCGCGAGCGCGACGTCCTCGAAGTCCTCGACGAGACCCCGGGTCCGCCCCGGGCCTATAACCCGGACAACCTGGAATGCCGCGACGAGATCATCGACGGAGAGGTGGTATTCGGGTATCTGGGGGCATGGACCACTGACGCCGGGCGGCGTCTCGACGCCGTTCTGTTCAAAGTTGAAGACGGCCGGCGGACCACGGTCCTGATCCTCGATACCAGGGACTGCTCCATGGTTTTCGAATTGGAGAACTAACTAACCTCCAACCCCGTGGAGAACTTGGCCGATCAATTGGCGGATTTTCTGGAGACCACCGCTTCGCGCGTCCGGTCGCTGACGGTTGACCGGGTCGCCGGCTGGGCGCGGGCGGTGGCGCTGGGTCTCGTCGCCGCGGTGCTCGTGCTCATGGCGATCTGGTTCATCCTGGTCGGCTTCGTCCGCCTGTTGTCGACCTGGATAGACGTCAAGTTCCTGTATGCGATCTTCGGTGGACTATTTGTCGTTGGCGGTGCGTTGCTATGGAGCAAGCGCACATCGAAAGAGGCTCAATGACAGAGAGTTCCGCCACCGACGTGGAAAAGGTCCTCATCATCGGAAGCGGCCCCGCCGGGCTCACGGCCGCGATCTACGCCGCCCGGGCCGAGCTCAACCCCCTGCTGATCGAGGGCCTGGAGCGCGGCGGGCAGCTGATGCTGACCACCGATGTCGAGAACTATCCCGGGTTTCCGGACGGGATCATGGGTCCTGAGATGATGGAGCAGTTTCGCAAGCAAGCCGAGCGGTTCGGAACCCGGATCCTGTCGAACGACGTGACACGAGTCGACTTGTCGGAACGACCGTTCGGGGTCTGGGTGGGTGAGGACGAATACCGCAGCGAGAGCGTGATCATCTCCACCGGTGCCTCTGCCAAATGGCTCGGTGTTCCGGGTGAAGAGAAGCTGCGGGGCCATGGCGTCTCGGCCTGCGCCACCTGCGACGGGTTCTTCTTCCGTGACCAGGAGGTCGTCATCGTGGGCGGGGGTGACACCGCGATGGAAGAGGCCCTGTTTTTGACCAAGTTCGCCAGCAAGGTCAAAGTCGTCCACCGCCGCGACGAGTTCCGCGCTTCCAAGATCATGGCCAACCGGGTGCTGCAGCACGAAAAGATCGAGGTGTTGTGGAACACCATTGTCGTGGAGATGTTGGGGGACAGCAGTGTGACAGGTGTCGTCCTCGAGGACCCCGAGACGGGGGAACGACGGGAGATGTCGACCGACGGAGTGTTCGTCGCCATCGGTCATCGTCCCAACACCGACCTCTTCAAGGGTCAACTGGAGATGAACGAGGTCGGCTACCTCCAACTCCCCGGTTGCTCGACGGCCACCAACATCGAAGGGGTGTTCGCCGCCGGCGACGTGGCTGACAGCTACTACCGGCAAGCCGTCACGGCAGCCGGTACGGGCTGCATGGCCGCCATCGACGCCGAGCGCTGGCTGGCCGAACAAGAGCATTGACCGCAAGGACGCGCAGTCGACTCGGGTGGAATACAATTCCCGCCCCTGCGTTGTACGCGCGAGGAGTACGCGTGTTGCGCGACCTCAGTTGTCAGGAGATAGCAAATGGGTGAAAACACAATGACCGCGACCGGTGAGACGTTCACCGAGTTGATCAACGGCGACAAGCCGGTTCTCGTCGACTTCTGGGCCGAATGGTGCGGGCCTTGCAAGGCCATCGGACCCGCACTCGAAGAGATCGCAGGCGAAACCGATTCCATCAACATCGCCAAGCTCAATGTCGACGAGCACCCCGACACGGCCCGCCAGTATGAGGTCATGAGCATCCCGACGATGATCGTCTTCCACGATGGCGTCGAGAAGAAGCGCATCGTGGGCGCCCGCCCCAAGCAGGGCATCCTCGACGAACTGGCCGAGTTCATCTAGACCACCGCCCTTAGCATTGGGGCCGTGCAGCTCTACCGACTCGGCGACGAAGGCGTCGCCGTCGTTGACATTCAGAACCGCCTTCGGGAGGTCGGGTTCGACTGCGAGCCCGACCCCGAGGGTGTTTTTGATCAGGGAACCCGCACCGCGGTGCAACGATTCCAGGAGTCCAGAAACCTGGCCCGCGACGGTATCGTCGGTCCCGACACCTGGCGTCATCTGGTAGAGGCCGGGTACCAACTGGGCGAACGCTACCTCTACTACCGCCGCCCGATGATGAGGGGCGACGACATCGCCGAGTTTCAGCGACACATGAACATGCTGGGATTCGATGCCGGCAAAGAAGATGGGATCTTTGGCCCCAACACGCACAGAGCGCTCCAAGAGTTTCAGGAAAGCCGCCACATCCTTCTCGACGGCATCGTCGGTCCTCTGGTCTGGCGAGAACTCGAGCTGGTCGGACGGGTGATCGGTGAGACCAGCCGAGTCGCCCTGCGCGAACGGGAATGGCTGCGGTCCAAGCCCCGGCAGATGGCCAACCTGCGAATCGTCTTCGACCCTTTCTGTCGCTCAGAGACCGAAGCCGATGCCGCCTGGGAAGCGGCCGGCGCCGCTCTGCAGATGACCCGTTGGCGGGGAGCAAATCCCCTGCTGTCGCGTCCGGTGGACGTGTTCACCGATGAGTCGGGGCGGGCGGCACGCGCCAACCTCCTGGACGCCGAGCTCGTCATTGGCTTGGCGATCCCGCAGCTGCCCGGAGACGCCGGGGTCTATCACTTCGCCACCTCCCGCAGCCACAGCCCTGCCGGCGCCGCCCTCGCCACCCGTATAGCCAAGGAGCTCGGTGTTTCGTCGGTCGGGCGAGCCATCCCCATCCTGCTCGAAACCCGGGCACCGGCGGTTGTTGTCGCCGTTTACAACCTGGGGGCGCAAACCGCGCCGGCGATCGTGGCCGGAATCGAAGGGTTCCTGGCCGAGGATTTCGAGGGGTCATCGGCGAACACCGATCAGCCCGGGGTTCCCCCCATCGCCTGATAGAGGTTGTCGAGTTCCTCTACCGAACCGAACCGGATCCGAATGCTCCCCTTGCTGCCGCTGTACATGATCTTCACAGGTGCGCCCAGCAACTCGTTGAGGCGATCTTCGTATGCGATGATCTCGGCCGGGCGACCGGGCGTTGAGCGGGCGGGCACAACCGGTTCCACTCCGCCACGCGACCGTGCGGCCTCCTCAACCATGCGAACCGACCACCCTTCGTCAGCTGCCCGCCGCGCCACGTGTTCGGCGTAGGCCTGGTCTTCGATCCCGGCCAGTGCCTTGGCATGGGCCGGGGCCAGTTCTCCTCGCTCCAGCATTCCCTGGATCTCGGCCGGCAGGTTGAGGAGCCGGAGAGCGTTCGAGATTGTCGGCCGCGCCTTTCCGACCCGGAACGCCAACTCGTCATGTGTCCAGCCAAAATCTTCCAATAGTTGTCGGTAGGCAGCGGCCTCCTCGAGCGCTGTCAGGTCCTCCCGCTGGATGTTCTCGACCAGGGCCTCCGTCAGGCTCGACCAGGCGTGTTCTTCCGCCCGCACCATGACGGGGACCTCTTCCAACCCCACATGTATGGCTGCCCGCCAGCGCCGCTCCCCCGCCACCAACTCGTATCGACCGTCGACCGGTCGCACGATCAACGGCTGCAGCATGCCCACTTCCTCGATGGAGGCCGCCAGCGAGCGAAGTGCCTCTTCGTCGAAGCGGGAACGGGGCTGGTCTGGATTCGGGTCGATGCGATCGACGGCCACCATCGCGAAGCCGGTGGAATCTGATTCCGGCCGGTTTGGTATCAGGGCCTCGAGGCCCTTTCCGAGACCCCTGCGCTGGGAACGTCGGGTCATTACCGGATCATCTGCCATGTCGTCGTCTCCATTCGTGGGTCAAATCCGCATAGGCCAGGGCCCCGCGGCTCGTGGGATCGAGCACCTCGATGGGCTCACCGTAGGAAGGGGCCTCCGAGATCCGCACGGCCCGGGGAATGACGGTGTCATAGGCGAGATCCCCGAAGTAGTGCCGCACTTCGCGCACCACATCGGACGCCAGCCGGGTGCGGGCATCAAACATCGTCAACACCACCCCCTCTATTTGGAGCGTCGCGTTCAGGCTGCGCTGAACCAGCGAGATGTTCTGCATGAGCTGGCTCAGGCCCTCGAGTGCGTAGTACTCGCACTGGATCGGGATCAGAACCTCGGTGGCCGCGGTGAGGGCGTTGATCGTCAACAAACCGAGGCTCGGTGGGCAATCGATGATGATCGCGTTGTACCCCTGCGTGGTCTCCAGCGCCCGGTGGAGCCGGCCTTCCCGCGAAAACGCGGATACGAGCTCGATCTCGGCACCGGCCAGGTCGATGGTGGCGGGCGCCACGTCGAGACCCTCGATGGCCGTCTCCTGGATCACGCCGTGAACGTCGATCTCTTCGGTGAGAGCGTGGTACATCGAAAACTTGATGTCGTTCCGGTCGATCCCCAGGCCGGAGCTGGCGTTGCCCTGGGGGTCGAGATCGATCACCAGCGCTCGCTCCCCCCGTAGGGCCAGCCCGGCCGCCAAGTTCACGGCAGTCGTCGATTTACCCACACCGCCCTTCTGGTTCATGATCGCCACCCGCACCGCAGGTGCACCGGTCACCGGGTCGAAGGCGTGCGATCCCCTGGTGACGTCCGTGTTCGGCGCGGTACCGACCTCATGTGGTAAGCCTTCGCCGGTGCCCTCACCGGCGTCAACGTCATCGTGGGGTGCGTCTTCGTCGAGCAAGTTGCGGTCGGGTTGGTCGGCTGGTGGAGCTGCCTCGGCGTGTCGGTCGGGGGAGTGGACGCCGTCGAAGCCAGTCTGAATCGTCGGTCCCGCTTCAGTCATCCACCCGCATGTTAAGGAGCCACGCCGTATGACCAAGGACCACCTGGGGCACCGAAACCAACTCGGTCTCGATTCCGGGAAGAGACGGCAGGGGAGGAGCATCTGGCCGTGTGCTGTACCCGAAGACGGCGGTACCGCCCGGGAGAAGGCACCTACGCACCAGATCGGCGGCGGCGGCCAGACGCAGCGACCCCCGAAACGTGATCGCCCGCCATGGCTCGGAAACTTCGGCTGCATCGCGATCTTCCACCACCGCGTTCTCCAGGCCCAGCACCCGCACGGCACGGTGCAGCAGCCGGATCCGGCGGCCTCCCCGATCGAGCAGCGTCACCTGGCAGTCCGGAAACATGATGGCGAGAGGAATGCCGGGAAGCCCGGCGCCCGAGCCGATGTCGATGAGCTCGTTCGGCGAGAGCTCGTCTCTCCAGGCTGCCGCGAACGCCAGTGAATCGGCAACGTGGCGCCCCCACACCCGTGTTCCTTCGCGCGGCCCCAATCCGCCGGCGGGAATCGCCTCATCGACCAGCCAGGCCGCATATTGGTCCAACAGCTCGATCTGCTCGGGGGATGGCTCGACCTCCAGCCAATCGAAGATTGACGACCGGCCCGGTTCCACAGAGAACTATCCCACGGAGCGTGCGATCACTCGCCGCAATCAGCTGCGGAGACCGCCGGTGGGCTCCTCGTCTCCGCCCACCTCGTCTCCGGGCGCATCGTCTCCGCCCTCCTCGTCTCCGGGCGCATCGTCACGAGCCTCATCGTCTGCGGTGTCGTTGTCAGCGCCCGGGTCGCCGGCGTCGTCCTGCCCCGTTGCATCTGTCGGCGAGCTCTCCCCTTCGCCTGCAGCCGATTCGACATCCCCACCATCATCATCCTGGTCGACCTGGGCCTGCTCATCCGGTGCAAGCACGACCGATCGGTGCGGTTCTTCTCCCTCCGAGAACGAGCGCACCCCCTCGATGTCGGCCACGGCGTCATGGACGACCTTGCGCTCCGCCGGGTTCATCGGTTCCAACATCAACTCGCCACCTTCTTCCTTGACCTGCTCGGCCAGGCGTTCGGTATAGATCTTGAGCGCGGCCCGCCGTCGCTCGTTGTAGCCCCCGATGTCCAGACGGAGTCGAGCCCGACGGTGCGTCTTTCGTTGAATGATCGTACGCAGCAGCTCGTTGATGGCCTCGAGGATGGAGGCTTTGGGCCCGACGAGCGCCTCGGTCTGCTCACCTGAAACCGATGCATAGATCACATCGTCTTCGGTTGTGATCTCGACCCTGCCTTCCAGGCCGAAGCTCACGAGCAAGCCCTCGAGGAAGTCTTGCGCAACCCTGGATTGTTCGGCCACGTCCACGGGCTCCTCTTCTCGCGATCTTTGCCGGTCCCGAGTTTGGCTCGACCGGGTGTCTCCGCCGGTGCTCGAACGTTGGCCCTGCTTGCCCTTACCGTTGCGACCGCCGCGGGGCCGACCACCGCCTCCCGGGCTTCCGCCTCGGCCACCCGAAGAACGCGGATCACGTTCCTGGTTTCCGCTTTTCGGGCCTCCGCTCTTCGCCGTTCCCTGCTTTTGGCCACCCGAGCGGTCACCGCCTCCCTGTCCGCCACGGCCTTTCCCACGACCCCGGCTCCGCGGCTTCTTGGCCTCCGATTTGGCCGAAATTCGGACGAGCGCCGTTTTCGAGCCAAGTCCAAGAAAACCCTTGGCCGGCTCCTCGAGAACGGTGATGGTCGCCTGGTCCCGCTCCAAACCCAGCTCGGCCAAACCTGCTTCTACGGCAACCTCCACGCTGGACCCACGTACCTCGACGAAATCCACTTATCTCCTCCTTCGGCGGTTCTGCTTCTTCTTTGATCCTTGCGGCTTTTTCGGCTTCGGCTTCGCCTCCTCGATCTCCGTGACCGCCTCCGCCCCGGCGGGCGAGCCGGACTCGGCTGCCGAGGCGGCCTCGCCCTTGGCGGACCTCGGGTCCGGCCCTTCCAACAGATCGATGACCTCCTGGCCAGCCATGCGCACCACCTGACCAGACGCGATGTACAACGAGACACCGGCCGGCAGTGTGAACCCGATCACACCGAACATGAGCGGCATGTACTTGAGAATGGCCTGGATCTGCTGGGCCTGCGAGCTGGCATTCGGGTCCTGCTGGTTTCCGCCCCGCTTGGCCATCTGCAGCCGTTGCGCATAGAAGCCGGTCGCCACGATGGCCACGATCAAGAGCAGATACGGGAAGCCGCCGACGATGTCCGAAGGGATGATCTGGGAAGGGACGGCGGTGAGGTCCATACCCCAGAACCCGGTCTCGCCGGCGGCGATGGCATCGACCAGGTCGCCGTCCACGAAGCGCGTCGTATCCTGCTCCGTGTCCGAGAAGCTCCGCAGTAGTCGGAAAAGGCCGTACCACACCGGGAGCTGGACGAGCGAGGGCAAACATCCACCCAATGGGTGCACGCCCTTCTCCTTGTACAGCGCCATCAGCTCTTCTTGCTGGCGCTGCTTGTCCTCCTTGAATTCGGCCTGGATGCGCTTGATCTCGGGCTGTAATTCGGCGCTTGCCCGCATACTGCGCGTTTGGCGGAGCGTCAACGGAAAGACCAGGAGGTTGATGATCACTGTCAGCGCGATGATCGCGAACCCGAGTGACGGAATCAGCTGGAAAATCAAGGAAAGCAGGCCGCCCAAGGCCCCGGCGATGGCATCAATCATTCGCTGGTTCCTCCGGCGGTGGGAGAGGCCACTCCCGGCACGGGATCGTGGCCGAGGCCACCCCACGGGTTACAACGGCCAACGCGTTTGATGGCGAGCCACGATCCGCGGGCGGCGCCGTGTACGCGAATGGCGTCGTAGGCGTAGTGCGAACACGTCGGATCGAAGCGGCAGCTCTGACCGATCAACGGTGACAGCGTTCGCTGATAGAGGCGGATCGCATTCATCAGCCAGTACGCCAGTTGATAGGGAGCCGGAGTGGCAGCTGGTTGGGTGGTGGTCGTCGGGTGTTGGGAGGTCATGGAGGTTGAATCGATATTCGGGGTCGGGGGTGTGGTCAGGGTGAGCGGTGGCGGGGCGGTGAATCAGTCGCCATCGACAGGTCGTTCATGGTGGGTTCGTGTCGTAATGGGCACTCGTCGGTTCGTGTCGGTTCTTGTCGTCGGTTCGTGTCGTCGGTTCGTGTCGGTCTTCAGCTCACGTCAGTCGATTTGTCGGTTCGTTGCGTTGCCCGCGTTATTCCTTCGTCGAGTTGTCTCACCAACTCTCCAAACGGCTCGGTCACCGCTCTGCTCCGGGCCGAGATCACAATATCCCATCCGTCCGGAACATTCGCCATTCTCGCTGCCGCCCGCAAGCGCCGTTTGGCCCGATTGCGGAGGACAGCCTCACCTACAGCCCGGCTGGCGACGAACGCTAGCCGCGTCGCCGGCCTATCAATGGCGGCGCCGGCGCCGGAATCGTCGCCGCCGGCGGACCCATGGCTCCACGCCGGGAGCTCCAGAGCCACGATGTTCGCACACGGCACACGTACCCGAATCCCATTTCGATACACCCGGTCGAAGTCGTTCTTCCCCCGAAGCGTCCCGACTGACCTACGCGGCGAGGCGTTTCCGACCCTTCTGGCGGCGCCGTTGGATCGTCGCTCTTCCGGCGCGCGTGCGCATACGGGCTCTGAACCCGTGTACGCGATGACGTCTGCGGTTCTTCGGTTGGTAGGTGCGTTTCATGAGTTCCAGGTGACGCGATCGCCGCAAGACTACGTAGGCCCGCCAGGTATGTCAACGAGAGCAGAACGGCGCGCATCGCGAAAGTTTTCCTGACGAAAGGCGCGGAACCATATCGCGTTCTACTCAAAAGCTTGACCGGGCATTCCTCTTCCCGGCCCGTCGTTCTGGGATTCTGGACTATCGCGACGGTTATGGGTCGCGGGCTAGCCGGGGTTTTGTCGGACTTGAGTGGGCTGCTCGGCTTTCTTATACTCCGCCGCCGCAGACAGCCGGACCCAGCGAGATCGCCGGGCCGGCCGGCACCGCGCTAGCCCGGGAAGACGTTCAACCCGACAGCGAGTCGAGCTGAAGGCGGTCCCCGGGGGGGGATAAGCGAGGAGCGCTTTCCACACCCTGTGGATAGTTCTGTGGAAACGTGGGCGTTCATGAGGGCAGCCGCGTGATGGGATCCTCGGATCCGCTGTGGAGGGAGCCGGGCCCAAGCCCGTTGGGAGAGAACGCAGACGACATATGCGGCCCACACAGCCGCAGCCAATCATGTATGCGGAGGACCATTGCAGCCAGAGTTTCAATCTGGAGAGCCAACTGATCCCATCCCTTCCCCGTGGGACGCATTCCAGTCAACGCTTAGACAATCCGTCACCCCCGTCACCTGGCATACCTGGCTCGAGCCCCTACGGATCGAGGATGACACCGACGGTGTGGTGCTGGTCACGGCACCAAATGATTTCCACGTGCGGTGGATTCGGGACAAACACCTCGAGACAATCGAACAAGCTGTCGCCGCCTCGTACGGCGAGAAGTTCGATATCCGGCTCGAAGCACAAGCGCCCGCAGAGCCCGTGGACCTCGACGTGGAGGACGACACCAATGGCGATGAGCCCCGGACGCCCGAGCCGAGCGAGCCGGCGGGCGAACCCGCCGTCCCCAAGTACTCGTTCGAGAACTTCGTCGTCGGGCCGTCGAATCGGTTCGCCTGGGCGGCTGCGATGGCCGTGTGTGAGCAGCCGGGCACGCACTACAACCCACTCTTCATCTATGGCCCGGCCGGCTTGGGAAAGACCCACCTCCTCAAGGCCGTTGCCCACCAAGTATCGATCCTCGCTCCGCAACGCACTGTCCGGTACGTAACCTCGGAAGAGTTCTTCAACGATTTCATCGACGGCATCCGCCGCAAACGCATGGACCAGTTCAAGCACACGTATCGGACCACCGACGTCTTGCTCCTGGACGACGTCCAGTTCTTCATGGGGAAAGAACAGATCCTCGAGGAGTTCTTTCACACATTCAATTCCTTGTACGACGCCGGCAAGCAGATGGTGGTCACGTCAGATCGTCACCCCCGCAACTCGACACTGCCGGACCGTCTGCGGAGCCGCTTCGAGTGGGGACTGCTGACCGACATCCAGCCTCCGGACATCGAGACCCGTCTCGCCATCCTGCGCACGAACGCAGCGTTTGCACCCACTGCCATACCCGAGGTGGTGCTCGAATTCATCGCCGGCCAGGTCTCCGACAATATTCGCGAACTCGAAGGTGCGCTCACGCGAATCACCGCGTACGCCGCGCTTCACGCGGAGGACATCACCCTCGACATGGCCCAGGACGTACTGCAAGACCTGGCCCCCCGCAACCAGCCTCGCATACTCTCGGCCGAGGAGATCATCCAGGAAACGGCCGCCGCCTGCAACGTCACTCCGGCGGAGGTTGTCGGCAGTTCTCGTCGTCGGGACTACGTGCGGGCACGTCAGATCGCCATGTACCTCTGCCGCGACCTCACCGACCTCTCGTTGCCGAAGATCGGCGCCAAGTTCGGCGGTCGCGACCACACAACCGTCATGTATGCAATCGACAAGGTCAAGACCCTCATGGCCTCCGACAAGGAGATCTTCGACCAGGTCACTGCGCTGTCACAGAAGCTGAGGGAAACGTGACGGGTTGTCCCCAACATCCACATGTGACCCGCTGTCTCTGCAAACCCTGTGAACAACCCCGCGGTTTGTCCCCAACCGCTTCATACCGAACGGTCCCACAGTGCTCCCGTTTTCGTGTACCTTTCCACAATCCACATCCCCTACTACAACTACTAGTTAATTCATTCAAGAACTAGTTCTTAGAAGCAAGGAGAACTTCTGTGCACATCAGAGCCGAACGAGACGACCTGGCCGATGTTCTGTCTCGTGCTGCTCGTGCCGTGGGTACGCGTTCCCCCATCGATGCCCTACAAGGTGTGTTTTGTGAGGTGAGCGGTAAGAAGCTGAGGGTGACCGGTAGTGATCTCGAAATGACCGTTCGAACGGCGCTCGATGTCGAGGTCAAAGAAGAAGGCACCGTTCTGATTCCGGCGCGGTTGGCTTCCGACGCCGTGCGCAAGCTCCCGGAGGGGGCTGTCACGGTCAAGACCGAAGACGGCGAAGTGGAGATCACCGGGAACGGTCCCAGTATTCGTCTTCGGCAGCTCTCGGTCGACGACTACCCGCACATCGAGACGGGAGAAGATGTGGCCGGGGCAGAGGTGAGCGGGGCGGAGCTGGTCGACGCCATCAACCAGGTGGTGATTGCCGCCTCCGGCGACGATGCCCGACCGATGTTGACCGGGGTCAAGATAGAGCCGATCGATGGTGGCATTCGCATGGCAGCCACAGACTCGTACCGCCTGGCGGTTCGGGACCTGCTGGGGACGGAGCTGCCGGACGGAGGCCTGGTTCCGGCTCGTGGTCTGAAAGAACTCGCCAGAACCGTCAACGATGACAAAGTACGCCTCTCGATCGGACCGCGCATGGCCACCGTCTCGTCGGACAGGGGGTCTCTGACAGTGCGCCTGATCGAGGCGACCTTTCCGAATTACCAGCAGCTGCTCCCGGAGTCGTACCCCAACAGTTTGACGGTGAAGAAGGGCGATCTGTTGGCTGCCATCGATCGGGCGTCGCTGGTCGCAGAAGATCACATCCCGGTCAGGCTCGATGTCGGAGATGGGGGAGTGACGGTGAGCGTGACCCGCCAAGAGGTGGGAGGAACTTCCGAGCGCGTGGAGGGAACATTCAGCGGCGAGCCCTTTCAGATCGCCTTCAATCCCCGCTATCTCGCCGATGGGATCACAGCGGTCGACGATGACGAAGTGGTCCTCGACGCCCAGGATGGCCACAAAGCCGGGATCCTGCGCGGCGCCAACACTCCGGGTTTCACCTATCTCTTGATGCCCGTTCGCCTGTAGTTCATCATGCGGCTCTCCTGGCTGGAGCTGTCGAGCTTCCGCAGCCACCGGGCATTGCGTTTCGATCCCGATGCCGGCGTGAACCTGCTGATCGGGCCCAATGGCGCCGGGAAGACAGCGGTCCTGGAGGCCATCGCCTATCTCGGGTATCTGCGATCGTTCCGGGGGGTGCCCGACGGAGCCCTCGTCGCGCTGGGCGCCGAGTCAGCCGTTGCCCGGTGTGAGGTGGAGGCCGGCGGGGGCACGCACACCATCGGCGTCGAAATACCGCGACACGGCCGTCGCTCCATCGAGGTCGATGGCAAACGTCCCAGGCGCAACAGAGAGCTGCGGCGATACGTTCGGGCAGTGACGTTCCTCCCGGATGATCTCGCAATAGCCAAAGACAGTGCCGGTATCCGCCGGGCGCTGCTCGATGACGTGGCGGGCGATTTGCATCCGACCGCCGTGGCAGATCAGAGCGAGTTTGAAAAAGCGGTACGCCAGCGAAACGCTCTCTTGAAAGCGGAGCCGGGCCCCGATCCGTCGGAGCTCGATGCCTGGGATCAACAGGTGGCCCGGGCCGGGGCCAAGGTCCACGTCCGTCGGCAGGAAGCACTGCGACTCATGACACCACTGTTACGTTCGCTCTACGCCGACCTGAGCGGCTCCGAAGATGAACTGGCGTGGTCCTACGAAACGAAATGGGCCGGTGACGAGGATGCCGATGAAGAGGAATTGGCTGTCCGCCTGGAGGCTGCGCTCGGTGAGAACCGCCCGGTGGACCTGGCGCGCCGCGTGACGACGCGGGGCCCCCACCGGGATGAGCCGTCGTTGCGGCTCGGCGAGCGCGATGGTCGCGTCCACGCCAGTCAGGGCGAGCAGCGGACGATCGTGTTGGCGTTGAGACTGGCGACGTTCGACCTGCTGCTCGATACCTTCGGCGAACCGCCGATTCTGCTTCTCGACGATGTCTTCTCGGAGCTGGACGCCAACCGCTCGGAGGCGCTGCTGGCTCGCCTGCCGGGAGCACAGGTCTTCATCACCGCCGCCCGCCGCGAGGATGTACCGGTCGGCGGACGGATGTGGGACGTCTCCATCGATGGAGGGATGAGCCGTGTCGCAACCGCCTGATACCAATCCCCGCAAGATGGATCCGTCGATGCAACCGCTTGCCGACATCCTCGAGGATGTGTTGTCGCATGTTCTGGACGACGGTGTGGTGGTTGATGACCGGGTGGTTGATGGGCGGGTGGTTGATGGGCGGGTGGTTGATGGGCGCACCGTCGCTGGGAGACGGGTCGGCGACGAGAGAACCGATGCGGGTGATCGTGGGTCCGGAGCCGCCGGCGGTGGTGCGGCTGCGACTGCAGAGCGACGGCCGGGCGAACGGAAACGGCACCGGCCCGGAGCCGGTGTTCGGAGGCCGACCGCGATCGGCCTCAGGGTCCTGGCCGACTGGGAGCGAATCGCGCCGCCCCCGTGGCCAGACGTTGGGAAGCCGGTGCGCCTGGAAGACGGTGAGCTCGTTGTGGCGGTGGGCGATGGCGCCACCGCCACCTTGCTCCGGTTCCGGATTGGCGAGCTCAGGGCGTCCATCAACCAGTCGGTGGGAGCAGAGGTGGTGACCACCGTCCGGGTGGTAGTCGAGCGCAGAACGTGAGAACTCGATTGATTCTCTCCCCGGTCCGTGCCCGTTATCCCCAGCCTGTTGATAACCCTGTGGGAAAGCCTGTGGTTGAGCCGCCAAATCGGTGGAAAGCAGATCCGTTTCCAAGGGTTTCGAACACCGCCCGAAGCCCGGAGTGGTGCGGTGTAGGCACTATAATCACAGCGGTGTATTTTCGAGATACACGGCGACCCGGGGGTGCTGGAAAGCGGGCGCCAGGGCTCAGGCAGTCCCTGCTGCAGGGTTGCGCTCGGCCGTGGACCCTCTGGTACGGGGTCCGGGCGGAGTCCGGGCCTCGGCAAGCGGCACACCTGCCCGGCGGACACGACGGCGGACCGACCGCCGCCGATACCACGAACACGAACACCACCACGACCAGTACCACACGGCCCACCACGAGAACAACCGAGACGACTACATCGAGCAAGCCAACCGGTCCGAGCACGAGCGCGCACCCACCGCGCCGACGGCCCATGGACCATCCCACATACCACCGGCCACCCGCCCCGCCCGGGTGCATGGGACCCGAGACAGCCACGACGTAGAGGCGATCCAGAGGAGTCAAATGACATCCGCCAAGAACGCGACCAGCACGAAACGCGCTGACAGCGCAGGCACCAAGGCTGCGAGTCGCGCCACGAAGAAGGCGGGGGGCGGCAAGAAGTCACCTCCCAAGACCCGACCGGGAGGAAATGCGTCCAGGTCGGCCACCGCCTCGAAATCAACCGCCTCGAAATCAAACGCCTCGAAACCAGCCAACGCTGCCTATACGGCCGAAGACATCTCCGTCCTGGAAGGGATCGAGCATGTGCAGAAGCGGCCGGGGATGTACATCGGTTCGACCGGTCCCCGCGGACTCCATCACCTGATTTGGGAAGTCGTCGACAACTCGATCGACGAGGCCATGGCAGGATTCGCCAGTCGGGTCGAGGTGCGTTTGCTGGAGGACGGTGGATGCCAGGTGTCCGACAACGGGCGTGGCATCCCGGTTGACAAACACAAGAAGACGAAGGAGTCGACCCTCACCACGGTCATGACCCGCCTGGGAGCAGGTGGGAAATTCGAGAAGGGCGCCTACCAGGTCTCGGGCGGCCTGCACGGCGTCGGTGTGTCGGTGGTCAATGCCCTGTCGTCGCGGCTCGAGGCCAAGGTGGTGCGTGACGGCTTCCAGTGGACGCAGACCTATGAGATGGGCAAGGCGACCGGGCCCGTCAAGAAAGGCAAGGCCGCCAAGAAGACCGGCACGATGATCACGTTCTGGCCGTCCCCCGATGTCTTCGAGGAGACGACCGCCTTCGAGTACGACATTGTCGAAACCCGCCTGCGGGAACTGGCGTTCCTGAACCGCGGCCTCGAGGTCCGGCTGTATGACGACCGAGATCCGGATCGGGAGGACGCCATCTTCCGGTTCAGAGGCGGCCTGGTCGACTTCGTCAAGTACCTGAATGAATCGCGCGACCCGCTCCACGCGCATGTGGTGTCGATGGAAGACCAGGGGGAGGAGAGCGAGCTCGAAATCGCCATGCAATGGACGACTGGTTACAACGAGTCGATTCAGAGCTTCGTCAACAACATCAATACACATGAAGGCGGCACCCATGAGGAGGGATTCCGACGAGCGTTGACCCGGGCGATCAACGACTTCGCGAGGTCGAAGAACCTGATCAAGGAGAAGGACCCGTCTCTGGTGGGGGAGGACATTCGGGAAGGGTTGACAGCAGTGCTGAGCGTCAAGGTGCGCGAGCCGCAATTCGAAGGACAGACCAAGACCAAGCTGGGCAACACAGAAATCCGCTCATACGTCGAGGTGGCCCTCAACCGGGTTCTGCCCGAGTGGTTGGAGCGTCACAGCGGCGAGGCCCGGCGGGTCGTAGAGAAGTGTCTGAGCGCGGCTCGAGCCCGCCTCGCCGCCCGGGAGGCCCGAGACCTCGCCCGCCGCAAGAGCCCGTTCGACGGTGCCGGTCTGCCCGGCAAGCTCGTCGACTGCACCAGCCGCAAGCCGGAAGAAAGCGAGTTGTTCATCGTCGAGGGGGATTCGGCCGCCGGCCCGGCGAAACAGGCCCGGGATTCGAACACGCAGGCGATCCTGCCGATCCGGGGAAAGATCCTCAACGTCGAGAAGGCCCGGATCAACAAGGTCATGCAGAACAACGAAATCCAGGCGCTGATCACCGCCATCGGTGCCGGCATCGGCGACGATTTCGAGCTCGCCAAGGTGCGCTACCACAAGATCGTGCTGCTGACCGACGCCGACGTCGACGGCGCCCACATCCGCACACTCTTGCTGACCTTCCTGTTCCGCCACATGCGGCCGCTTCTTGAAGCGGGCTTCGTATACGTCGCTGAACCGCCGCTCTATCGGGTCGAAGAAGGCAAGAAGTATCGCTACTTCAAGAACGACAAGGAGCTGGCCGCCTGGCGAAAGGGCAAGGAAGGAAAGAAGAGTAAAAAGAAACCCACTCGTTTCAAGGGCTTGGGAGAGATGAACCATCCCGAGCTGGGGGAGACGACGATGGACCCAGAGACCCGAAGCCTGGTCCAGGTCGAGATCTCCGATGCGGCCGAAGCCGACAAGATCGTCAGCTCGCTCATGGGTGACGACGTCGAGCGCCGCCGCACCTACATCCAGAAGAACGCCAAAGACGTTCGTTTCCTCGATATTTAGGAATCCCAATGGTCACCGACATGCCCTCTATCCCGATCCGCAGCGAGATCAGCGACTCGTTTCTCGAATACTCGATGTCGGTCATCGTCTCGCGGGCTCTTCCCGATGTGAGGGATGGCCTCAAGCCGGTGCATCGGAGGATTCTCTTTTCGATGCACGACAACGGCTTGCGAGCCAACAGTGGCTTCACCAAGTGCGCCACGGTGGTGGGCGAGGTCATGGGCAAGTACCACCCCCACGGCGACAGTGCCATCTATGACGCTCTCGTGCGGCTGGGCCAGGATTTCGCCACCCGGTACCTGCTCATCGAACCACAGGGCAACTTCGGCTCACCCGATGACCCGCCGGCGGCGATGCGCTACACCGAATGCCGGATGCAGCAGCTGGCCGAGCGCATGCTGGAAGGGATCGACGAGGAAACAGTTGATCGCCGCGACACCTACGACGGCAAACGCATGGAGCCGGAGGTGTTGCCAAGTCGTTTCCCCAACCTGTTGGTGAACGGCTCCACCGGAATTGCGGTTGGCATGGCCACCAACATCCCTCCCCACAACCTGGAGGAGGTGGTCGACGCCATCGTCCATACGCTCGACCATCCCGACGCCACGCCCGAAGAGCTGACGAAGTTCGTCAAGGGACCCGACTTTCCCACCGGGGCCTACATCCTTCAAAACCAGGGCCTGCGTGACGCGTTGTTGACGGGCCGGGGGTCGGTGAAGATGCGGGCGGTGGCCGAGGTCGAGGAGATCAAGAAAGGGCGCACCGCCATTGTGGTGACAGAGCTGCCCTACCAGTCGTCGAACGACCGGATCATGCTCAAGATCGCCGAGCTCGTGCGCGACAAGAAGGTCGAGGGCATTCGGGCTCTCACCGACCAATCGTCGGGGAAGGTCGGAACCCGCATCGTCATCGAGCTGAAAAAGGACGCCAACCCGAACGTGATCCTCAACCAGCTCTTCAAGATGACGCCCCTGCAGGATACGTTCGGCGTCAACTTCGTAGCGCTCGTCGACGGCGTTCCCCGCACCCTCAACATCGCAGAGGCGGTCGGTTATTACATCGATCACCAGATGGAGGTCATCGCCCGTCGAACCGAGTTCCGTCTGCAGCGGAGGAAAGATCGCATTCATGTCGTCGATGGTTTGTTGATCGCCCTCGACAACATCGAAGAGGTCATCAAGGTGATCCGGGGTTCGGCAGATGTGGCTACGGCGCGGGCCGCCCTGATCAAGAAGTTCAAGCTGTCAGAGGTTCAGGCCAACCACATCCTCGACATGCCGCTCCGGCGCCTGACGGCTCAGGACGTCGACACGCTACGGGCAGAGCAGGAGCAACTGAAGAAGGAGATCAAGACCCTCGAAGGGATCCTCAAGAGCCCCGCCAAACAGCGGAAGATCATCGCAGCCGACCTGCTGGAGATCAAAGAGAAGTTCGGAGATGGCCGCCGCACCCGGATCGTGCCCGACGAAGGAGACTTCTCGCTGGAAGATCTCATTCAGGACGAGGACCTGGTGGTCACCGTCACCAATGCCGGGTACGTGAAAGCGGTTCCGGCCGGCGCCTACCGGGTCCAGGGCCGGGGCGGGCGAGGCGTGAAGGCGGCCAAGGTCAACGACGACGATGTCGTGACGCGGGTTCTCCACACATCGGCCCACGCCATCCTTTTGTTCTTCACCAACCGGGGGAAGGTCTACCGGATCAAGGCGCACGCGATTCCCAAGAAGGACCGAACGGCCCGTGGCACCCTGGCGCAGTCGGTGATGCCGTTGGAGCCGGATGAACGCATCGAGGCGGTGGTGGACACCCGTGATTACGAGACGTCGAAATTCCTCGTGATCGCGACGGCGAACGGTCAGGTGAAGAAGACCAAGTTCTCTGACTATGACAGCCGTTCGAGCACCCTCATCGCCATCAAGCTGGCCGGCGCCGACGAAGTTGTGGCCGTGCGAATGACCAATGGGGACAACGACCTGCTGCTGTTCAGCCGCGACGGCATGGGGATCCGCTTTGCCGAAGCGGACATCCGCGCCATGGGCCGCGATACGCGAGGCGTACGCGGCATCAAGTTGCGGGAGGGTGATCGGGTCGTCTCAGTCGCTCGCGACGGCGAAGGCGACGAGGTGCTGATCCTCACGGAGAATGGATTTGGCAAGCGCACGAAGATGGAAGAATTTCCGAGGCAGAAGCGGGGAGGAATCGGCGTCAAAGCCATCAAGACCACGCCGTCACGGGGCAACCTCGTGGCGGCCCGGGCTGTTGCCCCCGGCACCGAAATCTTTGTGATCTCGAGCGACGGCATCGTCATCAGGCAGCCGAGCGACAAGATCAGCCGGCAGAAGCGAGCTGCCCAGGGCGTGAAGGTCATGAGCTTGGAGGAAGGCGCCAAACTATCGGGTTTCGCGCTGGTGCCGCCCGACGAGGACGCGGTCTAGCCGAATCGGATCGAGCGCCGGGAACCCTGGCTTGTCCGAAAAGCGTCGGTACACTATCGGCCGTTCCCCAGAGATCTACGAGGTGGAAGATGGCGGTCCGCAGAGTTCGCCGGATAGTCAGAAAAATCGACCCCTGGACCGTGCTCAAGGTATCCCTGGTCCTGTGGACCGTCGTCATGTTGGCCGTGCTGCTGGGGCTGGTCATCATGTGGAGCCTCCTACGCAACGCCGGAACACCTGACCGTATCCTCGACTTCATCAACGGGTTCGGGCTGTTCGATCCCATCACGCTCGAGGGCGAGAACCTGTTCCGGGCGGTGCTTTTCATGTGCATCACGTCGGCGATCCTCTTGAGCGGGGGCTCAACCCTCATGGCGGTGTTCTACAACCTGATCTCTGACATCGTCGGGGGGGTGGAGGTCGTGGTCCTCGAAGAGGTGCTTCCCCAGCCGGCCGCGCCCAAGCCCCCCGCCCAGGTGAGAGCCGCGAATTATCCGAGCGGCGACCGGTCCGCCCATGCTTCTCTCCCGACCGAAGAGACGGTGCTGGGCTGACGCCACCCGGACATGATCCGAGCCTCGGTACAATCGGTTGATGCGAAAAGGCAACTTGATCGTCGCGCTGGTGGCAGCAGCTGTCGCTGTCGTGGTCGCATATCTCGAGCGCCCGGCTACCCCTCCCGAGACGTCAGGCTCCTGGAAGCCCTCTGACACCGCGTGAGAGTCGCTTTCCACGTGAACGGTGATCTGGGCGGTCGCGCCGTCCGGGCGCTACTGGGCGAGCCGGATGTCGCCGGAATCGGAATCTGGAAGTCGAACCCGAGGCTGCCGAAAGATCGCCGAATCGGTCCCATCGAAGACCTTCTCGGCTATGACGTCTTGGTGACTGATGACCCGGTCGTGGGCCCGATGTTGAACGATGCCATCGATGCCCGTGTGCCTCTGGTGGTGGCCCAGGATGACGTGGACCGTGCTGCTGTGGCCGAGGCCCTCATCGACGCCCAGATTCCTGGCCTGATCGGAGCCAACATTCGCTCCGGCCTGGTGCATGCCGTCGTGGCCGAGCTTCGCAACGGCTTCGACGAGGTGTTGGAGGCGTCGGTGGCCTGGACCGAATTGGGGCGACCTCTGCGAGCCGGACATCCCATCCAATACCCTCCGCCAACGGGCCCGCTCTGGTCGAAAGCGGCGCACAAGGAGTGGTTTCCGCAGGCTGCGGTGAAGGCCAGGCGCTACCGGTCGCCGGTTGAAGGGCAATGGGCAGCGCTATCGATCACGATGTCTGGCTTCGTCAATGACGGCGTGGTTTCCCGCACTGTGGGTGCGTCAGACGATCGCGACTACCTCTCCGCCATCGCTCTGGCTGCCGGGGCAGTGGCCATGGCGCGTCAAGTACTTCCGGCGGGAATGTGGTGGGCCGGGGACTTCGCGTCACCGTACTTGGATGCGGCGCGTTCGCTGGGCTTTGCGACCGCCTCGTTCGAGAAGACCCGGGTGGGGATACCGGCAACATGAGAAAAGGCCGTTGCGGATGCAACGGCCTCTCTCGGTAGCTCCCTTCCAGGGACTATGACCCCTTCAATCGAGCCCTCATCCGCTCGACTGCCTCGGCAGCTGATCTTTGGGTGGCCTCGGCCTCGGCGAGACGCTTCTCGGCTTCGACCAGGTACTCCTCGGCAGAATCCCGGGCTGATTGCACGATGCGCTCGGCTCGGCGTTCCGCGTCAGAGAGCGACTGCTCTTTGCTTTCCACGTCGGCCATCCGAGCTGCCAGCTCGGCCTCCCGCTCTTCGAGGTTGCGCCGCAGCTCCTCGGTCTCGCGGCGGGCCTGGGCCCGCATGTCGTTGATCTCCAGCCGGATCTTTTCGGCGTCGGCCTGCGCGAATGTCACGATCTCGGCTGCCCGGTCGTCTGCCGCCCTCTCGGCATTCTCTTTGAGTGTCGCCAACTCGGTCTTGGCGGCCTCGATCTCGGCACGAGCCGTTTCGATGATCTCGGCGGCCTGCTTGCGGGCGGCGGCCCGGGTCCGTTCTGCTTCCTCGGAGGCAACCTCCGACTGATGCTTCAAAGCCGCTACCTGCTCGGCGGCGTCGGCCCGGATCTCCTGGCTCTTCTTCTCTGCCTCCAACCGGGCTGATTCCACGATCGCCACGGCCTGCTTGCGAGCTTCGGTCTCGCGGTCTTTGGCGGCCGTCGAGATCCGATCTGCCTCTCCCTGGGCTTCTGTTGTGATCCGATCCGCCTCTGCCTTCAGTTTCTCTGTCTCCGCCCTGGCGGCGGCCGCGCCCTCTTCCAGCTTCGCCAGACGGGCTTCGGCGGTCTCGGCTTTCTCCTGGGCACGGGCCCGGACGAGATCCGCCTCCTGGGCGTCCAGCGCTGCTTTGTCGAGCAGCTCGTCGGCTTCGGCCTTCACGCGGGCCGCTTCGTCGCGGGCGGTCTGCATGATCTCCTCGGCGCGATTCTTCGATTCGGCGACCATGCTCTCGGCTGCTGCTACCTCGGCGAGGCGGCTCTCGGCCTGGGCCATGACCTCCTCGGCCCTCTTGACGTTGTCGGCAGCCAGCTTGTTCGCCTGGGTCGCACCCGTCAGTTCGTTCTTGGCCTCGCCCCGGATTCGCTCGGCTTCAGCGCGGGCCGCTTCGCGGGTGGCCAGTATCTCGTGATTGACCGATTTGAGCTCCTCGTGCCGCTCGGTCAGTTGCTCGGTGGCGTGCGCCAACTCGTGCTTGATGGCAGCGACTTCTTCCTCGGCGGCGGCCTTGGCGCGTTCGGCGCTGGCCCGAACCTCGGCGAGCTCCTGCTCGACCGAGACGCGCAGCTGCTCGGCCGACTCGCGTAGCACGGTCGCTTCCTGCTGGGCGGACTCGAGGAGGCGGGTTGCCTCTGTCCGAGCGGCCTGGGACTCCTTGGTTACCTCTTCGGCTTCGGCCTTCGCTTTCGCCGAGTGGCTTTCGGCCTGTTGGCGAAGCGCCTCGGCTGCCTTCTTCGAATCGTGACGAATCTTGTTGGCCTCGACCCGTGCCTCCTCGAGCTCTTTCATCTGCTTGGTGAGGTCGAAGTTGATCTCGTTGAGTCGCTTCTGCGCCTCGGCAATGCGCTGATCCGCCGTGGCGACGTTGGCTTCGGCCTTCTTGACCGCCTCTTCCCGATTGGCAAGAGCTGCCTGCTCTGCCTTCACGCGTTCGGTCAGCGCCGCCGCCTTCTCCTGCGCCTGGGCGAGTTCGGTCCGTGCGGTCGCCTTGATGTTGTCGGCTTCGGCCTTGGCGTTGTCTATGAGACCTGCCGCTTGGGCGTCGAGATCCGCCTTGCGTTTCGTGTACGTGGTGATCAGTGACTTGGCCTCGGTGTTGAGTTGCTCGGTTTCGGCCTTCAACTCCGCCGCCACCGCCAGGGTCTTGGTGCTTTCTGCTTTCGCTTCTTCGAGCACTCGCTTGGCGGTGGCCCGGTCCTCCTCCGTGGCCTTGCGCTCCCGGTCGATCTGGGCCTGCGCCGATTCGAGCATCCGCTCGACCTCGGCCTCGGTTTCAGACCGCTTGGCTTCTGCTCCGGCGATGATCGCTTCGGCTTTGGTCTCCGCATCCTTGACGAGTCGGGCCTTCTCGGTCGCCTCGGCGAATAGCTGGTCGGCCTTGCGGGTTCTCTCCTTCGCTGCCGATTCCTGCGCAGCGAGAAGCTGTGCCTTGGACTGCGCAGCTGCCATGAGGTCATGCGCTTCCGCCTTCATGACTGCGGCCTTGCCACGCTCTTCCTCGACCGAAGCATTCGCTGCGTCTGCGGTTTCTTTGAGGCCGGAGGCCTCTTCCATGAGCTGCTGCGCCCGCGCAGTGGTCTCCTCCGCCGCCGCCTTGCTCTTGGCGAGCTCTGCCTCGGCGGCATCCGTCACTGCCTTCGCCGTGTTCTCCGCCTGGGAAACCGCCTCGTCGGCCTTCGCCTTGCGACGCTTGGCTTCCTGGATCTTCTCCTCGGCTACGTCGTGGGCTTCCGTAGCCGCTTGTTCCTTGGCCTCGGCCTCCGCCAGGCGCCGCTCGGCCGTTTCGAGCAGTTCTGTGGCCTCGGCCTTGACGGCGTGGGCGTCTTCGTGGATCGAGACGACGTTGCGTTTGGCGGTCTCGATGCGGTGCTCGGCCTCGTCGACCAACGCTCTGGCCTGATTCTCGGCCTCGACGAGCTTGGCCTTCCGGTCTGCCTCGACGGCGGCGAGTGCTGCTTCCGCTTGCTCCTTGAGCGCAGTGGCATCGCGGAGGGCGGTTTCGGCGTTCTTGCGGTCCTCCAGCGCTGCCGCCTTGATCGATCCGGCCTCGGCCTTGAGCGCTTCCGCCTCTTTCTTGGCGGCCTCCAAAACCTTTTCCGTCTCCGCTTTCAGGTGGGCTGCCTCGACCCGGATCTTGGCGGCTTCCTGCTTCGCCTCGTCGAGCTGCTGCTTGGCGGCAACGAGGTTCTTTTCCGCATCCTGCCTGACATGGGCAACTTCCTTGTGGGCATCGGCCAGCACTCTGCGGGCATGAGTGCGATCGTTTTCGGCCGCAGCCTGCAGCTCGCGCGATTTGGCATCGGCCTTGGCGAGCAATTCCTCTTTTTCTTTGGCCTGGCGCAGCATCTGATTGGTCTCGGATCGGAGACGAGCTGTCTCGGTCTCCACTGCTGCCTTGACCTCAGCGGCACTGCTCTTGATGCGGGCGGCTTCTGCCTTGGCGGCCTCGGCTTCCTTCTGCGCCGCCTCGATATCCGACTTCGCCTCGGCGAGGGCGTTCTCGACTGCGGTGTCAGCTTCGTTTCGGGCTTGGCTCTGCAGTCGCTGGGCTTCCTCGATCAGCTTTGCGGCTGTCCGCTTTGATTCGTCGGTGACCTTCTTGGCCTCCGCCTGGGCACTGGACAACGTCTCCTGGGCCCGGGCTCGGAGGCCTTCTGCCTCCGCCTTGACCGCATTGACCATCTGCTCGGCTTTGCGCTCCGCTTCGCGACCGGCCGCCCGTCGAATCGTGTCGGCCTGCTCCTTCGCGTCGACGGCCTGCTCGTTGATCACTTTGGCTTTGTGCTCGGCCTCGGCGATGATCGACTTCGCCTCTTTACTTGCCTTCGCCGCCCGGGCGAGCTGAGCTTGCGCATCGGCGACGCTGTTCTGGATGTCCTTGCGCAGGTCCTCGGCCTGGCGCTGGCTGGAGCTCAGGAGGTTGCGGGCCTCGCGCTTGACCTGCTTCGCATCTCGCTCGGCCTCGTCCAGAATGCGCTGGGCTTCAGCCTTGGCATCGACGAGGATCTCGGCCGAAGCGATGGCGGGATCCTGGGCGGCCTCCTCGATTGCTTGAGCACGTTTCCGGGCACGTTCGAGGATCTCTTTCGACTGCCGTTCGGCCTCGGCCAGCTTGGTTTCCCGAATCCGGCGAAGCTCGGCCTCCATGTCGGCTTGGGACCCCGACTCCTTGAACTTGGCGATGTCGGCCTCGAGCTGGCTGATGCGCGCGTCAGCCGCATGCCGCTTCTGTTCGAGTTCGAACAAGAACCCGTTGACCTGATCCTTGTCGTATCCGCGTCGAACGGTATCGAACGTGCGACGTGTGTCTTCTGACGGCTTGCTAACCATGTTTAAGGCTCCGGTGTCTTAGTCCCGCATCTTGTAGTGCACCCGAGGTGAATACCCCGTCCTGCGGATCAGCATATGAACCCAATCCGCCGCGCTTGTCCGCTTTTGGGTGGTTTCTTTCAGCGACAAGAATCCAACCGGCCGCCATGGTAGGTGAAAAGAAGACACGCTGCATGAGGGCGCGAAATCGAGGAATATCGGCGAAAAACCGGGGTTTGGGAGGGCGCGCGAGGCGACTGCTATCATCGCACAGCCGACACACTCGGGCCTATAGCTCAGGCTGGTTAGAGCGCATCCCTGATAAGGATGAGGTCCCTGGTTCAAATCCAGGTAGGCCCACAATCGAGTGCCATTCAGGGTCTCTCGACCCCGCACTGGATTTGAACCAGGGGATGCCTTTGTGTTCTCACCTTCGGTTCGAACGGGTTCAAAACGTGTCTTTTCTTGCGCTCGCCTTCGGCTCGCGCGGTAGGCCCACGGCAACGCCTTCGGCGTTGCTTGGGAGTCGCTTTGCGACTCCTGGCAACCCGTCTTTCGTCCTGGGTGTTCTGACCTTCGGTTCGATACGGGTGGGAAGCGTTCGGCGTTGCTTGGGAGTCGCTTTGCGACTCCTGGCAACTCCGTCTTTCGCCCTGGGTGGTCTGACCTTCGGTTCGATACGGGTGGGAAGCGTTCGGCGTTGCTTG
>JBFIPU010000021.1:0-31182 GCA_041609995.1 Acidimicrobiia bacterium
AGGTTGGTGACAGCCCGGGCGACCGGCTCGGGGGCGATCAGCCAACCCACCCGCCATCCGGTCATTGCGTAGGTCTTCGAGACCCCATTGATGACCACGCACCGTTCGGCGACATCGGGCACCTCCACCGGGATCGAAGAGAAGCGGTTGTCACCGTAGATCAGGTGCTCGTAGATCTCATCGGTCATGACCCACAGCCCCCGGTCACGAGCCCATTCTCCGACCGATCGAACCTCGTCCGGCGTGTACACGGCTCCCGTCGGGTTGGACGGCGAGACGAACAACAGCACCTTGGTGGTCTCGGTGACAGCCTTCTCCAGCTGATCGATCGTGACCTTGAACCCCATCGACAGGTCGGTCGGAATGACCTTCGCCACCCCTCCGGCCAGCCGGATGCCCTCGGGGTAGCTCACCCAATACGGCGCCGGCAACAGGACCTCGTCGCCGGGGTCCAACAGCGCCGCAAACGACTGATAGATCGCCTGCTTGCCTCCGTTGGTGATCACCACCTGCGCCGGCGACACCTCCAAGCCCGAATCGCGCCAGGTCTTGGTGGCCACGGCCTCGCGCAACGCCGGCAGGCCGCCCGACGGACTGTACAAGTGGTTCTGCGGGTCGTAGCAGGCAGCGGCGGCCGCCTCGACGATGTGGGCCGGCGTGGGAAAATTCGGTTGGCCGGCGCCGTAACCGATGACGTCGGCTCCGCCTTCTCGGAGGGCTGCCGCCTTGGCGGTGATGGCGAGTGTCGGTGAGGGAGGAATGGAGCCGACCCGGTCGGATACGCCTGACATGGAAGCAATCCTACGGTCGGTGCGCAGCCCACGCTCCCCGCCGACTCAGCATCACGGCCTGCGAATCGATGACCTCCTCCCCGTCCTGGACCTGCCGGCGCACGTAGGTGCCGTCGGGCAGCATCACCCGCGCTTTGGTGTTGTCCGAGAGGTGATAGCGGAGGACGTCATCGAGCAGGATCGCTTTCAGCCGCGGATCCTCTATCGGAAACAGCACCTCGACCCGGTTCCGGAGGTTGCGCGGCATCAGATCGGCTGAACCCAGGTACATCTCGGAGTCACCACCGTTGTGGAAGTAGTAGATCCGCGAGTGTTCGAGAAACCTCCCCACCACGGAGGTGACGGTGATGTTCTCGCTCAATCCGGGGACACCGGGGCGCAGGCAGCAGATGCCGCGCACCTGCAGATCGACGATCACACCCTCCTGCGAGGCCCGGTAGAGAGCGTCGACCATGTCGCGGTCGACCAGGGCGTTCATCTTGAACCCCAGATACCCGTTGCCTTTTTGCCGGTGGGTCTCGATTTCGCGGTCTATTCGGGCGAGGAGCTCATCCTTCATGCCGCCGGGCGCCACCAGGAGTTTGCGAAACTTCTTGGGGACCCCGTAGCCCGTGATCGAGTTGAAGACCTCGGTGACGTCTTTGCCGATGTCGGGGTCCGCCGTCAGAAGACCAATGTCGGTGTATATCCGGGCGGTCGAGACGTTGTAGTTGCCTGTCGACAGGTGCACGTACCGGCGCAATCCGTCCAGCTCCTTGCGAACGACCATCGCCATCTTGGCGTGGGTCTTGAGGCCGGCCACCCCGTAGACGACATGCACCCCCGCCCGTTCCAACGCCCGCGCCCATTCGATGTTGTTCTCCTCGTCGAAACGCGCTTTCAGCTCCAGCATCACCGCTACCTGTTTGCCGGCCTCCCGCGCCTCCAGCAAGGCCTCCACGATCGGAGAGTTCGGCCCGACCCGATAGAGCGTTTGCTTGATGGTCACGACGTGCGGGTCGTGGGCGGCCTCCCGGATGAAGTCGACCACCGGCAGGAAGCTGTCGTAAGGGTGATATAGGAAGATGTCGCGGCGCTGCAGGAGCGAAAACACCGATTCCTCGCCCTCGAACATCGGTGGGATCTTGGGTACGAACGGCGGGTCCTTCAGGTCTTGCCGCTCGAGGTGGACGAGGTCCATCACGTCGGCAAGTCCGAGCGGTCCGGTCATCTCGTAGATCTGGAACGGCGCCACGTCGAGGTTGGCGATCAAGATCTCCCGCACATGATCGGGCATGCTGGAATGCACCTCGAGACGAACGGTGCTGCCGAATTTGCGGGCGTCGAGCCCCTCTTCGACCGCCACCAGCAGGTCCGACGCCTCGTCCTCCTCGATCTCGACATCCGCGTCGCGCGTGATGCGGAACTGGTGGACCGAACCGATCTCGGTGCCGGGGAACAGGAGGTCGAGGTTGGCAGTGATGACCTCCTCCAGCCACACGAACTGGACCTCGTGGTAGTCGTCATCGAGCCCTTCGTAGCCTTCAAAGGGGGCCGGGACCCGCACGAGCCGGCCGACGCTACTGGGGACCTTCACACGGGCGAATCGCTGCCCGAACGTGGGATGCCGCAGGTCGACGGCGAGGTTCAGAGACAAATTAGAGATGTGCGGGAACGGATGGCCAGGATCGAACGCCAGCGGCGTCAACACCGGGAACACTTCCTTCTTGAAGTGCCGACGCAGCCGCTTGCGAGGGTCCTCATCGAGTTGGTCATGCGAGACGACATTGATTCCGGCGTCGGCCAGCGCCGGGACCAGGTCCTTTTCCCACGTCGCCATGGCGGCTGCCAGATCAGGCTCCAGGCGCTGGCGGATGGCCGTCAACTGCTCGGCCGGGGTCATGCCATCTGGAGGTGCCTCCAACACGCCGGCACTCAGCTGCCGCCGGAGGCCCGAGACGCGGATCATGAAGAACTCGTCGAGGTTGGTATGGAAGATCGACAGGAACTTGACCCGCTCGAGCAGCGGATGGCTGGTGTCCTGGGCCTCCTCGAGCACGCGCTCGTTGAACTCGAGCCAGCTGAGCTCTCGGTTCAGATAGCGGGTTGTGTCGGCTTGCACCGGGTCAACTCCTTGCCGGATGCTTCGTCGCCGCCCGTAAAATCACCAGCGCAACGACTGATTGTACGGCCCGAACCGACTGCGACGCCAGTAACTTCCGGGCGTGATTTACAGGTGGATGGCCGAATCGTGAAACGATTGTTACTGCTCCGGCACGGAAAATCCGATTGGGACGCCGCCTATGGCGCCGACTGGGAACGACCTCTTTCCGCGCGGGGCGAACGCTCTGCGGCGGCGATCGGGCGCTTTGTGGCCCTCACCCACCAGGTGCCGGACCGCATCTTCTCGAGTCCGGCGGTCCGGGCCCGCACGACCGCCGAGCTGGCTCGCGAGGCGGGAGCGTGGGACTGCCCGCTGGAGGTCCATGACGACTTGTACGGGGCTTCGGCCGGGAGCGCCCTCGCTGTGATCCAGCGGGCCCCGGCCGAAGTGAAAGTGCTGCTGGTGGCCGGCCATGAACCCACCACGTCTCAGCTCGTGCGGCTGCTGACTGATGGACACGCCCAGGTGAAAACGGCGACCCTGGTCGCCATCGACGTTCCGGCCGGCAATTGGTCTGCCGTGAGCCCCGGATTCGGCTCGCTGGCGTGGATGATCAACCCGCGCCTCCTCACAGACGGATCGCTCGAACTTGGCTGAGAAGTACGATGTGATCGGCGATGTGCACGGGTGCCTCCACACACTGAAGGCCCTGATGAACAAGCTCGGCTACAGCAAGAACGGCAAGCACCCGGATGGCCGCAAGCTGGTGTTTGTGGGCGACGTCATCAACCGGGGCAGTCACTCGACCGAGACCCTGTCGTTCATACGAGATCTCGTCAAGAAAGACCGGGCGCTGATGGTGCGCGGCAACCATGAAACCGATTGGGCCAAACGCGTCCTGGCCAGAAAGAAGAGCAACAAGGAAGCCGTCAAGATCGCCAAGTGGTTGCACGATCTGCCATACCAGCTGCTGCTCGATGACCGCCGGCTGATGATCGTTCATGCCGCAGCCCGCACCGACCTGGTGGGGGTTATGTCCAACAAAGCCGAGCGGTTCAGCGTTCGCGGACGCCGGGTGGGTGGCAAGGCATGGGACTGGCAGGCCGTCTACCGGGGCGAGCCGTTCGTGGTGGCCGGGCACGTCCCGGTCGCCAAACCCCGCTTCTCGAAAAAGGGTGGGGGCTCGGTCATCATCGACACGAGTGGATCGCGCCGCAAGGCACGGGACCGCTTCACCGGCAAGCGGTTCACCGGCTACCTGACCGCCTTCCGCTGGCCCGAGCGCGAGATCGTCACCAAGAAGACGGTGAGCAAGGACCTCTGACAACAAGACGTCCAAGGACAAACCGACGCTGGCCGGTCAACTCACGGCCTCCCATGGTTCGAACAGGAGACCTCCACCGAGAAAGCGCTGAGAAGGACCTGTGAGTCCGGGCGTCCGTCCGCAAGCTTGCTCCCTGGGGCCCAATCGGAAATGCCTGCGCCGGCCCGACCGTCAGATCGGCGCCGCTCAGTGGAAGTCGTAGAGCCGGGTCGGGTTGTCGACGAGGATGAGGTGGCGGGTGGCCTCGTCAGGGGCATGGTCGGCGAGCAGGTCGATGAGGTCGCCGTCGTCCGGCATGTGGCGCACGTTGGGATGCGGCCAGTCGGTGCCCCACAGGCACCGATCCGGAGCTGCTGCGACGAGCGCTCGAGCGTAAGGAACCACGTCGTCGTAGGGCGGTGTGCCGTTGGCGGTGATCCGCTCCGCCCCGGAGACCTTCACCCACGCTTTATCGTCCGTGCGCAGCATGGTGAGGAGGTACTGGAACGGTTCCTGGTCGAGCCCCGCCGTCGCATCGACCCGCCCCATCGCATCGATGATGTAGGGCACCGGAAGCCGCTCGAAGAGGTCGGCATTGGCTGACATGTCCTTGGCGTCGAAGTGGAGCTCGACATGCCAGCCCAGGGGGACAATCCGCTCGACTTGCCGCCAGAAGAACGTGGGTTCCGGAGCGCCCCCGAGGTGCTTGACGAAGTTGAACCGGATCCCCCGCACGCCGGCTTCGTGGAACTCGGCGAGATCGGCGTCCGAGTGGGTGTCGTCGATCAGGGCAACCCCTGCGTAGCGTCCCTCGGCGCGGTGCAACGCGTCGAGCATCGCCGAGTTGTCCGTCCCATGGCACGATGCCTGTACCAGGATCGCCCGGGTGAGCCCCAGCCGATCCTGATGAACCTGCAGCTCCTCGTAACCCGAATCCGGTGGCGTGTAGGCGCGGTCGGGCGCGAACGGGAAGCGATCGGCGGGCCCGAAGACGTGACAGTGTCCGTTGCACGAGTTCGGCGGGGGCGTGAAGCGCGTCGGCGGGTGCGGGTTCCGATTGGGGGGTGGGATCGTTCGTTCGAGCACCTCAGCGATACTCGCCGAGGATGCGACGGGCGACGACCATCTTGTGAACCTCATCCGGCCCGTCGTAGATCCGGGCCGCCCGCTCGTGACGGAACCAGTACGAGAGCGGGGTGTCGTCGGTCATGCCCAGCGCTCCATGCACCTGGATCGCCCGATCGAGGACCCGCATCAGGATCGGGGCGGCGAAGAACTTGATCATCGAGATCTCGTTGCGGGTGGCCGAGGCGCCGTCGCGATCCATGCGGTGGGCGGTGTCGAGCACCATGAGGCGGGCGGCGTTGATCTCGGCCCTGCTCTCGGCCACCCAGTTCTGGATGGTTCCCTGGTCAGCCAGCGCGCCCGTGCTCGTCAGCTGGCGTTGCACCGCGTGGCGGCACATGAGGTCGAGCGCCCGCTCGGCAATCCCGATCCAGCGCATGCAGTGGTGGATCCGGCCGGGGCCGAGGCGTTCCTGGGCAATGGCGAAGCCGCCCCCTTCCTCGCCCAGCAAGTTGGATTGCGGTACCCGGACGTCGTGATAGCGCACCTCTGCGTGACTCCCCCACCCGGAGCCGACGTCGCCCATCACCGAGATGTTGCGAACCAGTTCGAACCCGGGGGTGTCGGTGGGTACGAGCACCTGGCTGGCACGAGCATGGCGGCTATCGGCCTCCGGGTTGGTGATGACCATGACGACCGCCAGCGCCGCCCCATCGGCCGATGAGGTGAACCACTTGTGGCCGTTGATGACGTAGTCGTCGCCTTCTTTCACGGCCGTCGTCGACATCATGGTGGGGTTGGACCCGGCGTGTTCGGGCTCGGTCATCGAGAAGCAGCTGCGGATGTCTCCATTGATGATCGGAACCAGCCAGCGCTCTTTCTGCTCCTCGGTCCCGAAGGCGAGCAGGATCTCGCTGTTGCCGACGTCGGGTGCCTGGCAGTTGAAGGCGTAATGTCCCAACGGGGTGGTGGCCAGCACCTCGCCCACCCGGGCGAACTCGAGGAGCGAGAGCCCCATGCCCCCGTACTCCCGGTCGAAATGGGGTGCCCACCATCCGTTGTCGCGTACCTTCTGGCGAACGTCGGCGATGGCCGGCTCGACGTTTTCGAACCCGTCGGTGGTCAGTGTTCGCTCCAGCGGATAGAGCTCGGCTTCCACGAACTCGCGGATCTCGCCCAGCGTCTTGGCGAGAGGAGCGTCAACATCGGTCAGGGTCATCGGGCCTCCTTGTCGGGCCCACCCTATCGGGCCCGTCAGCCGGCCACCAGCCGGCGGATCCGGCCGTCGAAGGACAGAACGTAGAGCTCTCCGAACCCGTCTTCGCCGAACGAAGAAACCGACGACAGCGAGCCGACTGAATCTGTCCAATCCCGTTCGGCCACGACCCGGCCACCTTCCAGGCGGAACCCCCGCAGATAGCCGGAGACGAAATCGCTGTACAGGTATGTGCCGGTCAACTCGGGAATGTTCGAGCCGCGATACACGAAACCACCCGTGACCGATCGCCCCTCATCTGGATTGGGGATCGCGCGGATCGGCGGGATAAGCCCCGCCGATTGGCAGTTGTCGCCACCGCCGAGGCATTCGAAGCCCTCCCGGATGGGCCAACCGAAGTTGTCGCCGGCACCGCCCACGGACACCTCCTCCCATGCGTTCTGCCCGACGTCGCCGATGTAGATCTGGTCGCCGTCGAAATCGAACCGCCACGGATTGCGGAGTCCGTAGGCCCACAGAGTCGACGTTCCGGACTCGACGTCGATCTGCACGATGCCACCCAGCAGGGTGTCCTGGTTCTGTCCGTTGCCGAACACATCGTTGCCGCCGCCGCCGTCTCCCAGACCGAGGTACAGGTACCCACCCGGCCCGAATTGCAGCATTCCTCCGTTGTGGTTGGAAGCGGGCTGGTCGACCTCCAGCAGAGTGCGCAGTCTCGCCGGCCCCGGTCCCTCTACCTTGTACTCGGCAACCACGGTGTCACCACTGTTGTCGGTGTAGTGAACGTAGAAGAGCTGATTGGTCGAATAGGCGGGATGAAACGCCAATCCCAGCAATCCTCGTTCTCCGTTGTCGGAGACGATCGAGCGGATGTCGAAAAAGGTGGTCCTGGTACCGTCCGCCGCCACCTGGATGATCCGACCCGCCTTTTCGACCACGAAGAGCCGGGCGTCCCCGGTCGGGGCGGTCAAGAACAGCGGGCTGGAGAACCCGGACGCCACCTCTTCGTACGCCAGGTCGGGCAGCCCGGCCGGCTCACCCAGGTCGCCGGCCACCGGCCACCACGAACCGTCCCCAAACGCAAAGACGACGTCGGCCACCCCCTGCACGTTGCGAAACGACTGATAGAAGCGCCCGTCGGCCGGTCGGAAAATGGCCACCGATTCGGCGCCGTCGTCGTTCCAGTCGCCGGCGATGATCCGGTCGGATGGTTCCCCGTAAAAGAACTCGAACTCCGCCACGCCCGACGTCAACGAATTGCGGAAATAGACCAGGCCGGTCGATTCCCGATAGAGACCCACCGTGTCGATACCGTCCCCGTTGAAGTCGCCGGCGAACGGCCGGTCGCCCGGGTTTCCGAAGACAAAGCTGAAATCGGCGACTCCGGTGCTCAGGTCATTGCGTACGAACACCTCGCCGTTGCGATAGATGGCAATGCTGTCACAGCCGTCGCCATCCCAGTCGCCCGCCAGCGGTACATCCGAAGCCAGCCCGTAGAAGAAATCGTGGTCGGCCACGCCCTCCCGGTTCGTGTTGCGCAGATACACGAATCCGTTCGTGGGACGGTACATGGCGACGGTGTCGATGCCGTCGCAGTCCCAGTCGCCCAGCAGCGGAACGTCGCCGGGCGTGCCATAGAAGAAACTGGTGTTTGAGCCATCCCGAAAGCGGAGGTGCCAGCGCCCGCTGGCGGGGTCGAACAGCCCGACGTCGGTTGCGGATGTGTGAACAACGAAGTCGGCGACCGTGATCCCCAGCTCCTCGTCGGCGATGGTGAAACTGATGTCGCCGAAGATGGGGGACGGCACCCCGGTGGCGGGGTCGTAGGCGAAGTCGAGGCGGTCGATGTCCTGGGTCACCCATTGGTCGAGCAGGGCATAGAGCTCATCGACGGTGTAGGCATCGGTGGGGTTGATGGGTTGACCGTTGCTGGTGGCGGCCACCGCCACCCCGTCAGCAACTCGCACGGTGACCTCGGCCGGTGGACAAAAGCACTGCGTCGTATAGGTCATCTCGTAGTTGTCGATGTTGCTGCGTTCCCACACAGCTCGTCCGGCTGCCACATCGTCGGCGACCCCGGGCTCCACCGCGGCAGCCGGTGCGCCGAACGCGGCCAACAGGCCGAGGATCAGCAACAAGCGTCGAGCGATTGGTCCCAATCCAACTCCTCTCACCGGCCGCAAGATAGCACCGGGCCCGTGACTACCAGATGCCACGACTCACCGAAAGTCGCGGCTTTGGAGCGGCATCGAGTTGAGTGCGACGATGCGGTGGGCCACCAGGTTGGTGACACCATCCCGGTACTCGAGCACTCCGTCGATGATCAACCCCGAAGACTTGCGGGCCACCTCGAGATGGGCATCCCACACGGCGGGCAGGACGACAACGTTGAGCAGGCCGGTTTCGTCCTCCAGGTTGAGAAACCGAACGCCGTTGGCCGTTCCCGGCCGCTGGCGGTGGGTGACCACCCCGGCCACGGTTGCCTTGATCCCGTGCTTCTTTTGTGTCAGGGCGTCGGCGATCGACAGATATCCGGCTGCCACCATCTCGTCTCTGATCAACTGCATGGGGTGGCGATTGGAAACTCCAGTCGACCATAGATCGGCCGCCAGCTGTTGCGGCTCGTCCATCGGATCCAGCGAGGGCGCATCGGCGCCGGCCGCCAGCGCCAGCCGGCCCGGCCCCAGCTCGGCGATGGAGCCGGCCGCCCACAGCCCTTCGCGTCGACCGATCCCCAACGGGGCGAGGGCACCGGAAGCCGACAGCGTCTCGAGGGCAGGTTCGCCGAGCCCGACCCGCTGGCCCAGGTCTTCGAGCGACACGAACGGTCCACCGATGTCGCGCCCCACCTCGATGCGCCCCACCTCGGCGTCGCCCAGATTGCGCACGTACCGCAGACCCAACCGGACGGCGACCGGGGGACGGAGTGGATCGCCCACCGGCCCCCGCCCCCGCCGCCATTGCATGTCGAAATAGGAAACCACGTCATCGGGATCGGTTTCGTGATACTCGAGCGTGCAGTCATACGCCGACAGGTTGATGTCCGGCGCCAGCACGACGACCCCGTGGCGCTGGGCATCGAGCACCAGGGAGTTGGGGCTGTAGAACCCCATCGGCTGTGCATTGAGCAACCCTGCCAGAAACTCGCTCGGCCAGTGGAAACGCAGCCAGGCCGAGGCGTACACGATGTAGGCAAACGACACCGAATGGCTTTCGGGGAACCCGAAGGAAGAGAAGCCCTGCAGCTTCTGCCAGATCTCTTCGGCCGCCTCCCCCACCACTCCGTTGCGCTCCATGCCCTCGAACAGCTCGTCGCGCAGCCTCGCCATCGCCTCCTCCGACCGCTTGTTGCTCATGGCCGAGCGCAGCCGGTCGGTCTGGCCGCCGGAGAAGCCGGCACACACCCGCGCCAGCTCCATCAGCTGCTCCTGAAAGATCGGCACGCCCAGGGTCTTTTTCAGGATCGGCTCTGTGCTGGGGTGCGGGTACCGCACCGGTTCTTCCCCGTTGCGCCGCCGTAAATAGGGATGCACCGACTCGCCCTGGATCGGGCCCGGCCGGATCAGTGCCACCTCGATGGCCAGGTCATAGAACGTCTTCGGCTTCATACGGGGCAGCGTCGCCATCTGAGCTCGCGATTCGACCTGGAACAACCCCACGGTGTCGGCTTTGGTCATCATTTCGTAGATCACCGGCTCCTGCGGGATGGTGGCGAGATCAATCGTCACACCGTGGGTCTCGGCAATCAGGTCGGCGGCGATGTGCAGCGCGTTCAGCATTCCGAGGGCCAGCAGGTCGAACTTGACGATGCCCATGGCGGCGCAGTCGTCCTTGTCCCATTGCAGCACGGTGCGGTCTTCCATCCGCCCCCATTCGATGGGCACCACTTCGTACAACGGCCGGTCGGCGATGACCATGCCGCCCGAATGGATGCCGAGGTGGCGGGGAAACCCGTCCAGCCGCATGCAGGTGTCGTAGATCAGCTCGGCGGTGAGGCCGGCCGGCAGCGGTGCCTGTTCGGCGATCACGGCCGGGTTGTGGGTGTCGAGGTATTTGGTCATGGCGTTGACCTGGGCCTGGGTCAGGCCGAAGGACTTGCCGACGTCCTGGAGCACCGACCGGGCGCGATAGGTGATGACGTTGGCCACCATCGCCGCCCGTTCTCTCCCGTAGCGCTGATAGCAGTATTGGATGACCTCTTCTCGACGCTCGGCCTCGAAGTCGACGTCGATATCGGGGGGCTTGCCCCGCTCCTCGGAGAGGAACCGCTCGAAGGGCAGGCCCAGGCGGATCGGGTCGACCCGGGTGAGGCCTATACAGCGGCACACAGCCGAGTCGGCTCCCGAGCCGCGGATCTGGCAATAGATGTCCTTGCCCCGGGCGAACTGGACCAGGTCCCATACCACCAGGAAGTAGCCGGGGAAGCCCAGCTCGTCGATGATCTGCAGCTCGTGATCCAGCCGGGCCTTGGCGGCCGGTTCGATGCCGCCCGCGCCGTCCCCATATACGTTTTTGGCACCCTCGTAGGTGAGATGGCGCAGATAGGCCATCTCATTCTGAAAGTGGCCCGGCATGGGAAAGTCGGGCAGCCGGGGGGCCACCAGCTTCAGGTCGAACGCCATCGCCCGCCCCAGCTCGGCCGCCGTCTCCACCGCTCCCGGATAGCGGGCGAAACGCTTCCTCATCAACTCGGGTGCTTTGAGGTAGCGCTCGTCGGTGGCGGGTCGAAAACCGTCGGCTGCATCCAGGTTGCGTCGTCCCCCGATGGCGGCCAGCACTTCCGACAGGTCGGCCTCGGAGCGATCGTGATAGTGAACGTTGTTGGTTGCAACCATCCCCAAACCGAGCTGGGCGGCCAGGCCATAGAGTGCCTCGTTGCGTTCGTCGTCACCCGGCATCCGGTGGTCCCACAGTTCGATGAAGAGCCGGTCACCGAAGATGTCGGCCAGCCGGCTCGCCTCGCGGCGGGCTCGGACCATGTCTCCCTGCGAGGCGGCCGCCGGTACCGCCCCCTGCCAGCAGCCGGTCATCGCAACGATGTCGGGGGACCTGGCTGCCTCGCTCAGATCCTCCCAGTCGTAGATCGGCCATTCCTTTTGACCGCGCCGCTGGGCGGCGGTCACCAGCTTGCCCAGCGCCGCATAACTCGCCGGATCCGATGCCAGCAGGACCAGGTGGTGGCCGGGGGGCGGGTCATCGGGCTTGTCCCGGTAGCTGCGGCGGATGCGCCCCCGCTTGTGTTCGCTGCGCGGTGGCTTGGGCTTCTTCTCGAAACGCTCCCCCGGCTGCGGCAATGTGATCTCGGTGCCATACACCACCGGCAAACCCGACTCGAGCGCCGCCATGTGCATGCGGGCGGCGCCGTAGAACCCGTGGTGGTCGGTGATGGCGAGGGCCTCGTATTCGAGGTCGATTGCACGGGCCACCAGGTCTTCCGCCCACGAGGCTCCGTCCCGGAAGCTGAAGTTCGAGTGGCAATGCAGTTCGGCGTATCCCACTCGCTCACCCTAATCGAACATATGTTCGATTGACAACCCAGGGTTGTAAGCGGCGGTTTTCGCCACCCAGAACCCAGGGTTCGCGACCCACCTGCAACCCAGGGTTCTAAGCGGCGGTTTTCGCCACCCAGAACCCTGGGTTCACCAAGTGCCCTCCGGGTTCGCCCCACGCCCGGTGTATGGAGCATCCCCCACCTCGGCCTGCAGGCGCGCCAGCTCGACCTTCAGCTCGGCGGCTACTTCGGCGTAGGCGGGGTCGCCGTATAGGTTGTTCATCTCGAGGGGGTCGTATTCGAGGTCGTACAGCTCCCACTCGGGAGTGTCAGCGGGAGGATGGGCGCCGGGCTGACCGAGCGGGTCGTTGTAGAAGTAGATGAGCTTGTAGCGACGGGTGCGAACGCCGTAGTGCGCCCACACGTTGTGGGCTGCGTCACGGTGCATCCAGTACCGGTAGTACATGGAAGTTTGCCACGCTTCCGGCGCTCGATCGGCGAACAGGGGCCGGAAGCTGGTGCCTTGCATGTGATCGGGGACGGCGATGCCGGCCACATCCAGAAACGTCGGAGCGAAGTCGACGTTCACCACCATGTCGTCACACACGGCGCCCGCCGGAATCTCCGCCGGCCAGCTGATCAACAGCGGCATGCCCAACGACTCCTCGTACATGAACCGCTTGTCGAACCATCCGTGGTCGCCGAGGAAGAAACCCTGGTCCGAGGTGTACACGACCAGGGTGTTTTCCCACAGGTCATGGGCCTGCAGGTAGTCGAGCAACCGGCCAACGTTGTCGTCGATCGAGGCCACCACCCGCAGGTACTCCTTGATATAGCGCTGGTAGCGCCACCTGATCTCCTCTTGTTCCGTCAGCCCGGACGGGACCGCCATCTTGAGGTCGACCTCGTCGAGGTCCATCATCCGCATGGCAGCCGCCGTCGCCGCCTGCGATTTGCCCCCGTGGTCGTCCCAGAATGAGTCGGGCTCGGGGATTTCGTCTTCCTCGTACATGCCGGAGTGCCCGGAGTCGGGCTCCCAGGGGCGGTGGGGGGCCTTGTGGTGGCACATCAGCGCGAACGGACGGTCCGGGTCCCGTTGCGCCAACCATTCGAGGCAGAGATCGGTGATCAGGTCGGTGGCGTACCCGGTCAGTTGCACGCGCCCGGCCGGGCCCAGCATCTCGGGATCGTGGTAGTCGCCCTGGCCGGGCAGCACCAGCCAATCGTCGAAGCCGGCCGGGTCGTACGCCGGGCCGTGACCCAGGTGCCACTTGCCGAAAACGGCGGTCTGGTAGCCCGCTTCCCGCATGAGCTTCGGATACGTCACGAGCCGGTTGTCCATCGGCGTGTCGAGGGTCGTCACCCCGTTGGTGTGGTTGTAGGTGCCGGTGAGGATGGCGGCCCGACTGGGAGTACAAATGGCGTTCGTACAGAACGCGGCGTCGAACCGCATACCGGCCTCGGCGATTCGGTCGATGTGCGGCGTTGCGTTGATACGGCTGCCATAGGCCGATACGGCATGAGCGGCATGGTCGTCGGCCATGATGAACACGAGGTTCGGACGCATGATCCATGTTGCCGCGCTGCTCGCCGCCAACGCAAGCTCGAACCACCGACCGGCACCCAGCACAAGGCGTGGCCTGACGTCTTCGGGCATCGATCTCCAGGCGCCGTGCACCCCATCGGCGCGGCAGCACGGCGACGCCGGCATTGCCGAACATTTAGATTCGGGGCTGTGATTCTGCTGCTGTCCGACGATCCGCGAGATGACCCCGACGCCGCCGACGAAGGCACCAAAGATTGGTTGCGCCACCTCACCGCCGCGATGCCCCACGAAACCATCTACACGATGTGGGACAACTACGACCCGGCCTCCATCGACATCGCGGTGATGGTGCGTCCTCCGCAGGGGTCGCTGCAACACCACCCCAACCTCGAGTGGATCCATTCGCTGTGGGCCGGGGTGGAGCACCTCCTGACCGATCCGGCCATTCCCCCCGACATCCCCATCGTGCGCCTCGAGGACCCCCACATGGCACACACGATCGCCGAGTCGGCCACCATGCACGTCCTCCGGCTTCATCGCAACATGCCCGAGTACCGGCGCCAGCAGGACCAGCGCCAGTGGAAAGACCTCGGATACCGGGAGACGCCGGACACGCGTGTGGGGATCCTGGGCCTGGGACTGATGGGGACGGCGGCGGCGCGGATGATCGCCGCTATCGGTTTCGACGTGTTGGGCTGGTCGCGTTCGCCCAAAGACATCGAGCGGGTGGCCTCCTTCACCGGCCCGAGCGGACTGGAGGAGATGCTGGGACGCACCCATTTCCTGGTCAACCTGCTGCCGCTGACGCCGGAAACCACGGGCATCATCGACGCCGAACTACTGGACCGGCTGCCGGCCGGGGCAGCCGTCATCAACCTGGGGCGGGGCCCGCATGTGGTGGACGCCGACCTCCTGGCGGCCCTCGACTCCGGCCACATCGGCCACGCCGCCCTCGATGTGTTCCACGTCGAGCCTCTGCCGCCCGAGCACCCGTACTGGGGCCACCCGAGCGTGACGGTCACACCGCACGTGGCGGCGCCGACCGGCCGCCCCACCGGAGCCGCAATCGTGGCTGCCAACATCGCCCGCTACCGGTCCGACGGCACAGTTCCCCCGGCGGTCGATCGGGCACGCGGCTACTGATCTCCTTCGCATCGGACGGAATCGTCGGAATCGGTTCGGCCTAGATCTCCCTCTCGGTCTAACCTGTAGAGTGTGGAAGCGATGAAGTCGCGCAGCCCCATCATCCGGGGCATGTATTTTTTTCTGGGCTTGTTGAGCCTGGGCCTGCTGTTCATTTCGGCTCTGCCGGGCATTCCCACCGCCGACATGGCGTTCCTGGCCGCCTTCTTCTTCGCCAAGTCGTCTGACCGCCTCCATCACTGGCTCGTGACCCATCCCCGCTTCGGCCCGATGATCGAGAACTTTGACCCCCGCACCGGATACACCCGCCGGGCCAAAGTCACCGGAGTGATCATGGTGGCGGTGTCCTTTTCCATAAGCGTGCTCCTGATCCAGATCACGTGGCTGCGCATCGCGCTCGCGTTGCTCGGCCTTGCGATCTGCGTGTTCATCTGGACACGGCACGACTTGGAGCGGGAACCGGCCCCCGTCTGATCTCGATGCTCGAAGAGATCCGGGCAGAGCTGTCCGACCTGACCCGCAAGCAATTGGTCGATTCGATCCTGGCCCCCATTGCATTCGTCGCCGGCAACGCGGTCGGTGGCGTGGGGTTCGGCGCCGTCGTGGCCGGACTCGTGATCGTGGCCACCATCGCGTACCGGCTCGTCCGCCGCCAGACGCTCAAGTACGCCTTCGGTGGCACAGTCGGCAGCGTGATCGCCATCCTGTGGGCACTGCGTTCTGGCGAGGCGACCGACTACTTCGTGCCGGCCATCGTGGGCGGGGCGGCGATGGCGGTGGCCTTCGTGGCGAGCGTGCTGGTCGGTCGCCCGGCGCTGGCCTACGTCTCGGCGGCCTTCCGCAGCTGGCCCCTCGAATGGTTCTGGCACCCGCAGGTGCGGCCCGCCTACTCGGAGGCCACCATCGCCTGGGCGATTTTTCTCGGCGCCAAGGCCTGGGTGCAGTATGCCTTTGTCGAGCGCGGCGAGCTCGCCGCGCTCACCATCGTCAAACTCGGAACGGGCTGGCCCGCCACGCTGCTCATGCTCATCGGGGTATACGTGTACGGTCGCCGCCGGCTCGAGCAACTCGCCGGCCCCTCGACCTCGGAGTTCCTCACCGGCGCCCAGCCGCCCTGGGAGGGCCAGACCCACGGGTTTTGACGTTCTCGATCAGCCCTTGTGGTGCTCGTCCATCCATTCGATCCATGCCTCGGTCATCTCGGTCCGGTCCGAAAACCACGCGGGCCGGAGCGGTTCGCCCACCACCAGCGTGATCGGGCGCCTCCGGAGCTTTTTGTCATCACCCATCGCCTCAGACGAGCCGGTGATGGCAACCGGGACCATCGGCACCGAGGCGCGCATGGCGAGCCAGGCCGCCCCCTCCTTGACCGGCGCCTCCCGCCAGACCGAGGCCCGGCGCCCTTCCGGAAATACACCGACCGTTCCCCCGGAGCCCAGATGCGTCAATGCCGTCCGCAGCGGACGCAGCGGCACCTTCCCTACCTCGAGGGGGATGATGCCCAGCCAGTTGATCAGGTCGTCGAAGCGCGGGTATTGGCCCAGCACAATCTCGGACGTGAGATACCTGAGCGGACGCCCGGCGGCGATTGCCACGAAAACCGGGTCCACGAACGAGAGGTGGTTGGCAGCCAACACTGCGGGGCCGGGCGGCAGATCACTGCCCTTGCGCCGGTAGGGCCACAGCACCGGCATCAGCGGGTTGACGATCCGCTGGGCGCCGCGCCAGATCGGATCTGCCAAGGGAGGGAAACCTGCTTCGAACCTCGGGTCGATCATGCCCGGAGATTAAAGAGGCGGAGAACGGGTCGGGGGGTCGGAGTCCCCCCGACGCCCGGGGGTAGCCTGATTCGATGCTCGCCGCCGTCTCCCGCCACGCCGGGATCGTCCTCCACCCCACCAGTCTGCCGGGGCCCTATGGAATAGGCGATATCGGACCGCAAGCGCGGGCCTGGGTCGACTTTCTGGCCCGGGCCGGGTGCGACATCTGGCAGGTGTTGCCGCTGGGGCCCACCGGCTACGGCAACAGTCCTTATCAGACGTTCTCGAGTTTCGCAGGGAACGAGTACCTGGTGAGCCCGCAAGATCTCACCCGGGATCGCCTTCTACCCGAATTGCCTTCCCCCCGCCTGAAAGGTGGGCGGGTCGACTATGGACGCGTCATACCTTGGAAGCTGGACATGCTCGAGCAGGCATGGCAGAGCTTTTCCCGCCTCCGCTCGAACGCCCGGCTGGTGAAGGAATTCGAACGCTTCCGGAGGCGCGAGGCACGATGGCTGGCCGATTACGCGTTGTTTCGGGCCGTCAAAGAGGAACAGGGTGGCCGTTCGTGGACCGAGTGGCCGGCTCCGATCCGGCGACGCGATCCGGCTGCGGTGCGGGCCGCCCGCCGCACCCATCGCGCAACCATCGACCGCATTGCGTTCTCTCAGTTCCTGTTCTTCCGGCAGTGGGGCGAGCTGAAAGCGCACGCCGAACAGCGGGGCGTCAGGATCATGGGGGACGTCCCGATCTTCACCGCCCACGATTCGGCCGACGTGTGGACCAATGTCGATCTGTTTCGCATCAAGGCTGATGGGCAGCCCTCGGTGGTGGCCGGCGTGCCACCCGACTACTACTCCAAAACGGGACAGCTGTGGGGCAATCCGCTCTATCGATGGTCGGCGCACCAGCAGAGTGGATTCAACTGGTGGGTCGACCGGGTGCGGAGCACGCTGCGGCTGGTCGACATCATTCGTCTCGATCATTTTCGTGGGTTCTACAACTACTGGCAGATCCCGGCCGGGGCCAAGACAGCCGTCCAGGGCCGGTGGGTCAAGGCGCCCGGAAGGGAGCTGTTCACGACGCTCCAGCAGCGGCTCGGTGACGCCCCGTTCATCGCCGAGGATCTCGGCGGCGACATGCCGCCCGGGGTGGCAGCATTGCGCAACGAGTTCGGTTTGCCGGGGATGGTGGTGCTGCAGTTCGCCTTCGGCGACGGCCCCGGGCACGAGTTCCTCCCCCACAACTTCCGGTCACCGGACTGGGCCGTCTACACATCGACTCACGACAACAACACGTCCGAGGGATACCGGGAAGACATGACGGCCAAAGAGCGGCGGTTCGCCGATGCCTACCTCGCCGGATTGGGCGACAGCCTCGCAGAAAGATTGATCCGCCTGGCCTGGTCGTCCACCGGCCGCTACGCCATGACCACTGCCCAGGACGTGTTGGGCCTCGGATCGGATGCCAAGATGAACGTCCCCGGAACAACCGGAGGCAACTGGGAGTGGCGCCTCACCCGGCCACTCGCCGTCAAGCATGCGCAGCGCCTGCGGGCCCTGAACGCAACGTATGGACGGGGAATCGGTGCGCCACGAACCGCCCGCCCCAGCTGGACCTAGAGGTACATCCCCCCGGAAGACTCAGCCGAACGCTGGTCGAGGCCCTCGAGGGCCTGGGCGCGAGAGGCCAGCATGCGCTGCTGGGCCATCTGCTGGCCCCACATCGATGCCCGAATTCCATGGAACAGCCCCTCCAACCAGCCCGCCAGCTGGGCCTGGGCCAAGCGCAGCTCGGATTCCGAAGCCGCGTCCGACAGTGGAACCAGCACGTGGTCCATCTCCCGGGTCAGTTCGTCAGACATGATCTCACGCAGCTCCTCCACGGTTCGGTGGTGCACTGCTTGCAGACGCTCCCGCGCCTGCTGATCGAGCTCAATGGACCGTACCTCGTTGAGGAGGATCTGGACCATGGAGGCGATGCGTACGAGCTTGAGCGGCTCGGACACCATATCTTCGCTCTCGGCGGTCTCTTCGCCCCCCGGCTCGACGATCTCGGCCTCCGGGTGCGGGGTTTCTTCTGGGGTGGTCACGACGGGGGATGGTAGCTGTCCCGAACCCGGCCGCAACCGGGAATCGGTCCGGGTACCTCAGTGCTCGGCCACCTGGCGGAGAAACTGGCGGGCCCGGTTGGTTTGGGGCTTCAGCAGCACCTGGGAGGGCGGGCCCTCCTCGACGACCACGCCATCATCCATGAACACCACCCGATCCGCCACCTCGGCCGCAAACGAGATCTCGTGCGTGACCACCATCATCGTCATGCCGTCGGAGGCCAGGGAGCGCATCACGTCGAGCACTTCCCCGATCAACTCCGGATCGAGGGCCGAGGTGGGCTCATCGAAGAGCATCATGTCCGGCTGCATGCAGAGGGCGCGGGCAATGGCCACCCGCTGTTGCTGACCGCCGGAGAGGTGGTTGGGATACGCGTCCGCCTTTTCGGACAACCCCACCCGGGCCAGCATCTGCCGGGCGGTATCGGCTGCCTGGTCTTTGGGCACCTTGAGCACGCCGGTCGGCCCGATCGTGAGATTGCGCATCACCGTCAGGTGGGGAAAGAGGTTGAACTGCTGGAAGACCATGCCGATCTTGGTCCGCAACAGATCCACATCCGCATCCGGGTCGGTGATGTCTTCACCTTCGATGAGGATCTCGCCCGAGTTCGATTCCTCCAGGCGGTTGATGCACCGCAGCAGGGTCGATTTTCCCGAGCCAGACGGCCCGATCACACACACCACTTCACCGATCGTCACATGGAAATCGATCCCCCTCAGCACCTCCAGGTCGCCAAACGACTTGTGGAGGTTGCGAACCTCGATGCCCTGCATGTCAGCGCCCCTTGGCGGCTGAGCGCTCGAGGCGTCGCACCACGTAGGTGAGCGGCAGAGTGATGAGGAGGTACACGATGGCCGCCACCGTCAGCGGCGTGGCGTTCCTCGCCGAGGTCATGAAATCGCGGGAGAACTTGGTGAGTTCCTTGGTGGCCGGGGTCGAACCGAGCACGAAGAACAGCGACGTGTCCTTGATCAGCAACACCAGCTCGTTGGTCAGCGGCGGGATGATGATGCGGAAGGCCTGGGGAAGAATGATCGAGAACATCGTCCGCGAGCTCGACATCCCGATCGAGCGGGCAGCCTCGGTCTGGCCTTTCGGGACCGCCTCGATCCCGGCCCGAATGGTCTCCGCCATGTAGGCGCCGGCCACGATGGCCAGGCCGATCGAGCCCGATCCCAGGGTTCCCCCCGGGATCCGCCAGTTGAAGGCGATCGGCAGCCCGAACCCGACAAAGATCAGCGTGATCAGCGCCGGCAGGCCGCGAAACAGCTCGATGTAGCCGATGGAAAACGCCCGGAAAGGCGCGACACTCGACAGCCGCATCAGCGCCAGGATGAGCGCCAGAACCAACCCGAGGGCGAAGGACAACGCGGTGTAGACCAGCGTGTTGCGGGCGGCGACGAAGATGACGTCCGGGAACATTTCCCGCATGACCTCGACGTTGAAAAAGTTCCGGCCGATGGTCTCCCAGTCGGCCAAATAGCCGATCGCCAGGGCCACGAGGGCCGCCACGGCATACATCGACAGGAGGTACACCCGTGCCCGCTGGCGCGGCGTGAGATGGAACCTGGGGCGGGCCGGAGCCGGCCCGCCCGTCTCAGGTTGTTGTACGACCGTGCTCAATTAGCCCGAGAACCACTTGCTGAAGATCTGATCGTACGTTCCGTCGTCTTGCAGCTTGGCCAGGCTGGTGTTCACCGCCTCGAGGAGCGTCTCGGAGCCCTCCTCTTTGACCGCCAAGCCGTAGAACTCATCGGTCTGCCAGGTCTGGACCACCGCCGCGACACCAGGATTGTCGTCGACATAACCCTGGTTTCCGACCAGGTCGGTGATCACGCCATCGACCTCGCCGGCCTCGAGGGCCAGGTACAGGGCACCGGCGTCTTCGAAGGCAAGCAGCTCGTTGGAGAGGTTCTCCTGGGCGTAGAGCTCGCCCGTCGTGCCGCTCTGCACCGCGATCCTGCCGGCGTCGGCCGCGCTGGAGATGCCGCTGTCGGCTTTCACCAGCAACGACTGTTCCCCGTTGAAATACGGATTCGAGAAGTCGATGTTCTCTTCCCGCTCGGGCGTGATGGTGATCGAGGCCGCCGACAAGTCGCAGTCGCCTGCTTCCATCGCCAGACCCGACGTGATCGCTTCCCAGCCGGGGGTCACGACTGCCAGCCCGAGGCCGAGGTCGGTGGCGATGGCATCCATCAGCTCGATGTCGAAGCCGGTGTAGCCGACCTCCGTGGTCGGATCTTCGAATTCCATCGGTGGATACGGCACATCGGTGCACACCGTGAGCGTATCGGCCGTGACCAGGCCAAACGAGCCGGTGTCCGCGTCGCCACCGCAGGCGGCCGCCGCCAGCGACAATGCTGCGAACAATCCAATGATTTTCAGTTTTTTCATGGTGAGGAAGGGCCTTTCCGTGGGTCAGAGCAGCCTAACCGACCCCGGTCGGCGGCTCCAGTGGTGGAGACGGTGGTACGCGACTTGATCGGCGCCCGGTCGCGGCCGTATCGTCGTCACGGCCGCCTTCGGGGAGAAGAGAGGAGAACCACCGATGCCCACAGCGCTCATCTTGGCCGGCGGAGCACCCGGATCGACCGGCTTCGACGGGGCCGACTTCGTGATCGCGGCCGACAGCGGCCTCCACCGGGCCGGCGGTCGGCGCGTCGACCTGGTGATCGGAGACCTCGACTCGGTGGAACCGAAGGCTCTGGCTGCTGCCGAAACCGCCGGGGCCGACGTGCGCCGGCACCCGGCCACCAAGAACGAGACGGACCTGGAGCTCGCGATGGAAGCCGCTCTGGATTGGGGCGCCGATCGCATCGTGGTGGAAGGGGGACTGGGCGGACGCCTCGACCACCTCTTGAACGTCGCAAGCGTCATCACCGCAGATCGGTGGGCCGAAGCAGCGGTCGAGTGGTGGGACGACGACCAGCAGGCGCTGGTGGTACGAACAGAGGCCACGCTCGCCGGCCGGGTGGGAGAGACCGTGAGCCTGGTGCCCTTTGGCGGGCCGGCGAGCGGCATCACCTTGTCGGGTTTCGCGTATCCCCTCGCCGACGAGACCCTGCTCGCCGGTTCGGGCCGCGGCCTCAGCAACGTGGTCACCGCCGATCCCGCCCGGATTTCCCTGACCGACGGCGTGCTGCTCGTGGTCTTTGCCGGGATCCAACCCTGACGTCGCCCGAAGGGGCCTGTGCGGCGGGGTAGTTTTGGTTGCCGGAGGACCAGATGACTTCATCCGATCAGCCCATATCCGATCAGCCCGTATCCGATAAGCCCCTATTCGATCAGCCCGCATCCGTTGAGCCCGCTTACCAGTCCGGGTTTGGAAACGAGTTCGCCTCAGAGGCCGTGGCCGGGGCGCTGCCGGTCGGACAGAACAACCCGCAGAAGCCGCCGCTCGGCCTCTACACAGAGCAGCTGTCCGGGTCCGCGTTCACGGTGCCGAATGATCGCAACCGCCGGACCTGGTTCTACCGGATCCGCCCCTCGGTCCGCCACGCATGGCAGTTCACCGAAAAAGAAACCCACTGGATCCGCACCGCTCCGAATCGAGAATCCGATCCGCCGATCGGCCAGCTCCGTTGGGATCCGCCGCCGTTCCCGGACGAGCCTTCTACGTTCCTCACCGGGATGCGCACCGTCGCCACCAACGGCGATGCGCACACCCAGATCGGTATGGCGGCCCATGTCTACATGGCGGCCGAATCGATGACCGACACCTACTTCTACAACGCCGACGGCGAGTTTCTGGTCGTACCGCAGGAAGGGACGTTGCGCTTCGTGACCGAATGCGGGGTCCTCGTCGTCAGCCCGGGCGAGATCGCAGTCCTCCCGCGTGGGATGGTGTACCGGGTCGAGCTACTGGACCCGGCCGCCCGCGGCTACATCTGCGAGAACTACGGCGTCTACCTCGAGCTCCCCGAACGCGGCCCAATCGGTGCCAACGGGCTCGCCAACCCTCGCGACTTCCTCTACCCGGTGGCGTCGTTCGAAGACACCGAGTCACCGGGCGAGCTGACTGTCAAGTTCGACGGCCGCCTGTTCGGGGTCGAGACCGACTATTCGCCGCTGGATGTCGTCGGCTGGCATGGAAACCACGCGCCGTACAAATACGACCTGCGCAAGTTCAATGTCATCGGGTCCATCAGCTTCGACCACCCCGACCCGTCGATCTTCACTGTGCTCACGTCTCCCTCGGCCACCGAAGGGGTGGCCAACGTCGATTTCGTAGTGTTCACCGATCGCTGGCTGGTGGGCGAACACACGTTTCGGCCTCCCTGGTATCACAAGAACATCATGAGTGAGTTCATGGGCATTCTCTACGGCGTCTACGACGCCAAAGAAGAGGGCTTCTCCCCCGGCGGCATGAGCCTCCACAACATGTACTTCCCCCACGGCCCCGACCACGACGCCTGGCTGAAGGCCACCACCTCGGATCTGGAGCCGGAGAAGCTGTCGGACACGATGTCGTTCATGTTCGAGACGCGCTATCCACTCATCCCCACCGCCTACGCCGGCTCGATACCGGCACTGCAGGACGATTACCCGAGCGTCTGGCACAGCCTCGAAAAGCATTTCGAGGGTTGAGCGGGCCGCTCGTGACGACCATGCCGGCGTCGTTGATCGGGTCTCTGGCAGACATCGTGGGTCCCGACCACGTCACCACCAGCGACGCCGAACGCGAACTCCACTCCCACGACGAATCCGACCACACCCCGGTCAAGCCGGACGCTGTCGTGTTTCCGAGTTCCACCAGCGAAGTGAGTCAGATCGCGGCGCTGGCGAACCGCCACCGGGTACCGATCGTGGGCTGGGGGGCGGGCACCAGCGTCGAGGGCCACACCATCCCGGTGCACAAGGGCATCGTCGTCGACTTCCGGCGCATGAACCGGATCCTGGCGGTACACGCCTCCGACTTCCAGGCCGAGGTGCAGCCCGGCATCCTACGCCTCGACCTCGAAGAACACCTGTCACAACGGCACGGCTTGTTCTTTCCGCCTGATCCGGGAGCCAATGCCAGCATCGGCGGCATGCTCGCCAACAACGCCGCCGGAATACGGGCACTGCGCTACGGTGCCGCCGGCGCCAACGTGCTCGCCCTGGAGGTGGTCCTGGCCGACGGATCGGTCATCCGGACCGGCTCGCGATCGGTCAAACAATCAGCCGGCTACGACCTCACCCGGCTGTTCGTCGGATCCGAAGGAACCCTGGGGCTCATCACCGCCGCCACTCTCAAGCTGGCCCCCATCCCCGAGCACGTTTCATCAGCCGTGATCGCATTCCCCGACGTGACCGCCGCCGCCAACGCCGTATACGCCATCATGGGATACGGCCTCGAGCCGGCGGCGCTCGAGCTCTTGCACGAAGACCACGTTCGGTGGATGAACGAAGAAGAAGGTGCCGGGTTCGCCGCGGCGCCATCGCTGATGGTCGAATTCACGGGAGCCTCCGACAATGCTGTGGAGGAGGCGATGGAGATGACGCGAGACATCGCCGAGCGACACGGGTCGGTCGGCTTCGCCGGAACCGTCGGATTCGAAGCCCGCCAGGCCATGTGGCGGCTCCGGCACGCCACCCGCGAACGAGCCCGCCGGCGCTTCCCCGGACATGAATGGGTTTCGATGGACGCCGCGGTCCCCATATCCCGACTGCCCGAGTTGATCGCCTTCTGCGAGCAGATCACCGCCGACCGGGCTCAGGAAGCCCGGGTGATCGGCCATGCCGGCGATGGCAACCTTCATCTGGGTCTCCACTTCGACCCCGAGGACGGGGCGGCGCGGGAGGCGGCCCTCGCCACCGGCCACGACCTGGTGATGAAGGCGATCGAGCTGGGGGGAACGTGCTCGGGAGAGCACGGCATCGGGCTCGGAAAGATCAAGTACATGGTCGCCGAGCACGGGGCAGAGGCGATCGACACCATGCGGTCCATCAAACAGGCCCTGGACCCGAACGGGGTCCTCAACCCCGGAAAGGTGCTTCCGCCGGCGACCTGATGGATTCACCGCTCGCGCGACGCAGGGGCACGACCGGTCCGGACCGCAGCCCACCTACGCTTGCGTCCGTGACACCCGAAGAGTTCCGGCGCCGCGGGCACGAGGTGATCGACTGGATCGCCGATTACCTGGAGGAAGTCGGGTCACTCCCCGTCCAGCCGAGCGTACGTCCGGGCGACATTCGCTCCCAACTGCCATCCGCGGCGCCCGAGAGACCCGAGCCGTTCGAGGACATCATGTCCGACCTCGATCGGGTGATCATGCCCGGACTGCTCCATTGGCAATCGCCCAACTTCTTCGGGTTCTTCCCGGTGGGAGGCTCTCCTCCCTCGCTGCTGGGTGACTTCATCTCGAGTGGGCTCGGGGTGAACGGGATCACGTGGGCCTCCAGCCCCGCCCTGACAGAAGTGGAGAACGTGATGGTCGACTGGCTGGCGGACCTGCTCGGGCTGCCGGAGGCCTGGAAGACGACGGGACCGGGTGGTGGCGTGATCCAGATGAGCGCTTCCAACTCCTCCCACATCTCCATGGTGGCCGCTCGCCACCGGCGCGGGCCCCGACCGGACCTGATGGTGGCCTACTGCTCCGACCAGGCCCACTCGTCGATCGAGAAGGGCGCCCGGGTGGCCGGCTACGGGCACGTCCGCCTCATCGAAACCGACGACGAATTCGCCATGCGGCCCGAGGCCCTGCGCGATGCCATCGTGCAGGACGAGGAGGCCGGCTTGCTCCCGACGTTCGTATGCTCCACCGTCGGCACCACCGGCACCACCGCGATCGACCCGGTGGATGCGATCGGTGCCATCGCCCGCCGCAAGGGCCTCTGGCACCACGTCGACGCCGCCTATGCCGGCACCGCCATGATCTGCCCGGAGCTGCGCCACCTCCAGACAGGTCTGGACACGGTGGACTCTTACGTTGTCAACCCGCACAAGTGGATGCTGGTGGGCTTCGATTGCTCCGTGCTGTATCTGGCAGACCGGCACCCGCTGATCGACGCTCTCGACATCACCCCCGCCTATCTGCGGGGCGGCGAGAGTGAAGAAGTCATCACGTACCGCAACTGGCATGTGTCGCTCGGCCGCCGCTTCCGGGCGCTGAAGATGTGGTTCGTGCTCCGCAGCTATGGCGCCGAGGCCATCCGGGACATGGTCCGGGGCCACATCGAGCTGGCCAACGGCCTGGCGGCTCGCCTCACCGATGACCCCCGGTTCGAGCTGGTCGCCCCCCATCCGCTGGCCCTGGTCTGCTTCTCGCACGTCGACGGCGACGACGCCACCCGCGCACTGGGCGACGCGATCAATGACTCAGGACAGGCCTACCTCACGCCATCTCGTGGGCGGCCCGGCTGGTTCCTGCGTGTGTCGACGAGCCAGGCAACCACCACCAGCAAGCACGTCGACCAGTTGTGGGAGTTGATCGACTCGCTCGCCTGAGCGCTGCGCAAGGCACAAACAACCCGACCTCGTGAATCGGGTGGCTACTTGGAGAGGGCGCACTCGTTGCGCCCCACCTCCGGCTCCTGGATCTTTTCGTCGTCGGCCTCGACGAGACCGAGGTTGACCTTGCGGATCTGGTCATACACCGCAGGCGCCTCACCCAGGTGCTCGACCACATAGGTGACGAACGCTTCCTCGTCGGACATGGAAACGACCGGGTCATTCGTCAACAGGTCTCCCAGCTCCCGGCGGATGGACCCATCGGCCCCGGATTCGGATCGCGACGTGTAGTGAGCGGGGCACACCTCGAGACGGCTGTCGAGAACCGCCAGACGCTCATGGACCGTCCGGAACAGGTCACGGGCCCACGGCTCGGTTTGGCCGCCGAGGTCGGGGCGGCCCACACCTGATACGAACACGGCGTCGCCCGTCATCAGGAAACGTCCTGCCACCTCCAGCGATGTCGATCCCGGCGTGTGCCCGGGTGTGGCCACGGACCGCACGATGACCTCCAGGTCACCGAACTGAAACGTCTCTCCGTCTTCCAGCGGCTGATATTCGAAGGTGGCGTCCTCCGCATCACCCGGCGCGATGTGGTACGTGGCTCCGACCCGTTCGGCCAGCGCCCGCCCGAGCGACACGTGGTCGGCGTGCAGGTGGGTGTCGAACACATCGGTGATCGTGCAGCTCATCTCGTCGGCGAACGCCAGATAGACATCGAGGTCGGCAGCCGGGTCGATGACGGCCATCTCTTTGCCCTGCTGGCCCACCGCATAGGACAGGCACGCCTTGGCGATGCGGTCGAATTGAACGACGAACTGTCCTTCCGCCGCCCACAACTCATGCGGCACGAGCGTCCTCGCCCAGGCGTCCATTCCGCCGGCCAGGTTCTTGAGATTGGGCAGATCGAGTTCTTCGACCACCAGCTCCGAGGATCCTCCGTGGGCGCACACCACCACAACATCCTTGCCTTCGGGGATGACTCGCACCATCTCCTCCGGTTCCTCGAAGGCCGTCCAGTACGGCATGTTGACGGTATCGAAGACAGCCTTGCCCTCGATCTGCCAGGTCTCGAATTGCTCCGGTGCACGTACATCGAGAATGAAGGGCGCTGAATCGTCGCTGTCGACACGCAGGGCGAGCTCGTCGGTGTCGACGCTGGCGACCGGCGCCGGGCTGCTATCGGCCATGTCGTCTCCCAGGTCGTCTCTCCATCCTCAACCGATCATGCGTGACACCCGCCGTACCGGCATATGCATGTGCACGCATGTCTCTCGCCGAGAGGATAACGGGCTCGGCGGGCGAACGCCGGATCAGACCTGGTACGACGCCCGGGATGTTGGCATCTGATCGGCCATGACCTCCCGCAGCAGGTCCATGGCCTGGATGATCTTGTGGGAGGTGACGCTGTAGTACATCCACTGGCCATCGCGGCGGGCGTCCACCAGGCCCTTGTCGCGCAATACGGCCAGGTGCTGCGAGGCATTGGCCTGCGTGATCCCCGCGGCATCGCACAGCTCGCTCACCGTGCGCTCACCATCTCTGAGCGCGTTGATGATCAAGAGGCGCTTCGGATCGGCCAGGCCCTTGCACACGCTGGCGTGGAGTTCGGTGAGCTCCTGTTCGATAGCAGACATGGCGCCAGTCTACGACAGGCACCGGTCGCTCGCCCTTAGGAACGCTCTGGTCTACACTCGCATATGCGGCAACGTGCATATATGTTGCAGAGGAGAGGACGCAAGCAATGACAACACTCGATCAGTCGCCGGAAGCCGAGGTGCAGGCGGAAGACGAAACCCCCACCGCCGAGAAGATGGTGCTGGTGGCGGCCTCGGGCGACCTGGACAAGGCGTGGCCGGTGATGATCCTCGCCACGACGGCTGCTGCATATGGCATGGACGTCACGGTGTTCTTCACGTTCTGGGGTCTCAGCATCCTGAAGCGGCCGGACGCCGGTATCACCGGGGATGACTGGCGGCAGCGCATGATGTCGGCATTCAGCGGCGGCAGCACCGATGGGCTCAAGCTCTCGAAACTCAACTTCGGGGGCCTCGGCGCCAAGTTCATGCAGGATCTGGCCGACGAGAAGAACGTCGCCTCCGTCCAGGAGTTGCTCGAGCTCGCACAGGACATGGGCGTCAAGCTCTGGCCATGCGGCATGACAATGGACTTGATGGGGTTGGAGGAGAGCGATTTGATTCCCGGGCTGGACACGCCTGCGGGAGCAGGCTCGGCCATCAGCCTCATGAAGGAAGCATCGATCAACCTGTTCATCTGAGAGGAGCACACATGGACGCAGACGTAACCGTGGACGCACGCGGGCTCCAGTGCCCCATGCCGGTGATCAAGGTATCGCAGGCCATCAAGGGCATGGAGTCCGGCCAGACGGTGGCCATCGTGGCGACCGACCGGGGCGCATTGAGCGACATCCCCGCCTGGGCCCGCGACATGGGCCATTCGCTGAAGGAACAATTCGACAAGGACAACGAGTACCACTTCGTCATCGAGAAGACCTGATTCGGTCGGCTACAACAGCACAGTGAGGGCATCGAAGAACTCGCCGGCGATCTTCTGATCGCCGGCGTCGTTCGGATGCAGACCGTCTCCCAGATCTGCGAGGACGAGCCTGCTGTTGAGCAACACCAGCACGACGGGCGACTGGGGAGTGGATGCTTCCGAGGCCAGGTCCGAGAGATGAGCGTTCATCTCTTCGATTCGTGACGGATAGGTGGGACCTGCCGAACACACCATTCCCACGTCGCACGGCAGCAGTTCTCCCAGCAAGACGATTACATCCGGGTTCGCCGCCCGCAGGTTGCCGATGATCGCAGACAGGTCGGTCATGGCCGAGGCCGGGTCGTACGGCTCAGGGTTGTTGGGGTCTCCCGGGGGAGCCGGCGGTCCCCAGATATTGTTGATGCCGATCTGAATGATGGCAACGTCCGGGCGGTGGATCGCTATCGGGCCACTCGACTCGATTTTGAGGTCGGCGATGTCCGACCCCGAGCGAGCCTGGTGATCGCGATCGAAGCCGGGATCCAGATAGTCCCCGTTTCCGGTTCCCGTTCGGGTGCCGACGAAATCCACGTTGTACCCGCCGGCCGAGAGCTGGTGCCACAGGTGGTAGCGGTATGTGTGGCCGGCGTAGGGACCCGTGGTGCTGTAACCCTCGGTGATCGAGTCCCCCAAGGCCATGATCGTGGTGGGTTCACCAGGTGGCACCGTGGTCGTGGTCGAGGTGGTGGTCGTCGTCGAGGTGCTCGTCGTCGTGGTCGAGGTGGTCGTCGTCGTCGAGGTGCTCGTCGTGGGAATCGTCGTGGGCGGGGATGACGTCGTCGTGGCAGCAGGAATCTCGTCGACCCGTCCTGCCACGGGGAGGTGGTCGCCGGCGGCTAGCGACAGCTCGATGTCAGCCGTCCCCTGCCGGTTCTCGAACGAGAGGTGGAAGACGCCATCGGACGGGCGGAAGATGGCTACCGAGTCGTCGCCGTCGCCGTCCCAATCACCGGCCAGAATCCGGTCCGAGGGCTCGCCGTAGAAGAAGGCATATTCGGCCACGCCCGAGGTGTGAGGGTTGCGGAAATAGGCGAAGCCGGTCGTTTCTCGATAGAGGCCGACAGAGGCAATGCCATCCCCGTCGAAGTCGCCGGCGAACGGGCGGTCGCCCGGATTGCCGAAGAAATACGAGTATTGGGCGACGCCCGTGCCTAGGCCGTTGGAAACGTGGATCTCACCGGCGCGGTAGATCGCCAATGTGTCGCAGCCATCGCCATCCCAGTCGCCTGCCAGCGGAATGTCCCCGGACATGCCGTAGAAGAACTCCGCATCGGCGACGCCAAACGCGTTGGCGTTTCGCAAATAGACGAAACCGTTCGACTCGCGGAACATCCCGACTGTGGCGACGCCATCGCAATCCCAATCTCCCAGCAGCGGGGTATCGCCCGGATTGCCGAAGTAGAAGCTCGTCACGCTGCCATCCCCGTGCCGGAACAACCACTCGCCCCGCGAACCATCGAAAAGGGCAATCTGGTCTGCCGGATTGGAGGCGCGTGCGACGCCACCGATGTGCAGCAGAGATGTGAGGCCGGCGGCAAGCGTGGCGAGCACGATCAGCCCGGCCAGTCGCTGTCGCATGAGGGTCTCCCGAAACTGGCCCGCATCAAGGTATCGCCCGATCCGCGACCCGTCGGGGCCCGCCGGGCTATTTCTGGGACGCGGCGACCACCCCGTCCTCCGTCACCAGATGGCTGACGGGCACGTCGTGGGCCTCGTGCGGCAGAGCCAATACCAGCCGGTCGAGGGGCACCACCCCGACGGTGTACGTGCCCGGCCGCATCGTGAGCAGCAGCTGGTCGTAGTAACCGGCCCCCCAGCCCAATCGATTGCCGCGCCGGTCGAACGCCAGCCCCGGGACCAACACGACGTCGATCACGCCCGGATCCACTTCCGGGCTGTCGGCCGCCGGCTGCAGATAGCCGAACCGATGGCGTTCCATCGGCCCATCCGCCGGGTGAATCGTGAGCGGCCCCTTGAGCGGTGTTCGGGTTGTGGCAAAGGATGCGGTGACCAGGCCGTCCATCAGGCCGGTGAGGTCGGGTTCGCCCGGAAGGGGCATGTAGATGAGGATCCATGACGCGCTGCGCACCGGATCCCAGGCCGCCAGATGCGCCACAATCCTGCGGGACATCTCGCCCGTCTTGCTGGCGGCGATCAGATTCTTCGCCCAACCCCGCCATTCCTCTTTGGTCTGGTGGGCCGTGTTCACCCCGAGATCATCGGGACGATCTTGGCGAACTCGTCCGCGCTCGAGACCGGAATGATGAAGCCATCCGTCGAGCGAATCTGATCGAGGTGGGCCTCGATGTCTTCGACGGTGAGTGCACCGTCTGACGGCGGCTTGGCATACCCCCGGCCGAGGCCGATGAACACCCGGCTCACCGTTCCCCCGCCGACCGACCAGATCTCGCCGGTCAGTGGACAGGATTCGGATGCGAGATAGGCCACCGCCGGCGAAACCTGGGCTGCCTCGAAGGCATCTGGCGCCGCGGCGATGCCCCCCAGCAGGCCTTCCGTCATCCGGGTGGCTGCGATCGGTGCCACCGCGTTTACCCCGATCCCATACTTGGCGCCCTCGATGGCCAGCACGTTCATCAGGCCGATCAGCCCGGCTTTGGCCGCGCCGTAGTTGGCCTGGCCGAAGTTGCCGAACAGGCCCGATCCCGATGAGGTGACGATCACCCG
>JBFIPU010000022.1:0-29940 GCA_041609995.1 Acidimicrobiia bacterium
CAGCTCCACCATTACGAGGTCTTGGACGCGTCTGGCGTTCGAACGTTTGGCTGCTGGTTCGGATTTGAACCCCTTGATGCTTGTTTGTTCTCATCTTCGGGTCGAGCGGGTTCAAGATCCCCGTCGGTTTGGCCCTTCGGGCCAAGCCCTTACGGCAGTTCCTTCGGAACTGCTGGGTCACGACGATTTGAACCCCTTGATGCTTGTTTGTTCTCACCTTCGGGTCGAGCGGGTTCAAGATCCCCGTCGGTTCGGCCCTTCCCGGCCAAGCCCGGACTGCGGCTTCCTTCGGAAGCTGCTTGCTACGGATCCATTGTGTTCCTCCCTCGGTTGAAGCCTCGGACGCGGTTGACAGGTCGACGTCGGGCCGTGCTCGTCGCGTATCGCGAACTCTCTGCCAAGGTGGGACTTCGCTTCCTGCGGCCAGATCAGGACTTTGTCCTCTTGTGAAAGGCGCCCTCGATGCCATGCTCACGACACACGAGCTGGAGGTGTACATGCTTGGGGTCACCGCCGTTGAACTCCCGGAAGCCGTACGCAATTTCCGCCCCCGGTGTCCCGGGTGCACACCCGAGTCGATCGCCAAGCCCGGAGCGAGGCCTTGCAGCTACTTCGACTGCCCGGGGCTGCCATCCGCATTGGAAGTCACGTGCGACACGTGTGTCTACGACTTCGTGGCCGACGAGGGGCAGGTGAAATGTGATCACGACACCTGCGAGACCGCCATCCGTCTGAAAGCCAACGTTGCGATATTCGAAGCATGGATGCGTCTGATCGCGGCAGAAGCTTCCTCGCCGACCTGATCGCAATCCCCCGGATCGGCCGACCTTATCGCAATATCGGTGGTGGCTCTCTGCAGAAAGGTACATAAGCCTCTATGCGTGATGGCCCCGGAGGTACAGGCTGGCAGCGACAAAGGTACACGCCATGTCTGCTGCATCTCCTGCCACAGGCACAAAGCCTGTCTCCCAGCCAGGCTCGCACGACCCGACCGACACCAGATACCTCTTCAAGCGAGGCAACACGTGGTGGGTCAAGATATCGGTTCCACCTAGTTTGCGATCCCAATTGGGCTACGACCTCCGCCGATCACTGCGAACCCGCGATCTGCGTGAAGCGCAAGAAGCACGTGGCCTGGTGGTTCCTGAGTTGCGTGAAAGGATCGCCAGAGCCAAACGCCAACTCGAACCTGCCGCTGCCCGCCCGGACCTGACTGGACCTGGCATTCCGATCATCGACCGACAAGATTTCTCCGACGTCACGTTTCTGATCGAGGTGTATCACCCGGCGTTGGCCAAGGCCGCCCAACCAGGCCAATTCGTTCTCGTGATACCTCATCAGCACGGCGAGAGGATTCCGCTGACCATTGCCGACTTCGACCGCGATGCGGGGACAATCACGATGGTCATACAAGCGGTCGGCAAAACGACCCGCGAGATGCAACGGACTTCTCTCGCCGGGTCCAAACTCCACACGGTGGCAGGACCGCTCGGAAACCCAAGCCAACTGGGACAGGCCACCAAGGTGGTATTCGTAGGCGGCGGTCTGGGCGTCGCGTCGATCTTCCCTCAGGTGCGATCCGCCAAGCAGCTCGGTTCACACGTGTTGGGAATCGTCGGGTTCCGCAGCAAAGACCTCATCTTCTGGGAAGAGAAATTCAACCGCTATTGCGATGAGCTGATCATCTGCACCGACGACGGCTCGGCCGGAATTCACGGTCTCGTGACGGATGGCGTCAAGGTGGCCCTTGATTCGCATCCCGATGTCGACGAGCTGGTGGCTATCGGCCCCCCGATCATGATGCGCGCTTGTGCCGAGGCAACCCGGTCTCTCGGGATCAAAACCACTGTCAGCCTCAACCCCATCATGGTGGACGGGACCGGGATGTGTGGGGGGTGCCGCGTGACCGTCGGCGGTGAGATGAAATTCACATGCGTGGACGGCCCCGAATTCGATGGCCACCAGGTCGACTTCGACGACTTGATGAGGCGGCTTCGCAGATTCAAAACCCAGGAGCAACAAGCACTGGAAGCCTGGTCCAGGTCTCAAGCGGACACGGCGGCGAGTTGAGGGGGGGAAGGATGGAACAGAAGCGCAGAACCATCCGCACCATCCCCCAGGAGCGGACCCCGATTCCCGAACAGGACCCTGCCCGGCGTGTATCCAATTTCGATGAAGTGGCACTCGGCTATCGCGTCGACGATGCACTGCGTGAAGCCGACCGGTGTCTGCTGTGTAAGGACGCGGTTTGCATCCCGGCCTGTCCCGTCGAAATCGACATTCCGGGCTTCATACAGCGGATATCCGATCAAGACTTCCGCGGCGCCTACGACATGATCACCGACGCCAACCTGCTCCCAGCGATCTGCGGGCGCGTCTGTCCACAGGAGGATCAGTGCGAGCTGGTATGCCCGGTTGGCGAGACGCTGGAACCAGTTGCCATCGGCCGGCTCGAACGCTGGGTCGGCGATCTGGCCTTGGAAGAAGGCTGGTATACGAGGCCCTACATCGAGCCAAACAACCATCGGGTGGCCATCGTCGGATCAGGGCCGGCGGGAATGGCATGCGCAGCAGATCTCGCCAAGGCCGGCTGCCAGGTGACCATTTACGAAGCTCTCCACGCTCCAGGCGGGGTTCTCCGCTACGGCATTCCCGAGTTTCGGCTGCCGAACGAAGTCATAGACGCCGAGGTGGAGAACCTCACCCGACTCGGCGTTGACATCCAATGCAACACGCTGGTGGGGCGCATGTTCACGATACGTCAACTCCGGGAAGAGATGGGATACAGCGCGGTGTTCATCGGCACCGGTGCCGGCACTCCTCGCTTCATGGGCATTCCCGGTGAATCGCTGCATGGAGTCCTCTCGGCCAACGAGCTGCTGACCCGGTGCAATCTGATGGGCGCTCTCGAGTTTCCCAAATACGACACCCCCATCGACATCGGATCACAGGTTGCGGTCATCGGTTCCGGCAACACGGCCATGGACGCCATGCGGGTATCGCTGCGGGCCGGAGCCGAGAAGGTGTATTGCGTGTACCGCCGCACCCGCGACGAGAGCCCGGCCCGGGAAGAAGAGATCACTCATGCGGAAGAAGAGGGAATCGAATTCCACTGGCTCACCGCACCCACCGAGATACTCGATGACGGGGAGGGCCGGGTCCGGGGGATGCGTTGCATCCGGATGGAACTGGGTGAACCCGATGAGTCGGGCAGAAGACGGCCCGTGCCCATCGCGGGTAGTGAATACGAATTCGCGACCGACACCGTGGTCTACGCCATCGGCACCAACGCCAACAAGGTGATCGGTCAGACATCTGAGCTGGCACTAGACGAGCGTGGATACATCAAGACCTCCGATGATCTCAGCACCTCCATGGCCGGCGTCTATGCCGGAGGAGACATCGTCACCGGGGCCGCGACAGTGATCCTGGCCATGGGTGCAGGCCGGAAGGCGGCCGCCACCATCAAGACGTATCTCGAGATTCGCGACACGAACGTCGCGTACCAAGAAGCGGATCCCACCGAACGGATCTTTGGGTTCGAGGCCGGCAACTTCGTGCGGTTCCACCTGGCTCCTATTGACACAGAATCGGTTGGCGAACCGGTCTCGACAGGAAGAGCCAGCCCATGACGACCGGAGTGAGGGCAGGGTCCCGACCAATCGAAATGACGACAGTGGCGCTGACCGAACACATTGTCGATATCGTCAGCGACTCGGGTGAAGGCGCCCAGAAATGCGGGCAGTCGTTCGCCGCCATCGCCGCTCGGATGGGTTATGAGATCTGGACGGTTGAGATCATTCCCGCCGAGATTCAGCCCCCCGCTCGCAGTGTGGCCGGAGCGAGTGGAAACCGCACCCGGCTGGCCTCACGACCCGTCGGAAACGGCGGCGATGCGGCAGACCTGGTGGTGGCATTCAACGAACAGGTCCTCCTCGGGCGAATCGAGGCCGGAGAGGTCAAACCAGGTGGCATCATTCTGATCGAAGGCATGTGGCGCAATCATCAGGATTCGCAGATTGCCGCGTCCTTCACCCGGGCATGCGATCGGCTGCTCGCCGACGGGTACCGGGTATACGAGATTCCGATGGAACGCCAGTGCCTCGAATTCGCATCCGGTACCCGACGGGGTAAGAACATGTTCGCGCTGGGGTTGCTCTGCCGGATCTACCACCTCGACCTGGACCTGGCCCTGGAGCAAGTGGCCTCTGCCTTCGCCACGAAGGGCGACGGGGTCATCGATCTCAATCAGCAACTGCTACGGGCGGGCTGGGAATGGGCCGACGTCAACCTCGATCTGTCGTTCGTGATCCCTGCTACCCCGCCACGTGAGCCTCGTGTGGTCATCAATGGGAACGGGGCCACCGCTCTGGGGATCATGGCGTCCGGTATGGAGGTGTGCGCCATGTATCCGATCACGCCCGCCACCTCCGCCTCGCACTATCTGAGTGAGATTTTCGAGAAGGTGGGAGGGGTCGTCCACCAGGCAGAAGACGAGATCGCCGCGTGCGCGTTTGCGATCGGCGCATCCTATGCCGGTAAATGCGCAGTCACGATCACGTCCGGACCGGGCTATTCGCTGAAGCAGGAGAACATCGGGCTGGCGGTGATGGCCGAGATTCCGTTGGTCATCGTCGATGTTCAACGGGGTGGACCATCCACCGGGCAGCCCACCAAAGCAGAACAAGGCGACCTCCTCACGGCGGTATTCGGCAGCCACGGTGACGCTCCCAAGGTTGTCATGGGGGTGGCGGACATCGAAGACTGCTTCTATTCGATCATCACCGCCCGACGGATCGCGGAGACCTTCAACATGGTGGTTGTCGTGCTGTCGGATGCCAGCCTGGCAACAGCCCAGCAACCATTCGCCCGCCCAGTATTCAGCAGAAACTGGCTCGCTCCCCCCATCGATCAAACGCCGATTCCTGACGGCGCCCTTCCCTATGACTGGGAACCCGTAACCGGACTGATCCGGCGCTTCTCGCCTGGTCAGCCGAAGGGCATGCATTGCATCACGGGCTTGGCGCACGACCGCAGTTCCACGGTTGCCTACGACCCGGCCATCAACCAGGAGGGGATCAGAAGCCGAAGCATGAAGCTGGCGGCGTTCCAGCGAACGCTCCGGCCCGTCGAGGTGACGGGAGATCAGGAAGGCGAGCTTCTCGTGGTGGGCTGGGGCAGCACCAAAGGGGCGATCGAAGAGGCGGTGGAGCGCCTGAGAACTGACGGTCATCGGGTCGGCGCCCTCCATCTGCGATTCCTGCAGCCGCTGGCACCAGGCATCAAGCAGGTAATGGAGCGGTACCGACGCGTGGTTGCGGTGGAGAACAACTATTGCGACGTCATCGGAGATGGCGTAATCGACGAAGAGAACCGTCGCTTCACGAATCTCGCCTGGCTGTTGCGGGCCCGCACCCTCGTCGACATCGATTGCTGGGGCGAGGTGAGGGGCCAGCCGCTCAAGCCGGCGACGATCGAAATGGCCTTGAGGGAGAAGCTGGCCTAGAGAAAGGAGATATCGATGCCACCGACAGCCACAGAGTGCGCGATGCTGGCTCGTGACGAGGATCTCTCCATCGAGGACTTCGAAGGCGGTGTCCCGCGCTGGTGTACCGGCTGTGGCGACCACGCCGTGCTCGCGACGTTGCAGCGTCTGTGCCGCGACGAACAGCTACCCCGAGAGAAGGTGGTGTTCGTGTCGGGGATTGGCTGCTCGGGACGCTTGCCCCACTACATGAACACCTATGGCTTCCACGGGCTCCATGGGCGGGCCCTGCCAGTCGCCGAAGGGATCAAGATCAGGCGTCCTGATCTTCACGTGTTCGTGAATACGGGCGACGGCGACTGCTGCAGCATCGGCACGGCTCATTGGATCCATGCAATTCGCTACAACATGGACATGACCGTGGTGATGCACAACAACCTCACCTACGGCCTGACGAAGAATCAGGCTTCTCCCACGACACCCCGGGGGCTCGCGAGCAAAACCACTCCCGACGGAGCGAGGTTGAACCCGCTCGATCCTTTGAGCGTGACGCTCGGGGTCACCAACGTTTCTTTCGTTGCCCAGGCGGTGGATTGGATTCCCGAGATGCTGCACGAGATCGTATTGCACGCGTTCCGCCACAAGGGTTTTTCTTTCATACAAGTCCTGCAACGATGCCCCGAATACCTGCCCGGATTCTTCGACCCCTGGATCCAGGCGCCGGAGAGCGTCAGATTGCTCACCCATCCCGAGAGCATCGAGCCGAGCCCCGCCCTCAGCCGCACGTTCCGCAATCAGCAAGAACACGACCCCACCGACCTGGAGCGGGCGAGGCAGATCGCAGCCTATCGGGACACCATCCCGGTCGGAATCATCTATCGCAACCCCGAGGTTCCGCGTTACGAGGACCTGTGCAAGCCAGAGCGGCCCGTTACGCCGGCCGAAATCCAGGAACGCTTCGAAGCAGAACTCGACCGACACACCATCTGGCCTACCGGAGAGGGTGAGCATGCGATCCACTGACCTGCTGCGCTTCCACCTGACCGGAGAGCGTCCGGCCGGTTCGGAGCTGATGCGCGGCCCATTCGTTCCCGCGCTCATGGCTCCGTTCCTGGACACGAGCACATTGCGGTACGACTATCCCCTGATCATGATCGACGACGACTCCGATGTCGTCGTTCGTCCGCTCACCGAGACGATCAACGAGCTGATCAGGCAAATGGCACCACCAGGACCGGCCGGCGAACAGAGGCGCCGCGTTTTGCTCCGATTGGAAGGCGACATGCGCCGGCAGGCCGCAGCAAATGGCGGCGGGACCCTATCCGATCTGTGGGCGGCGGCGATCAGCCGTCTGCCTGACGAGGCAGACGCGGACTTTGCCGCCAGGGCCAGGCCCGAGATCGACGGTGTGGTCGTCGACTGTGATCCGCAGCTGGCGCAAGTGCTGGTAGAGCACCTCTGGCGAGTCGACTTCAAGGAGCGGGCCAAGCGATTTCGAGATGATGTCGAAACACTGCTGACGCGACTGGACGCAATCCTGTACGCCGACCATGCCAGGTCGAGGGCCGGAGTATCGCCTGCCGGCCTCCAGGCCTCGGTTGGGTCGAGCTTCCGTCGGGAATTCGATTTCGACGAGTGGTCCCGACTGGTTACTCCGATGACCCCGGCCGCCCTTCATCCTGACCGTCGCCGGCGCCTGGAGTTGACTGTTTCGATTCTCGAGGGTCAAGAATTCTTCGCTCGGCCCGACGAATACCGATTCGACAGCTGTGTGGAGGCCGATCTGGCGTTCCGCCGCCGGATTCCGCATATGGTGGATCTGGTGAAGGCCCTCACAATCGCCAGGCTCGAAGTGGAGAATCAATACCGGGACCAACACAACGATTACTTCCGAACGTTCGACGAGAAATCACTGACCCGGGACGACCTGGACGTGTTCCCCACGTACCTCGTTTGTTGCAACGCCGCCGACATGGACGAAAGAGAGGTGGGCAAAGCCGTCGAGCTCATCAGCTCCGACAAGCCGTTCAAGATCATGATTCAAACCCAGGAGATCTTGGCCGAGCCGTCGATCGGAGGCGTGCGCTGGCCGGGCGAAGGTACCCGCCTCGCCAATTTGGCCCTGGGGCTTCCTGAGACGTTCGTGTTGCAGGCAACCAACTCGCACCTCCCACGCATGGAACCCGGTATCCGGCGCGGATTGTTGTTTCGGGGACCGGTCGTGTTCAACATCTTTTGCGGTCTGGCATCGACATCAGGCATCAGCACGTACCTCATCGGTGCCGCCGCAACCCGGTCTCGAGCATTTCCCACGTTCATCTACGACCCGGCTGCGGGCGACGATTGGGCATCGTGCTTCCAGCTCGACTTCAACCCGCAGAATTGGCTCGATTGGCCGACGAAAGAGCTTTCCTATGAGGACGCCGATCTCGGCCTGGCCAAAGAAGAACTGGACTTCACTTTCGTCGATTTCGCAGCCTGCGATCCCCGGTACGCAGAACACTTCTGGCCGGTTCCGACGGCGAAGTGGAGCGATGAAATGGAGCGGGTTACCCGCTTCCTCAACGGGGACCCGCCCAGCAACCAGGTGCCGTACATATGGGCGGCGTCTGGTGACGGTGCCCTGGCACGATTGGTCATCGACCGCCAGCTCATCCAGGCGGCGCGGTCGTGCCGACGTAACTGGCGGAGCCTGCAAGAACTGGCCGGCATCCACAACTCGCACGCCACTCGGATTCTCGAAGCCGAGCGCACTCGCTGGGAGAACGAGCGGGCATCCGAGATGATGCAATCGTTCGAACAGGCCACGCCCCGACCGGAGGAGGAGACGATCCGCGAGGCCGACGCGTCGGGCACAACCGATGCACCTGGTGATGACGCACCTGAGGCGGTGAATCCTGACGTGGCCTATATCGAAACAGCACGTTGCACGACCTGTGACGAGTGCACTTCGATCAACCCCCGGATGTTCGCCTACGACGAGAACAAACAGGCCTACATAGCAGATCTGACCGCCGGCACCTACCGCGAGATGGTCGAAGCCGCCGAGGTCTGTCAAGTGGCGATCATCCACCCTGGGAAACCCTGGAATCCCAATGAGCCGGGCTTGGAACTGCTGGTGGAAAGGGCTGCCGCCTTCAATCAGGCCGGTGCCTCTCGGGGTCAATCGTGACGATCGCCTCTACCAGAGCCGGGTTTCGGATTGACATGGTGACCAACAGGACGAAGCAGGAAGGAGGAACACATGACGCTCCTCGGCGGCACCGTTGAATCGGCCAAGAAGCTCCGAGAAGAACTCCGGGCGGCGATGATCGATCTGGAACGGATCATCTCTTCGCCCTCGCAGGCTCCCACCTGGATTGCGGCAGTACACCACCGCACGCGTGAACTGCAGGGCGCGCTGGCCAGGCACATAACCGAGGTGGAGAGCGAGACCGGGATCATGACTCGGATCGTCGACGATGCGCCGCGCTTGGCAGGACAGGCAGACCGCCTGCGCCAGGATCACGTCGAATTGTCCGATTCGATCGAGCACGTCCTCGAACTAGCTGCAGGCCTCGGTCGAGAGACTGCCGCGATCGAGCGTAGGGCTCTCCGCGATTCGGCGCTCGAGCTACTCGGGGCACTCAGCAGGCATCGCCAGCGAGGTGTCGACTTCGTATACGACGCGTATGACTTTGACCTGGGTGGTCAGGGCTGAGCCGAAGGCGCCTGGGACGCCAGCCGGTCTGCTCTGAGGTAGCGCTGGGTTCGTTCGCGCCCGCTTGCGTCGAGCAGGCGCTGGAACCCGAACGCAGGAGCGTCTAACACCGGCTCCGGGGTCGGCCCGAACGCATGCCCCGCATCTGGATTCTCTCGTCTTGCCCGATATCGGTTGATTCGACCGGCACTGCGACTCGGCCGCCCCTCGGGGCGGGCCCATGGGTTCGGTTTCTCCACACCACCTATCCTCGGGTCGATCATGGCATACAACCCCCGAGTGATCGAGCCGAAGTGGCAGCAGTACTGGCTCGACAACGAGACGTTCAAGGTCGAGGTCGATCACGACATGCCGAAGTTCTACGTGCTCGACATGTTCCCCTACCCGTCGGGTGACGGCCTGCACGTAGGCCATCCCGAGGGGTATACGGCCACGGACATCGTGGCCCGGTACAAGCGTATGCGGGGCTTCAATGTGCTGCATCCGATGGGATGGGATGCGTTTGGCCTGCCCGCCGAGCAGTACGCGGTTCAGACCGGTACCCACCCACGCGAGACGACGGCCCGCAACATCGAGACGTTCCGGCGTCAGATTCAGGCTCTCGGGTTCAGCTACGACTGGTCGCGTGAGATCGATACCACCGATCCCGGGTACGTGAAATGGACGCAGTGGATTTTCTCGCAGCTGTTCAAGAAAGGCCTGGCGTACGAGGCGGAGATCCCCGTCAACTGGTGTCCTGCTCTGGGCACGGTGCTCGCCAACGAGGAGGTCATCGACGGCAAGAGCGAGAGGGGCGGGTATCCGGTGATTCGCGTACCTCTCAAGCAGTGGATGCTCAAGATCACGGCGTACGCCGATCAACTGCTCGATGACCTCGAGGATCTCGACTGGCCCGAGCCCATCAAGAAGCTGCAGGCAGACTGGATCGGCAGGTCGGAAGGGGCGGAGATCACGTTCGACGTTGTCGGCCACGACCTCGAGATCACTGTCTTCACGACCCGCCACGACACGCTGTTCGGCGCGACCTATATGGTGCTCGCCCCGGAGCACCCATATGTCGACCAGATCACGTCCGACGAACAGCGAGCAACTGTGGAGGCCTACAAGGCCGAGGCCGCCCGCAAGTCGGAGCTGCGGCGGCAGGCGGAGTTGGACGACAAGACCGGTGTTCCCACCGGCGGCTTTTGCGTGAATCCGGCGACCGGCGAGGAGATCCCGATCTGGATCGCCGACTACGTGCTCGTGCACTACGGAACCGGAGCCGTCATGGGCGTTCCCGCTCACGATGTCCGGGACTACGCGTTCGCCCGGGAGTTCGGGATGCCGATCATCGAGGTCGTCTCTGGTGGCAATGTCGCCTCGGAGGCGTATCTCGGCGAGGGGGTGGCTGTCAACTCCGGGTTCATGAACGGCCTGGCCACAGCCGAGGCCAAGAAGGCCATGACCGAGTGGCTGGAACGCGAGGGTCACGGCCGGGCGGCGGTGAGCTACAAGATGCGCGATTGGCTGTTCAGTCGCCAGCGCTATTGGGGCGAGCCGTTCCCGGTGATCCATGTCGATGGTGAGGCGAAGCTGGTTCCGTTCGATGAGCTCCCGGTTCTGCTTCCCGACCTCGATGACTTTGCACCATCTGGCGATTTCAGCACCCCGCTGGAGCGGGTACCCGAGTGGATCAACACCATCGATCCCGAGACCGGCCGGCCCGCCCAGCGTGACAAGAACACCATGCCACAGTGGGCGGGAAGCTGCTGGTACTACCTGCGCTTCGTCGATCCCAACAACGACACCGAAGCCTGGTCGAAATCGGCCGAGAACTACTGGATGCCCGTCGACCTCTACGTGGGAGGTGCCGAGCACGCCACGCTTCACCTGTTGTATGCACGCTTCTGGCACAAGGTGCTCTTCGATCTGGGTCACGTGTCGACCAGCGAACCCTTCCAGCGCCTGATCAACCAGGGCATGGTCCAGGGTTTCAGCTACCGGTATTACGACGACAATGTGGACGACCTCGACGGTGTCGAAGTCAAGCTGTACTCCAGCAAGGACGTCTCGACGACCCTGGAGGGGGCGGAGGTCGACGGGACCCCAGTCAAGGCCCGGTGGCTGCCCATGGCCGAGATCGCTCGAGATTCGGAGGGTCGACCCGTGCACCCATCCAACCGGGACGTGTTGTTGGAAGAGGTCATCGAGAAGATGTCGAAGAGCCGCGGAAACGTGATCAACCCCGACGAAGTGGTGGCCGCCTATGGAGCCGACTCCCTTCGGCTGTATGAGATGTTCATGGGGCCGCTCGAAAAGGCCGCCCCCTGGTCGACGGAAGGCATTGCGGGTGTATACCGCTTCTTACAGAAAGCATGGCGGCTGTTCATCGACGATCGCCGCCAAGATGATCCGCTCGAGGAACTGGCGGCAGGCGAGGGGACCGACGCCCAGCGGCGACTCACGGCACTCACGATCAAAGGTGTCACCGATGACATCGAAGGGCTGCGCTTCAACACCGCGATCAGCAAGCTGATGGTCTGGGTGCGCGACATCGGCAAGGAGGGCCCGATTCCGAGAGCGCACGCCGACTCATTCGTCCTCCTTCTTTCGCCCCTCGCACCGCACATTGCCGAAGAGTTGTGGTCGCGTGTGGGGCACGAGGACACCCTCGCCTACGAGCCCTGGCCGACATACGACCCCACGGTCATCGCCGCCGACACCGTGACGATGGTCGTGCAGGTGAACGGCAAGCTCCGGGACACCTTGGAGGTGGATGCCGACATCGATGAGGACACGGCGATCGCCCTGGCGGTGGCTTCCGAAAAGGTACAGGCCCATCTGCAAGGTGTCGATCCAACCAGGGTGATCGCCAAGCCACCCAAATTCGTGAACCTGGTTGTGTAGATGCCCCGCCCCCGGGCCCGCATCCGCCCGTCACGCCGATTCGTTCCGCTCATGGACCGGTTCGTGCTGCCAGGTGTCAGGGGCGTCACCACCCCCTGGGGGGTGTATGTGTCCGAGAGCATCGACTGGGACTCAGAGTCCGGCCGGCGGCTCATCCGCCATGAGCTGGAGCACGTGGCCCAATTCGCCCGTTACGGCATCGCCCGTTTCCTGTACCTCTATGTTCGCGAGTACCTGAGAAACCGTCGCGCCGGCATGAGCCACCACGAGGCCTACTACAACATCAGCTACGAGGCCGATGCCCGCAGGGCAGCACGCGAGGCGGGCCCATGACCTACGACGACGGTCTGCCTCCCGGCTGGGGAGGCCTCGGTTCCCAGGGCCAGCCGAAAGAGCCGGTCGTGCAACCTCGCCCCCGGGGGGTCATCCCGGTGGCAGCCGGCTTTGCCGTCTTCATGGGAGGCATTCTCGGGGGTCTGGCAGGGTCTCTCGCAGGGCTGGCGCTGGGTGTGTACGACACCGCTGACCTACTCTCGTTGGAATCCACCGGCGACGCCTTCATTCGATTCCTCATCATGTCGAGCGCCGGCCAGTTCCTGGCGATGGGCCTGCTGCTGGCGATGTTCAGCCGGGTCTCGGGGACCGGCAATTGGGCTCGCGACTACGGCATGCAGGTGAAGGGCCGGGACGTCTTCTGGATCCCACTGGGGACGATGGTGCAGCTGGGCAGCGTCATCTTGCTTGCGCTCGCTGCCCAGGCTCTGGGAATCGAGGTGCCCACCCAGGAGGCAGCCGAGGCCGTCGAGGGATCCCGATCGACTCTTCAGCAGATCGGCCTCGGAATCATGATCATCGCCGTCGCCCCGGTAATCGAGGAAGTGTTGTTTCGTGGCCTGTGGCTGAAGGCGATGGTGGCGAAATATGGCCGAACCACTGCCGTGATCGCCACCAGCCTCCTATTCGGCCTGGCCCACCTCCTCGATCCGTCAACTGCCTTTCTGATGCCGGCTCTGGTGATCGTCGGAATCGTGCTGGCGGCGGTGACGCTTCGCACGGGACGCCTGGGCCCGGCCATCATGATCCACGTCGGATTCAACCTGACGACCTTTGTGATCCTGCTGGCGCCTGCCGGGCTCTGAGTCCGGAACGTCACTCGATGACGACGCCGCTCAGGTCTTCGCTCTTCGGATAGGACATGTTCAAACCATCGAGGGTCTCGACCATGACGCTGCTGATCACCAAATCCCGGTACCACTTGTGGTTGGCCGGGACCACGTACCACGGATTGTCGGCCGTCGACGTCTTCGACAGGACGTCCTCGAAAGCTTCCATGTAGTCGTTCCACCGGGCGCGCTGATCCAGGTCGCCGACGTCGAACTTCCAATGCTTGTTCGGATTGTCGAGGCGGGCCTGCAGCCGTTCCTTCTGTTCGTCCTTGCTGATGTGGAGATAGAACTTCACGATGGTGGTTCCCTCGTCTGCCAGCATCTGTTCCCAGTTCACGATGTGATCGAAGCGTTTCGCCCAGACGCTCTCGGGGACGATGTCCCAGACCCGCACGACCAGCACATCCTCGTAGTGGCTCCGATTGAAGATGACGATCTCGCCGGTACCGGGCGTGTGTTGGTGGATTCGCCACAGGTAGTCGTGGGCGAGTTCTTCGGCCGTGGGTTTCTTGAAAGACGCGACTTTGACACCCTGCGGATTGACGTGCTCGAACACTTTGCGGATCGTCCCGTCCTTGCCGCCGGCGTCCATTGCCTGTAAGACGACGAGGACCTTGTGCTTACCTTCGGCGTATAGGAGCTCCTGAAGGTCCTCCAGCCGCTCGTTGAGCTCCTTGGTTGCAGCTTTGGCCTCGTCACGGGTTATACCCCGGGTGTCGCCGGGCTCGACCTGGCTCAAGTCGACGTCGGTGCCGGGAGCAACTCGGTAGCGATCCATCCGCCCAACCTAATACCCGGGTGCGGCACACCCCCCGCTATCACCAGTCGAAAGGACGGGCGTCTGTGGTTACCCCGAGTCAATATGGGCCGGGCGGCCCCGGCCGTCTGTGCGCCGGTCAAAGGTTTGTTCTTGCCCCAATTGGCTCGATCAGCTGACTGACTCGAAGCCCATGTCGGCCGTTGTCCCCCGCATCTCGGGGGGCTCGCCAACAACACATAGAAACACGTAACCACCCGGGTTGAGGGGCAGGAATGAGTCTGCTGCGGACTCCCCGGCAGCCGCCAATCGTCCATCGGGGTATCGCAGAGGGTCGGGATGTATCACCGAAGCGAACTCGGGAAACGCCAATTCCGACAACGACGACCACCCAGGCGGAATCCACGACGTCGTCGACCGTCACCACCCTGCCTGCGTCAATTGACGCGAGCGTGACCTGGAACGGAACCGAATGCGCCTACTCGGGTCCGGCCACGGTGGCCAACACCGCCACGGTCAACGTGACCTTCGCCAACGCCAGCGACGACGATCCGGTTGCATTGGAGATAGCCGCGCTCGAGCCCGGGTTCATGTGGAGCTTGCCGGATCACCGCACCCGCTCAGCGCCAGAACGGTGATCGCGCCGAGCAGCAAGAACGCGAACGATCTCGCCATCGATTCAACTGTCCGACGATGCGCGCCCACCTTATGGATCATTTGGCGTCCTTACTCCAGCCTGTTTCAGAATCTAGGCATTCATCTTTGGTTCTGCTGAAGTTGAGCTGCGGCCGGCTCAGGCGGGTTCCCACCGGCGCGTTCTCCTGCTACGTGTAGGCCCATGAGCCGCCTGCAATGGTCCGGCGCCGTGGTCCTCGTGCTCGTCGCGCTCGGGGCCGGGCTCTGGTTCGGCCGACCCGCCCAACCTCCCCCGGTGGGGTCGGTCACTGCCTCCCCGATGTCCGAGACCATCGCGGTGCACGCGGCCGGAGCAGTGATGAAGCCCGGGGTGGTGGTGGTTCCCGCCGGCTCCCGGGTCGAGGCCGTGATCGCGGCCGCAGGCGGTTTCGGCCCCGAAGCCGATCCGTCGGCGGTGAATCTGGCCGCACCGGTTTCCGATGGCCAGCAGATCGTCGTCTATCGCCGTTCACCAGAGTCGCCGCCCGGGTTCGGAGGGAAAGTGATCGTCAATCAGGCGACGACCGAAGAACTGAAAGGCGTTCCTGGCGTGGGTGAGGTGTTGGCTGCCCGCATCATCGAATTCCGCGCCACCAACGGGCCGTTCTCGGTCATCGAGGACCTGCTGGACGTCCCGGGGATCGGGGAGTCGAAGCTCGCCATGATGCGAGAGCACATCAGAATCCCGTGAGCGCCAGGTGGGCCCAGCTCCCACCCACCAGCCGATTCTGCCTGCTCATGGCCGCCCTCACGTGGATGGGAGTCGGGCTCGGCCGAAGCCTCCCGGTCCCGGTGTTGCTGTTCGTTGTCGCTCCGTTGTTGGCGGCTCTGGTTCGCCCGGCGGCGCGCTGGTGGGTGATCATATTGACGATCGGAATGGCCGCCGGTGCCGGATCGTCCCAGCGCGAGGCGAATGTGCTCAACGCACCCACGCCGGAAGGCGAGGCCATTATCCAAGCCCGCGTCGTGTCGGGACCACACGGGTCAGATGGCCGACACCGGTATGTGGCGCGCCCCCGGTCTCTGGGAGACAAGGAATGGTCGGGGCCTCCCATCGCGCTTGTGCTGCCGGAGGGACCCACGCTTCCCGACGTCGGTGACATCGTTTCCGTGACCGGCGAGATCGACCCGTCACCAGCGTTCGTTCGCGGCCGGGCGGTGGCGGCGACGATGTTCGCCGGCGAATTCTCGCGGCTCTCACGAAGTGTCAATCCGTTTGTGCGCGCCGGCAATGCGGTTCGCCATCGGGTCCAGAAACTGACCGCGGCCGATGGCGAGGGTGCTGCTCTGGTGGCCGGATTCCTGATCGGCGACACGTCCGGCGTGGGCGAGGCAGACATCGAGGCCATGCGACGAGCCGGGTTAGCCCATTTCGTGGCGGTGTCCGGCAGCAACGTGGCATTGTTTCTGCTCGGGTGGTGGCTGGTGACGATGCCGGTATCTCTTCGATCCCGGCCCAGAGCCTGGCTCGGCCTGGCGGCCCTCGGCGTGTTCGTGGTCGCCACCCGGTGGGAGCCGTCGGTTGTGCGGGCTTCAGGCATGGCTGCGCTGGTGTTGATGGGACGACTGGTGTCCGGGCCCATCGACCGGTGGATGGCGCTCGGGATCACCGTGACGGTCGCGTTGCTGATATCGCCCGAACTGGCGGGATCCATCGGGTTCCAGCTGTCGGTCGCCGCCACGGCCGGCGTGATGTCCGCCCCTCGAACCGGTCGGCGGCCTCGCTGGCTGTGGTCAAGCCTGTGGGCAACGCTCGGTGCGCAGATTGCGGTCGCCCCGCTGCTGCTGCAACTCGGCCGTGTGCCGCTCCTGGCGCCACTCGCCAATCTCATCGCCGCCCCGATGGTGAGCATGGCAACGGTGCTCGGGATGGCGGGCTCGTTCCTCAACAGTGCGATGCTGGTGTCGGTTGCTGCTCGACTGGCCGACGCTGTTCTGGATCTGGCGTGGTGGATGTTTGGAGGCCCGCAGGCGAGCTGGGTGGGCATGGTCGGTGTGCTGGTTGGTCTGGCCGCCGTCCGCTCGTCCCGCACCCGTCCCTTCGCGATCTCGATCGGGGTGCTGGGGGTCGTGGTCGGGATTGCACCGTCGTCCGCCCCGCCGGCGCCCCTGGTCGTCTTCATGGACGTCGGCCAGGGCGACGCCGCGCTGTTGATGGGCCCGTACGGCGAGGTGATCCTCATCGATGGCGGCCCCGATCCCACCGGTGTCCTCGTCAAGCTGCAGGAGTGGGGAGTCGACCACGTCGACCTCATGGTGGCCAGCCACCTCCACGCCGACCACGTCACCGGCCTGCTGGCGCCGGCGGAGAAGATGCCGGTGGGCGTGCTCTGGCATGCCGGGCATCGGGAACGAGAGGGCAGATATCAAGAGTTGTTGACGGAGAGCGCGAGCTGGGGAGTCTCAACCCTCGTGCCCCGGCACGGTTCGATGCATACGTTCGGGTCCTTCCACATCGAGGTACTCGGTCCCCTCCGCCGGTACGTGTCGCCCAACGACCAGTCTTTGGTGCTGCGTATCACGGTAGGCGATCACCGGTTGCTGTTCCCTGGAGACGTGGAGCACATCGCCCAGTCCGAACTCGGCGCCCTCCCTGCCGAGATCCTGAAGGTGCCGCACCAAGGGGCGGCGACCAGCGACCTGGACTGGCTCGCAAGTGTTGGCGCCGAGGTGGCCATCATCTCTGTGGGCCCCAACAACTACGGCCACCCGGCGGGGGACGTGGTGGCGGCGCTGACCGAGAGCGGTGCCGAGGTGCTCAGGACCGATGAGCTCGGCGACATCGCAGTCGAGTTCCGGGGTGGGGCTACCCGATGGTCGGTTGCGGACTGCGTCGGGGCCTGTCAGGGCTTCGACTAACGTCGTTGGCCATGGAGGTTGTGGCTGTCACCGGGCCGAAGGACGCGGGCCCAGGCGAGCGGGAGATGATGCTCAAACAGGCGATGTCGCTCGTCGGTGAGGGTCCCGAACCGCTCCGCATCGAGGTCCCCGCCAAAGGCTCAGGTGAACCTGAAGGTGCCGGAGTCATGCGGCAAGCGCTCGAGCCGGTGATCCCGGCCTTGCAGAGCGGAAGCCTATTCGGCGACAACCCGCCGCTGCTCATCGTCGACGTGCAGAATCTGCAAGCCGCCGAGGCCGAGGTCATCTCGGAGCTGATCTCGCCGCCCCCCGCCGGCGCCCGGGTCGTGATCGTCTCAGCCGGAGCCATGCCGACCACGCTGGCGAAGGCGGTGAAGGAGCACGGAGAGACGCACCGGGTTGGTCCTGTGCGCGAACGTGACGCCCGGGGCTGGCTGGCGCAGGAGGCGAAAAGTCGGAGACTGGCGCTGGACGCCGAGGCCCGCGAGGCGTTGATCACGCGCTTCGGCACGGATCTGGCCTCGATCGGGGCTGCCCTCGATCAGCTCCGGGAACTGGAAGGCCCTGTCTCGGATGCCGACATTCGCGAGCGGTTCAAAAACCGGCCCGATGAGCCGGTTTGGCTCTACGCCGATGCGGTGGCAGCAGGCGATGTGGGCCAAGCACTCCGCCGGCTCACCGATTTCCTCACCCACTCCCATCCGTTGATTCTCCTGGCGTACTTGGAGGGTGAGCTGCGTCGCCGGGCATTGGCGGCTGCAGCTCCGGACCTGGGGACGCTGACCGCCTGGCTCGGTGTGAAGCCCGACAACTATCCGGCCCAGAAGGCGTGGCGCCAGCGTTCTCAGACCTCCGACAGCGAACTGCGCCGGGCGCTCTCGGCGCTGGCCCGAGCGGACCGGGTGCTCAAAACACAGCCGGAGGAGACGCATGCGGTGACGCTCGAACGTCTGACCGTGGCCCTGTGTCGCTGGTTCGGCGGACAGGCGGTGCGGCGGTGAACGCAACGCATCGGGTCTCACGTTTCGCCACCGGTCTCCTGATTCTGATGACGGTGGTGTTTCTGGTGGCGTTATGGGTGGAGCAGACGTATCCGTGGGTTGGCTACATCCGGGCGACAGCCGAGGCCTCGATGGTGGGCGCGCTCGCCGATTGGTTCGCCGTGACCGCACTGTTCCGGCACCCGCTCGGTCTCAAGATTCCACATACGGCCATCATCCCCAGCCGCAAAGACCAGCTCGGGAAAGCCCTGGGCACGTTCATGCAGGAGAGTTTCTTGTCGCCGGACAACATCGAGACGCGCATCCAGGACATCGACGTGTCCCAACGCATCGCCGAGTGGCTGAGTCAGCCGGCGGCGGCCCGGCGCATGGCGGTCCGTCTGGCCGACGGCCTCGGCACCGTCGCCGGCCACCTCGATGACGATCGCATCGCCGAAGGTTTGCGAGACGTGGTGGTGGAGCGACTGCGGTCGATGCCGATCACGCCCCTGGTTCGCGAGTGGGCGGCGCTGGCGACCGAGGAAGGCCGGGTGGACGCCACCCTCGACAGCGTCATGCCCTATTTCGTATCAGCAATCGCCAGCAACGAGGAGCGGCTGCAAGCCGCCCTGTCCGAGGCCTCTCCGTGGTGGGTGCCTCGCCAGGTGGATGCGGCCATCATGCAGCAGGCCGTGGACGTCGTGGCCCGTTTTGCTCAACACGTCGCCGAGGATCCCGATCACCCGTTTCGAGAGACCTTTGCCGGCATGGTGAACGACCAGGTCCAGCGGCTGGAAACGGACCCCCTCATCGAAAAGCGGCTGGAGGAGTTCAAGGAGGAGCTCATCGAGCACCCGGCCGTCCAGGGACTGCTCGACGGGGTATGGCAGAGCACCAAGTCGGATCTACAGGCCCAGGCCGCGGCCGGGGAGGGAGAGTTGGTCGAACGGTTCGAAGAGGCGATCACCCGGTTCGCCGGTTCTCTCAACCGCGATGAAGCCTTGCGGGCCCGGATCGACGAGCGGGTGCTCAACATCAGTCGCGAGCTGGTCGAACGGTTCGAAGACGATGTGTCGGACCTGGTCGAGGCAACCGTCAAGTCGTGGGACACCGACGAGACCACCAATCGGATTGAAGACCTGATCGGGCGTGATCTGCAGTTCATCCGCATCAGCGGTACGGTCGTGGGCGGGGTCGCCGGGTTCGTGATCTACACGATTGCCCAGCTCGTGACCTGACGCTTGGCGGCTATGAGAACAGGGTTTCGGTGAACCGGTCGAGGCGTTCGACCCCCTCGCCGAAGTTGGTCCGGCCCATTCCGAGCCGGAAGTGGTTGCCGGGCCATTCGAACAACGAGCCCGGGGCCAGCAACACGCCTTCTTCCGTTACGAGCTGTCGGGCGAATTCCTCGATCTCATAAGGGGTTGTGAATTCCGGAAAGGCCGTTGTCCCGCCCTGTGGTCGCATCCATTGGAAAGCACCCTCCCACTTGTAGAAGAAGCTGTCGGCGATGGCCAGGTTCTCGGCCACGATCGACCGGCTCCGCTTGAGGATCACCCCGGCGTTGTCGAGGGCGATCTCTGCCAGCAGCTCTGCGGGGGCGGACGAACATATCGTCGTGTAATCCTTGAACTGCGCCAGCCGCCGCAACAATTCGTGGTCGCTGCTCGCCACCCAGCCGATGCGGAGCCCGGCGAGTGCGAAGGACTTCGACATCACGCCCAGGGAGACGCCGTAGGGCGAGAGATCTGCGACCGGCGGAGGATGGCCCCCTTCGTGAACGAGGAACCGGTAGACCTCGTCACCCAGGAGGGTGGCCCCGGCTTCCCGGCAGAGCTCGATGAGCTGTGTGAGCTCTGGCTCCCGGATCACGGCACCGGTCGGGTTGTGCGGGCTGTTGACGACCACCAGCTCGGTTTGCGGGCCGATGGCGGCCGCCAGCGCCTCCAGCGGCAGCGACCAGCCCGGACCAAGCGGGATGCGAACGACCTCCGCTCCGGTTGCCGCCGCCACCTGGTAGAGCGATTGATAGGCCGGTGTCACCACCACGGCCTGGGTACCCGGTCCGAGCAGCACGTTGCTCAGGCAAAAGATCGCCTCCTCCGCTCCGGCAAAGGTCAGAATCTCATCGGTGCCCAGTGTGTCGTAGAGCTTGCCGATCTGGTGACGCAACAGCGGGTGCCCGGAGGCCTGCGTGTAGCCGAGCGACAGGTTGTTCCAGCGGTTCAACTGATCGGGGGAGGCGAGTTCGAGGAGTTCCGACAATCGCCATGGCTCGACGTCGGACGAGCAGAGCAGGATTTCGGTGGTGAATTCGTACCGATCGAAAAAGCGCTCGAGCGCGAACGGGGGAAGGTGCATCACGAGACGGCAGGGTCGGCCCGAACGTCATCCGCCGTTGGCGGGAACCGAAAGCGGATTCTGGCGGGCGACAGGCAGTGTCTCTGCATGCGGCCAGTCTGCCACGACAGTCCGGGCTTCTCCGACTACTCTGACGCAAGGAGACAAGAACAAACAAGCGCCAGACCTGCCTGGATTTCACGCAGGTGACGAGGTAGAGGGAGTATCGAAGCCTTCGGCGGGTGCCCTCTCGGTTGTCCACGACCGGACGGCGGCGTTAAAACCAGGTGGCGACATCTGGGACAAAGCGCCGGCGATGTGGAGCGGATCCAGCCGCGTCTCCTCTCTGGAAGTTGTGAACGTGCTTGATGGGCACACGCCCGCGATGATGCGGGCGAATTGCCGGCGGTCCGTGGTCGCCGTACGTTCCAACCGGACGAACGTCGACGATACGCGCCGCGGCGCAAGAGGGAGACATATGTGTGGAATCATGGGTTACGTGGGCCCGCAGCAGGCCGCCCCCATCGTCTTGGAGGGTCTGCGGAGGCTCGAGTATCGAGGCTATGACTCGGCCGGACTGGCCGTCAACGAGGGTGATGGCATCGTCGTGCGGAAAGCTGCCGGGAAGATCGCCAATCTGGACGCGGCCTTGGCGGCGGCGATGCCGGCCGGCACTCTGGGAATCGGGCACACCCGCTGGGCCACCCACGGTCCCCCGACCGACTCCAACGCCCACCCCCACATCAACGAGCAGGCCACGTTCGCCGTGGTGCACAACGGGATCATCGAGAATTTCGCCGATCTCAAGGAGGAACTGGAAGAGGAGGGGGTGGTGTTCTCATCAGACACCGACACCGAGGTGCTGGCCCACCTCGTGGGTCGCTACTACCAGGGTGACCTCCGGGATGCCGTGCGCCAGGCGGTCGACCGCGCCACCGGCGCCTACGCGCTGGTCGTGATGACATCGCTGGAGCCGGATCACATGGTGGCCGTTCGCATGATCAGCCCGCTGGTGGTCGGATTTGGCGAGGGGGAGATGTTCCTGGCGTCCGGCATTCCGGCCCTCTTGGAGCACACGCGCTCGGTGATGGTGGTCGAGGACGGCGAGATGGTGTCACTGCGAGCTGACGGCGTCGAGCTGACGACCATCGCCGGCGAGCCGGTCGACCGCCGGCCCGCTGAGGTGGAATGGGACCTGGAGGCTGCCGAAAAGGGTGGCTTCGAACACTTCATGCTGAAGGAGATCCACGAACAGCCCGAGGTCGTGGCCGAGACACTCATGGGCCGTCTCGACGGGGATCACGTCGACCTCAACGAGGTCGCCTATACCGATGAGTTTGCCCAGGATCTGCGCAAGATCTGGATCACCGCGTGCGGCACCGCTTATCACGCGGGTTTGGTGGGCAAGCAGCTGTTCGAGAACCTGCTCCGCATCCCGACCGAAGTCGTCTATGCCCATGAGTTGCGCTACTCGGATCCTTTGATCGAACCGGGTGACCTCGTCATCGCCATCAGCCAGTCCGGGGAGACGGTCGACACGCTCGTCGCCGCCCGCCTGGCCAAAGAGCTGGGAGGCCGTCTGGTGGCGATCACCAATGTCCCCGGCAGCGCCTTGAGTCACCTGGCCGACGACACCATCTACACGCGGGCGGGAATCGAGATCTCGGTGGCCTCTACCAAGGCGTACACCGCGATGGTGGTGGTCCAGTATCTGCTGGCGATGGACCTCGGGCAACGGCGCAAGTCACTCGAGCCCGACGACCAGCGCCGGCTCGGGCAAGGATTGGCCACGTTGCCGGGAGCGGTCGAGGCGATCGTCGGCCACGACGAAGCGATCGCCCGCGTGGCGTCGTCGCTGGTCGACGCCGAGGACATCTACTTCATCGGACGGGGCCTCGATTATGCAGTGGTGATGGAGGGCTCGTTGAAGTTGAAGGAGATCTCCTATATCCACTCGGAGGCCATGCCGGCGGGCGAGCTCAAGCATGGGACGCTGGCGCTCGTAACCGATGGAACGCCGGTGGTCGTCGTTCTCACTCAGCAGGCGACCTACGACAAGACCCTGTCGGCCGTGCAAGAGGTCAAAGCGCGGGGCGCGTATGTCATTGCCATCGGCTACGAGGATGATGATCAGCTGGATCGATTCGTCGACGAGGTCATCCGGATCCCCCGGGTCGAGGATCTGTACGCCCCCGTCCCGGCGGCCGTGCCTCTCCAGCTGCTTGCCTATCACGTCGCCCGCCTGCGCGGCCTGGACATCGATCAGCCCCGCAACCTCGCCAAGTCGGTGACGGTGGAGTAACCCTGCCGTAGGGTGTAGCACATGGACATCGTCGGCATTGGGATCGATCTGGCCGACATCCACAGGATTGAGGCCGTACTCGAGAGGTACCCGCGATTTGCACAGCGATGCTTCACCGAGCACGAGCAGGAATACGCCTTCCGCTTCGCCAAGCCTGCCCGCCGCTTCGCGGCCCGTTTTGGGGGCAAAGAAGCGGTCATGAAATCCCTCGGGAGAGGGTTCCGCCAGATCATGTGGCGAGACATCGAGATCACCGGGGGCGGGCCGCCCCGGGTCAACCTGTCGGGGACGGCGGCCCGGCGGGCGGAAGAACTGGGTGTCGACAAGGTGCTGGTGACGATCACCCACACCGACACGTCGGCCCTCGTGATGGCAATGGCAGTCCGGACCTGAGGTCCGTGTTGTTGCCGGTCCGCCGAACTAATTTTCGGGCGGTTGCCGGCGATCGGAGCCTTTGCCCGTGCGCCGGCCTGCCTCGCCCACGCCCGGCCTGGACAGCCTGTTTCAGGTGCCATCGCGGTCGGCGCCGGCGAATGGAACGAACAACCGTGAGATCGGGGACAGAACGATGAGACCATCGTGGGTGGAAATCGATCTCGGGGCCATCCGCGACAACGTGTCTGCTCTCATCGATCTCGTCGCCCCTGCACGCTTCTGTGCCGTCGTCAAAGCCAACGCCTACGGTCACGGCGATGTACCGGTCGCCAAGGCCGCCATCGAGGCCGGGGCCAACATGCTGGCCGTCGCCACTGTCGAGGAAGGGGTGCGGCTGCGCGAAGCCGACATCCGGCATCCGATCCTGCTGCTGTCTCAGCCCCCTCTGGAGGACATCAACGACGTCCTGCATTGGAGGTTGACCCCCACGATCTACCATCCGATGTTTCTCGAATCGTTCCTGGCTGCGATTGACGGCGAATCGCCGAGCGTCCACCTCAAGTTCGATTCGGGTATGTACCGGCTGGGGACCGACGGCGCCACCGTCCAGCGGCTGGCGGCAGCTGTCACCCGTTCACCCAAGGCCGACCTGGAGGGGATCTGGAGCCACTTGGCCGACGCCGACGCCGATCCCGAGTTCACTAATCGGCAGCTGGACCTGTTCAAGGGTTTCATGCTTACGGCTCGCGACACCGGCCTGCAGGTACCCATCGTGCACCTGGCGAACTCGGCCGGTGCCCTCTTGTATCCGGCGTCTCGCCTCGACATGGTGCGCGTGGGGCTTGCGATGTACGGGCTCCACCCGGCACCGCGCAAACCCATTCCGGTCACGCTTCGTCCCGCCATGCGCGTGTTGTCGGAGGTCACCCATGTCCGTCGGCTGCCGGCCGGCGCCCGTCCGTCGTATGGCCGCATCCGGGAACTGGAGGCGGCCTCCACGATTGCCACGGTACCGATCGGGTATGCCGACGGCGTGACCCGACGGCTCAGCTCGGTCAAAGGAGCTGCCCTCATCGGAGGCAAGCGGCGCCCGTACGCCGGACGGATCACCATGGACTACGTGGTGATCGACATGGAGTCGGATCCGGTGGCGTTGGGGGACGAAGTCGTGCTGATGGGCACCCAGGGCGACGGCGCCGTGCCCGCTCAGCAGTGGGCCGAGTGGCTCGACACGATCTCCTATGAGGTCGTGTGTGGTTTCAGCGACCGGCTTCCCCGCCGGTACGTGTAGAACCGGCTCCGGTCGTCCCAGCCGGAAACCTGCCAGACTTCGACCATGACCCTCACGTCCATTCCGGGATTCAAGGTGGGCCACTGGCACGATGCCGACGCCCGTACCGGGGTCACCGTGATCGACCTGCCGGAGCCCAATGTCACCGCCGCCGAGGTGAGGGGGGCCGCCCCCGGCAGTCGTGAGCTGGCGTTGCTGCAAATGGGGCGGTCGGTCGAATCGGTACAGGCCATTGTCCTCACAGGCGGCAGTGCTTTCGGCTTGGCGAGTGCCGACGGCGTGGTGCGTGAGCTCGAGGCAGCTGGACGGGGCCACCCCACGCTGGTGGGAGTCGTGCCCATCGTTCCGGCCGGAGTGATCTATGACCTGCGCGTGGGCCGGGCTGACGTTCGCCCCGGGCCGGAGGAGGGCGCCCACGCTTTTCGCACCGCGTCTGCCGATCCGGTGACCACCGGACGGGTTGGAGTCGGGATGGGTGCCACGGTGGCAGGGTGGAGAGGCCAGGAGGTGCCGGGCGGCATCGGTTCATATTCCATGGAAGCAGACGGGGCTCAGGTGGCTGCGCTGGTAGTTGCCAATTCCGTGGGCGACCTGTTCACGCTGGAGGGAGATCCGATCACCGGTGGCCCGCACCGTCCCACTTGGCCAACCGAGCCTCCGGCGACCGGAGAAAACACGACCCTCGTGGTGGTGGCCACCACGGCGGCACTCGATCGGGGGGCGCTGGGAAGGGTGTTGGTCCGGGCCCACGATGCCATCGGCGCCTGCATCCGACCATCCCACACCCGCTACGACGGCGACATGGCGTTCGCGGTCTCGGCCGGGACGGACGAGGCCAATGCGGAGGCGATCGCCGAGGCTGCATTCGTGTCGGTGGGAGCTGCCATCGCCACCGTCGTTTGATTTCAAAGCGGTCCCCACACCCGGTACGATCACACCATCACACCTCTGCCGAACCCGGGGACCATGCCTGAATCCATGACGCCCGAACAGCGGGCGAAACAGTTGTCTGTCTTGGCGGAGGCTGCGGCGGCGTGCACGGCCTGCAAGCTGGCGCGTGGTCGCACAAATGTCGTGTTCGGCGACGGCAACCCGCAGGCCGACGTCATGGTTGTGGGGGAGGGCCCCGGCAAAGATGAAGACGAACAGGGCCTCCCGTTCGTGGGACGAAGCGGAGAGTTGCTGATTTCTCTGATGGGCGAGGCGGGGTGGCACCGGTCCGACATCTACATCGCCAACGTCGTCAAGTGCCGGCCCCCGGGCAACCGCGACCCACAGCCTGACGAGATCGCCGCCTGCAAGGGGTATCTCGCCGATCAGATCCGTTTGGTCGACCCGGCTGTGGTGATCACGCTGGGCAACTTCTCGTCGAAGCTGCTGCTGAAGCGCTCGATCGGAATCACGAGGCTGCGGGGGCAGGTCTATCCCTGGTGGGGTCGCCACGTGGTTCCCACGTTCCACCCTGCTGCCGCTTTGCGGGGCGGTGAGCGGGTGGCCGACCAGATGCGCGAGGACATCGCATTGGCACGCGAGGTTGTCGCCCGGGCCAGGCCGGCGGAGCAATTGGGGCTCTTCGAGTGAACGGGGTTGCGGTTGTTTGAGGTGCCGTGCGACACGGTGGTGGAGACGATGGCGCTCGGACGGCGTCTCGCCGCGTTTCTGCGCGCCGGGGACGTGATACTGCTCGCCGGAGACCTGGGGTCGGGCAAAACCATCTTCACGTCTGGTCTGGCCGAAGGGCTGGGGGTGCAGGAGCGGGTGACGAGCCCGTCGTTCGTCATTGTCCGCACCTATGAAGGATTGATGCCCCTGACCCATGTCGATGTATACCGGTTGTCCACGTCCGGCGAGTTCGAGGACATCGACGTCGTCGAGCAGGCTGCTGACGGGGTGCTGGTGATCGAGTGGGGCCAGGCGGTCTCGGCGCTCGTGCCTCCGGATCATCTCGTGGTCGAGTTCGACGTGGCCGACGATGAGCGGCGGGTCCTCACGCTGATACCCAAAGGCTCCTGGAGATCGCGACCCCTGCGAGAATTGCGGCAATGAGGATTGTTGCCATCGAAACCGCTACCCCCGCCTCCTCGGTGTGCCTCGGAGTCGGGCGCGAGATCAAGGCGATCGCCACCAAGGTGGATCCGCGCGGCCACGTGTCTTTCCTGGTCCCGGCTCTCGAGTTCTGCTTTGCGCAAGCGGGGTGGACCCGATCCGAGATCGACGCTGTGGTCGTTGACGTGGGTCCGGGCTTGTTCACCGGCATCAGATCTGGCTTGGCTACTGCCCAGGGGATCGCGGCGGCGGCCGGGGTGCCGATCGTCCCCGTCACCGCGCTGGATGTACTGGCGCTGCGAGCGGCCACGGGACGCCGAGAGATCTGGCCGATCGTCGATGCGCGGCGCGGCCAGATTGCGACCGCTCGGTACCGGCCCGTTCCCGGCGGAGTCGTCCGCGAAGGCCCGATCGAGCTGATGAGGCCGAATGAGTTCCAGGCCCAGATGGAGGCGAGCGAGGCCGACGCCCTGGTCGTGGGTGACTACCAGGCCCTGGGTGAGAGCGTGCTGCATCACACGCGACACGTCAAGTTCGGCCGGCCCCGTTTCCCGACGGCCGACCTCGTCATGGAGCTGGCGGTGCGCTCTCTCGAGACCGGCGATGTGCCACTGGCCGATGACGTGCGGCCCATGTATCTGCGCGAGGCGGATGTGGCCATCAACTGGACGGATTTTCGAGGCGAGGGGCTGGCATGATCCGATCCATGACGGTGGCCGACATCGGGGCGGTACTCGAAATCGAGGCCAAGGCCTATCAATCCCCCTGGACCGCAGCCATGTTCGGAGAAGAACTGGCCACCGAGTCCCGGCGTTACCTCGTGATCGAGGACGACGGGATGATTCGGGGCTACGGCGGGCTGATGCTCGTCGGCGAAGAAGCACATGTCATCACGCTGGCCGTCGATCCGGCCCACCACGGCCGGGGCCATGGCAGCCATCTCTTGCGCGAACTGTTCGCCGTGGCAGCCACCGGCGGCGCTCGCCACCTCACGCTCGAGGTTCGAGCCTCCAATCACCCAGCCCGAGGCCTGTACCAGCGATTTGGGTTCCAAGAGGTCGGGGTGCGCAAAGGCTATTACGGGAACGAGGACGCAGTGATCATGTTCGCACACGACATCAGCGACCACGCCATCTCGGAGGTGGGCAATGACTGAGCCCGTCGTCCTCGGAATCGAGACGAGTTGCGACGAGACAGGTCTGGCAGTAGTGGTCGGCGGCCAGATCCGCAGCAACGTGATCGGTTCGCAAGTCGAGATCCATGCTCGCTTCGGCGGCGTCGTTCCCGAAGTGGCGGCCCGAGCGCACGTGGAGTCCATCAAGAGTCTCGCCCACCGCGCCCTGGCCGAGGCGGAAGTACATCCGAACGACGTAACGGCCGTGGCCGCCACGCAGGGCCCGGGTCTGGCCGGAGCACTGGTGGTCGGCTTCTCCTTCGGCAAGGCGATGGCGTGGGCGCTGGGAGCCGACTTCATCGGCGTCGACCACATGGAAGGTCACTTGCTCGCTCCCATGTTCCAACATGAGGGCTACGAGCCCCCGGCGGTTGTGCTGCTGGCGTCTGGAGGCCATTCGCAGATCGTCCATATGTCTGATTGGGGCACGTACCGGATGATGGGCGGCACGATCGACGATGCCGCCGGGGAGGCGTTCGACAAGCTGGCCCGCTACCTCGGCCTCGGCTTTCCGGGAGGGCCGGCCGTCGATCGATTGAGCAGCAAGGGAGACCCCAAAGCGATTCGGTTCCCCCGGGCACTGTCGGACCGGCCCTTTGACTTCTCCTTCTCGGGCCTGAAGACGTCCGTGGTCAACTGGGTCGACAAACAACATGCGTCCGGCAGCGATGTCCCGATTGCCGATGTCGCCGCCTCGCTGCAAGAAGCGATCGTAGACGTGCTGGTGGAGAAGACGTTCAACGCGGTGGACGAGACGGGCTCGACCACGGTGGGGGGCGGGGGAGGGGTCTTGGCAAATCGGCGCCTGCGGGCTCGGCTGGCAGAAGAGGCAGAAAAGCGGAATGTGAAGCTGGCGCTGCCGACGGCCGAGTTGTGTACCGACAACGGTGCCATGATCGCCCTTGCCGGTCAGCTGGCACTCCAGCGCGGCGTGGCCGGCATCTGGACCGGAGACGTAGACCCAGGCATGCGCCTGGGCCACCCGCACTGAGCCGGCCACCTTGGCAAGTCTGACGAGGTCGTCAATCAACAGAGATCACTCGCCAGTAGCGCTCTGACCACAGCCGCCGCGTACGCGTCACCGTGAATTCCGTGAGCTTGAAGTGGTTGCGGAACCCGCCTCCAGCGTGATGGATTGGGCATTCAACGGCGGGCGGTTCAGCGGCTCCGCAACATGAATAACTCGCCAGTTGCCCTCTGACCACAGCCGTCGCGTACGCGTCGCGGTGGATTACGGGCAGCTTGAAGTGGTTGCGGAGCCTGCCTCCAGCGTGAGTGGGCCATACCGCGGCGACGACCGGTCGATCGGCTCCGCAACATGGAACAAGGTCGTCAATCAACAGAGATCACTCGCCAGTTGCTCTCTGACCACAGCCGCCGCGTACGCGTCACCGTGAATTCCGTCAGCTTGATGTAGTTGCGGAACCCACGCATTTTCCAGATGAGGGTGAGGAAGACGGCGCCGAATGGCCGACTGGTTCCGCAACATGATTGAGCATTGCGTACGCGTCACGGTGGATTCTGTTGCCTTGATTTGGTTGCGGAGCCCGCCTGGTTTGAGACGAGTGGGCCATACCGCGGCGACGACCGGTCGATCGGCTCGGCAACATCGAACAAGGTCGTCAAATCAACGGAGATCGCTCGCCAGTTGCTCTCTGACGCCAGCCGTCGCGTACGCGTCACGGTGGATTCTGTTGCCTTGATTTTGTTGCGGAACCCTCGCGTGATCGAGTTTGGGGTCAGACAAACAGCTACGAGCGGTCAACAGGTTCCGCAACACCAAAGAAATCGAGTTAGCACTCTCGTATTGAGAGTGCTATATTTCTGGCGCTCGACGATCGAGACTGCTAACGGTGGACGCCATGGTTGGCAGCCCCGACCGTCGAGCGACATCGTAAGAGGTC